>CAZMRE010000471.1:0-1503 GCA_964568545.1 uncultured Deferribacteres bacterium | reverse complement strand
GGAGACGGAGCTGAAAAGTGGTTTAATGTCCATTCCGAGAAAAGCATTCCTGATATTCTAAACGACCTACCGGATTCGGCCATGGCTGTCGCAGCACACCCAGCCACACCTATTCCGCGACTGGAATATCTGCTGGTAAATCGTGGAAAATGGGAAAAACCAGATAGCACTTACCCAAAACTCTCGGGATTTCAGGTACTAAATGGCGAACTGGACGGCGGCTTTAAAGATAGTTTGAGATTGTGGAAATGGAGCCTTGCAAAGGGAATGAAAAAATTCATTTACGCAGGCACAGACGCCCACGGAAATTTTAATCGATTTCGACAGATCAGTTTTCCGTTTTTTAAAATGAGAGAAATGGAAGACCAGATTTTGGGAGAAAAACGAACTGGCGTTTTTTCGGATGATGTTTCCCTATCAGGCATTTTGAAATCGCTAAAATCGGGAAGATGTTTCATTACGGACGGACCCGCCGTTCAACTTTTTGTAAAAAATGAGGGACACACTGTGGCCGAAATGGGAGACACAATTTCAGGTGCCAATTTCGAGATACAAGCAAAACTTGTCTCCTCTCCGGAATTTGGGAAATTTAAAAAGATAAGGTTACTCTTAGGTGATATTAAAAAAACCGCTGGCAAAATTCACGAAACATCGCTGCAATTTCGGCAGGAAGAAACGTCTGAGTTTGACGTCACTATTTTCAGAGAGTTTGCATTAAAAGAGTCAGCAGTCTACGTGAGGCTGGAGGTTCAAACAGATACCGGGAAGAGTGCTTATTCCAACCCAATCTGGCTGGAGAAAAAATAAATTCACTATCCTTGCGAAGGTTCAAAACCTTCGCAAGGATTTCTAATTTCGCCCACAAACACACTCGGGTGTAGATAATTATTCCGCTTCCATCCGTGCTTCGCTTTCCAACAGTTTTTCCAGATAGGGCTTCCATGGACTGGTTGGGTATTTTTTTAGAAAATATTTTGGTACGGGGGGCTCGGTAATCGTCTCACCTGTAACAAGCTTGGCATTTTTCAACGACATGTATGCCATCTGATTGACGCTTCCGGTACGTTCACTCGTTTTATCAATGACAAACAGATTGTGCTGCAAATCAACAATTCTATTTTGCGGTTTAAATGGAAAAAACCGACCATCGAAAATAACAATTTCGCCCGGTTGAATTTGAAAAACGCTTCCCGTATATTTTAGCGGATTCGTAATAGTAACCAGTGTTCCCCGGGAAACCACACCCTTAATCCCCTTTAGATTGTAGCTTCCATTGGGAACATCTGCCAGGTAAAAATAGCCATTTTCATCCGTATTTGCCCAATATCCCACAATCTTTTTCTTGCCATTTTTTTCAATCTGCCCAATTACGGCAACCTGAATCCCGTTTTTGACAACTTCCGTCTGATTCGTATTGTAAAAATTATTTTGTAAGATAACCTGTCCAACAATAAGAACCGTATTTTCAGATGTGGGCGGTTCATTTAATGTTTTTAAGCTGCC
>CAZMRE010000470.1:0-1507 GCA_964568545.1 uncultured Deferribacteres bacterium | reverse complement strand
CGGTCGCCTTCGACATTCAGAGCAACGCTTCTGCCGGCAAATTCAGTCAGTTGAATTCCCCATGCACGCCCCAACATAGGATGAACAAAACCTCCTCCTCCGAGAAAAAGAAGCTTCTTGTGGTGCCTGTGAACCCAGTCCGTGAGAACACGGCTGGCCCCTTGATAGCCCAGCAGACTATAATGAAGATGGCTGATCACACAATCGCAATGGCCGTCTACACCCATTTGAAGAAGAATGACATCCGGCTGAAACGAATCCAAAACTTTCGGAATAAACTGCTGAAACGGCAGCAGAAAGAGTTCGTCCGTCGCGTAAGGGGGCATTGGAATGTTGAAATTGAATCCGAGCCCCTTGCCCTCACCGCGCTCGTGCTCAAAACCGGTCATGTACGGGTAAAGAGTTTCAGGATTTTCGTGAATGGAAATGGTCAGAACATCAGGGCGATTGTAAAATGCCTTTTGTGTTCCGTCTCCGTGGTGAGCATCGTAATCCAGGATAAGGATTTTCCGCTTGCCTCTTTGTAAAATATATTCGGCTGTAATAACAATGTCATTAAAGATGCAAAATCCCCTTCCAGTTTCCGAAAACGCGTGGTGCCAGCCACCGCAAATATTTCCGGCAATTTCAAAGGAATCGTTTAAAAGTAAATCCGCAGCCGTCAAACTAGCTCCTACACTAAGGCTGGCCACATCAAATATACCCGGAAAGGACGGTGTGTCAGGGCCGATGGGAACACCCGTCGTAGTGTTTAAGCTTTTCACTTTTTCCACATAGTCCCTTGTGTGAAACAACAGAAGCTCATCCTCCATCGCCTGCCTTGGTGGAATTGTTTTCAGGGACGAATCCAATCCAAGGACCTTGAATTCATTTAGGGCTCGTTCGTAACGATCCCCGCGCATAATATGACCCGAGCCGTAATCCAAATTTCTAAACCCAGCGTCATATACAAACCCGATTTTTTCCATTGGCAACCCCACATTTTTTATTTCCTTTTTATTTAAATATTCACTATCCTTCGAGGTTCCCTGAGTCGGGAAGCCAAAATATTCGCAAAAATTGAAACAAAGAGAACAGCCATAAAAACGGCTCGAAATGAGAAAAGATCAATAAAAATGCCTCCCAAGAGCGGAAAAAATGACACGATAGCTACAAGCGTGCCTCGCAGGCTAATGTAAAGCGGACGCTTTGCTTCGGGTGCCACTTCCAGCATAAAATTTGTGAAGCCGATGGAGGCACCATTCATGTAAAATCCAATGCCAAAAAACACCAGCAAGTACATCCATTCTGTTCCTGAAACAAGGGCAAAAAAAGGAATGGACAGATGAAACAGAAGCGACCCGCGGATCACGCTTTTGTTGCCGATCCTGTCGCTGAGCATCCCCCAAACCAGATTGGACAATACCCCCGCCAGCATCTGAACGGCGATAAAAATGCCAACCATGGAGGCTTCTACCTTTAAAATGTTTTTTGCGTAAAGAACGTAAAAACTGAGAGACAGCAAAAG
>CAZMRE010000469.1:0-1514 GCA_964568545.1 uncultured Deferribacteres bacterium | reverse complement strand
CCGTAACGATGAGAGATGGTCATCTGCGCAATTTTAGCCGCAATAATATCATCAATTAAATTGGAAGAACAAATGATCAAGACATTTCAAAAATTAATGAGTCTTTTTATTGCGATGCTATTTTTATTTGGCATATCATCCGGAATTCAGGCGAAGACCGTCGAAATTTCGTACACAATTGACATGTCCAGCCCGAATTCCCACTATTTTGACGTAACCCTTACGATTAAAAATTATCCAAAAAAAAGGGTTGATTTTCACATGCCTGTGTGGATTCCAGGCTCTTATTTTATTCGGGAATTTGAAAAAGACGTTATAAATGTGAAAGCTTCAGACAGTGATGGAAAGTTACTTCCCGTAAAAAAAATCGGGAAAAATATCTGGCGGGTGCAAACCCGCAAGGCAAAACTGATTCGTTTTACGTACTCGGTTTACGCCTACGAAATATCGGTTCGACACAGTTTTTTGGACGATTCCCACGCGTTTATTAATCCCTCCAGCGTGTGTATGTTTGTGAAGGAATTGAAAAAACATCCTCTTAAAATTATTTTGCATCCACCCAAAAAGTGGACAAATATTTCAACGGGATTGCCAGCGAATTCGGCCAATCCATGGGTGCGATTGGCACGGGATTACGATCAACTGGTAGACTGTCCCATTGAAATTGGTAATCAGACGATTTTGCCCTTTTCGGTGAACGGGATTCCCCACGAAATCTCAATCTACGGAAATGGAAAATACCAGGCCGATTCCCTGGTTGCAAAGGTCAAAAAGATTGTTAAAACGGAAGTGGCCATTATGCGGGACATCGATTATCCGCGGTACGTTTTTCTGGTGCAATTGCAGCCTAAGGGAGGCGGGGGATTGGAACACCGAAATTCCTGTGTGTTGCAGGTTGATCGGTGGGCGCTTCAGGGTAAGCGGTTAAATGGTTTTTTGGGATTGGTGGCGCACGAATATTTTCACAATTGGAATGTGAAAAGGCTTCGTCCAAAGGCGCTTGGTCCCTTTGATTATGATCGGGAAAATTACACATGGCTGCTCTGGGTGGCCGAGGGGTTTACGACGTATTACGGGGGTCAAACCATGCTGCGCGCCAACTTCCGAACACCGGAATCCTATATGAAGGGATTGGCGGGCGTGGCTAAATATCTGGCATCTACTCCGGGAAATCGTGTTGAACCCGTGGATGAGGCCAGTTTTGATGCGTGGATTAAATACTACCGTCCCGATGAAAATTCCATCAATACAACAATCTCCTACTACAACAAAGGGGCTATGGTTGCAACGCTGCTTGATCTGATCATTCGGCATCAAACCAAGAACCGGCAATCCCTTGATGATTTAATGCGGCATCTTTACCAAAGATATTACAAAAAGTTGAATCGCTGGTACACTGAACCCGAATTTGAACAAGAATGCGAAAAACTGGCGGGCGTGCCGCTTGGTGATTTTTTCTCACACTACGTGAGCGGAACAGATTCAATCGACTATAACCGCTATTTTCGATATGC
>CAZMRE010000468.1:0-1518 GCA_964568545.1 uncultured Deferribacteres bacterium | reverse complement strand
GTTCGCGTGTCGGCGCTTTGGGCGGGTGTTCCCGGTCCCCGGGAATGGAATTTCCGGCAGGGACCGATTACGCTGGGGCTGGTGCCGCCCGATTACCGAACGAAACGCGTGGCTGCTCTCAAGCGGGCGGCGGATTTTGCGGAAGCGATTGGCGCCCCGGCGATTGTGACGCATGTTGGCTTTATCCCAGAAAATATGACCGATCCTGAATTCCCGAGGGTGGTCGAAGCTGTGCGGGAGGTTGCTGCTTATTGTGAGAAAAAAAATCTTGAATTCTGGTTTGAAACCGGTCAGGAAACGCCGGTTACACTTCTTCGCGCCATTCGTTCGGTCGGCACCCAAAATCTTGGGATCAATCTTGATCCGGCCAACTTGATCCTTTACGGAAAGGGGAATCCCGTCGATTCGCTGGATGTTTTCGGTCAATACGTCAAGAATATTCACGCCAAAGACGGATTTTATCCAACCGATCCCTTTGAATTGGGGCGGGAAGTGAAAGTCGGACAGGGCAAGGTAAATTTCCCTGAGTTTGTAAAGCGATTGAAAGAAATCGGATTTTCCGGAGAGTTCATTATTGAGCGCGAGATATCCGGAGAGCAGCAAAAAAAGGATATTCGGGAAGCCATTCACTATTTGAAAAAACTGCTGGAGGAGTAGAATGAGTGTTCGTGTGGGATTCATTGGCGTGGGGGGAATTTCGGATATGCATTTGGCCTATCTTCAAACGCGCAAAGATGTTGAGATTATGGCAATGGCCGATCCCAATTCGGAGAATCTTGACTTTCATTTGCAGAAATATGGTGGAAAGGGATATTCCGATTTTCATCAAATGTTAGAAAGTGAAAAATTAGATGCCGTTTGGATTTGTACTCCTCCTCAGATACGAGAGGAACCGATCCTGGAGTCGGTCGATCGCGAATTGGCCGTATTTTGTGAAAAGCCTGTGGCACGAAGCCTGAAGCAGGCGCAAAAAATTGCCGCTGAATTGGAAAAGCGTGAGAGCGCACTGGTTCAAATTGGTTATGTTTTTCGGGCGATGCCCATCATTGACGCTCTCAAACAGGCCATTGTCGATGATTCCCTGCGTCTGGTTCAATCGTTTTACGGAAGTCCCATGTCCCGGACAATGGAACTTCCGGCGTGGTTTTATGAGAAAGAAAAATCGGGCGGCGGACTGCTGGATCAGGCAACGCACAATCTGGATTTGTTTCGGTACGTGATTGGAGAAATTCCAAAGGTAAAGGGCTTTGCCACCAATCCGGCCCATCCCAAAAAACCCGGTTACACAATAGACGAAGTGATTTCCCTCAGTTTTGAATTTGAAAACGGGTCATTGGGAAGTCACCTTCATACATGGCTGGGCGATAAATGGCGGAATGAAATGGTTTTTATCGGGGAAAAACGGATGTACCGTATCGACATCTGGGCAGGAGAACTAGTGATTGAAGAAGAATGGGAAACTCGGTCGGTTCGCCAGGATATGGAAAAAATGTACTACCATGAAAATGAACGCTTTCT
>CAZMRE010000467.1:0-1528 GCA_964568545.1 uncultured Deferribacteres bacterium | reverse complement strand
TATCTGTAAAAAATAAAGAAGATGGAAGTAGCAAATAGACGCCATTAAATCCTGCCAGGGCGCATTAAGTAGACGGGCATGGCCTAAGGCGGGATGGATTACCCGTCTTTTTGGAAGAGAATTTCACTTGGGCGGGGAAAATAAAATGTCAGAATGCCTAAAAAATTCGGTTTTTTGGGATTTATTATATTTCACTACAAAACACACTGTTAAATAAACCTACAAGGGTAGAGGTTGCAACGAGAAATTCAGGAGAAATCTTTGAAAATCAAAAATGAAAAATCGCCTTGGAATTTTTTTTGCAGAAGCTTAAACGCTCCGTTGGCGGTTGTTATTCTCCTGTTTTTAGGGGCTCCTGTTTCGTCTTTTTCGCAGGTTTCCTGGTTTGCTGCCGACGGCTATGTGAAATATCTTGCCAGCACCGCCAAATACCCTTTTCTGGATCAACGACTGAATGACCAATTGATTCATGCCAGACTCAACACTCACTGGTACCCGTCAAATGCATTTCGAGGCGAATTGGACTTCCGATTTCGCGCCTTTTACGGAAACTCCGTTCAAAAGATACCGAATTTTTTGGATCAAATTAGAAGCCACCACGAGTTCAAACAATTGGATTGTGTGCTCTGGCATCAAAACAAGTCCCTGGGTTACGCACAGGTGGATCGTCTCTGGTTGGATTACAGCCGGGGAAATCTGGAAGCAACGCTGGGTCGGCAGCGCATTGCGTGGGGAACGGCGCTGGTCTGGAATGTAATTGACATCTTCAATCCGCAATCTATTCTGGATTTCGATTACGAAGAGAAACCCGGCAGCGATGCTTTTCGACTCCAATATTATACCGGCCCCGTTTCAAAGGTGGAAATTTCCGTCAAACCCGGGAAAAATAAAAATCATTCCGTTGCGGCAGGAATGATCTGGGTAAATGCCTTTTCGTACGATCTGTTTGCGCTGGCCGGTGTCAGAAAAGACCGATGGGTTTTGGGCGGTGCCTGGGCGGGCTCTGTTTTGAAGGCTGGTTTTCGAGGAGAATTTTTGTTCGGTGCGCCTCCGAAAAAAAGTGAGATTTTGCTCGGTCCAAATTTATCCTATTTCGGGACGTCTCTTTTGGAGTATGACAAGCCTGTTTTTAGCGGTGTTTTGTCCGGCGATTACACCTTTCCGAATTCTCTTTATCTTCACACGGAGATCCTTTACAACAGCAATGGCAAGCTTAAAAATGCCGGCATATTTTACTGGCAGGCGTTGCAAACAGGAATGCTGTCGCCGTCACGCTGGTCGGTTTTTCAGGAGTTTTCCTACGATGTCACACCTCTTCTTCGGGGGAGCCTGTTCGGGATTTTGAATCCCAACGATCACTCCTCCGTGATTGTTCCTCAGTTTACCTGGTCCGTCATTACCAATCTGGATGCCACCGTCATTGCATTTTTTGCACGTGGAAAACATTTTACCGAATGGGGTGATTACGGCACCTCGGCTTTTTTCCGACTAAAATATTCCTTCTGATTCTATTCCTGCCACTCTTCTT
>CAZMRE010000466.1:0-1538 GCA_964568545.1 uncultured Deferribacteres bacterium | reverse complement strand
TTTTAAGGTTCTCCAGGTGCTCTGGCAAAAAAAGAGCCATGCGGTCTTTTTCCGAAAGAAAAATCATCCAGCGCACATGCTGAAGATCATCCGAATAAGCAGCGCCTTCCGTAAACCGCTTGATTTTATTGATGAGTCCTTTCTTTTGAGATGTTGGAGGCAAGGCTCGGGCAAACGGTTCTACCAAACCCTTTCGAATAAATCCTGGAATTTGACGATACGATCGCGCCATTTTATCGGCTACATACGTATCGTACCCGCCAAAAAGCTCGTCTCCGCCGTCACCCGATAAAACGACCGTCACAAAATCCCTCGCCATTTTTGAGACCAAATAAGTCGGGAAAATCGAAAAATCCCCAAACGGCTCATCCAGATGGTAGATCAGTTTTTCCACCATCGAAACGGCGTCCGGCTGAATGATGAATTCCTTGTGTTCCGTGTGAAAGGCTTTGGCAACCGTTCGGGCATAATCCAGCTCGTTGTAGGATGAATCCTCAAATCCGATCGAAAAAGATTTCACGGGCTGATCCATGTGCTCGGCCATGAGCCCCACAATGGTGCTGGAATCGATGCCGCCGCTCAGAAAAGCTCCTAATGGTACGTCGCTTATCAGGCGAAGATTTACCGAATCCGACATCAACGAACGAAGCTCCTCTTTGGCTTCCTCCTCCGAGCGAAATTCGTTTGTAAAGGGAACTTCCCAATATTTTTGAATGATCACATTTCCATTTTCAAAAACAAGCCAGTGGCCGGGGGGAAGCTTCCGGATTTTCTTAAAAATGCTTTCGGGAGCCGAAATGTATTCGAACGTTAAAAAACGGTTGAGAGCCTCCACATCAATTGTGCGGTCAATGCCAGGCACTTCCAGAATAGTTTTAATTTCAGAACCGTAAGCGAAGGTTTGACCGTCCCAATAATAGTAAAGCGGCTTAATACCGATTCGATCCCGCACCAGAAATAGCTTCTTCTTATTGGAATCAAAAATTGAGTAAGCAAACATGCCATTGAGCTGTTTCGGACTGTCTTCGCCAAATTCTTCATAAGCGTGGATAATGGCCTCTGTATCTGTATTTGTGTAGAATTTGTGGCCTTTTTGTTTGAGCTCATCCCGAATAGCTTGAAAATTGTAGATTTCGCCATTAAATACGATTGCCAGTGAATGGTCCTCATTAAAAATGGGTTGTGTTCCGGTGCTTAAATCAATAATACTCAGGCGGCGCATTCCCATTCCAAAATTCTGGCGGGTAAAATAGCCCGCTTCATCCGGCCCGCGATGGGTAATTTTATCGCACATCACTTTCACCAGAGCTTCAGGAACGTTTTTATTTTGAAATGAGACACCGCAAATACCGCACATAATTAATTTCCGTTCACATGTTTATAGAGATCGTTCAACTTCTTCAAATAGACCTGATAGGTGTATTTTTCTCCCGCCAGTTTTTGGGCATTTTGTGTAATCAGGCGCGAAAGTTCTTTATTCTCCAGAATCTGATTTGTTCCTCTCGCAAAATCATCCGGCGTGGCATGTGTCAAAATTG
>CAZMRE010000465.1:0-1542 GCA_964568545.1 uncultured Deferribacteres bacterium | reverse complement strand
GGAGAATTCGGGCACATCACGATTAAGGAAAATGGTCCCCTCTGCCAGTGCGGGAAATATGGCTGTCTGGAAAGTCTGGCCTCGGGGCATGCCATTGCAGAGCAGGCCAGAGAAATGGTTAGCACCGGAAGAAAAACCAAATTATCCGATCTCATCGAGGGGAAAATCGATCAGTTAAACGCCGAGTTGGTGGTAAAAGCGGCGCAAATGGGAGATCAGCTTTCGATTGAGATTATCGAGCAGGCCGGGCGTTACATCGGTCAGGGGCTGGCCATCTTGATTAATCTGTTTAATCCCGAAATTGTCATTTTGGGGGGACGCGTTTCGCGTGCCGGCCGTTTTCTGCTCAATCCGATTCAAACGGAAGCAACGAAACGGGCGCTTCCCCACATCAGCGAGCGAGCGGAAATTGTGGTTTCAAAATTGGGCTATTTATCCGGGGCTCTGGGGGCAACAACACTCGTGAAAAAGGAAATCTTTCAGACCAGTCACATTGACGTAAGTGCATTTGTGTGAAAGTCAAACATCAGAAAATAAGGACAATATGCCAAGGGAATTAGTGGTTTCTGCACCGGGACGAATTTGTTTGTTTGGGGAACATCAGGATTATTTGGAACTGCCGGTTATTACCGGCGCAATTGATCTTCGCATTCGGATTGCCGGGATGCCTCGCGCCGATAAAATCGTTCACTTCTCTTTGCCCGACATTGATTCGGAGGAAGAATTTGAAATCCAATTTCCCATTCCCTACAATCAGGAACGGGATTATTTTAAGAGCGCCGTGAATGTTCTTCAACGAGAAGGCATTTTCCTTTCAAACGGCTTCGATTGTGTAGTCAGGGGGGAAATTCCCATTAATTCCGGCACGTCCAGTTCCTCGGCACTAATAGTTGCCTGGGTTAAATTTCTGCTGGAAGCCGTGGAACATCCCCGAAAAGAGGACAGACTGTACATCGCGCAATTGGCTCACAGGGCAGAGGTATTGGAGTTCCACGAACCCGGCGGCATGATGGACCATTTTGCCGCCAGTCTGGGGGGAGTGCTTTTTCTGGATTTTCGTTTGCCCCGGCCGGCTCAAAAAATTTCGACAAGGCTGGGAAAATTTGTGTTGGGAGATTCACGAGAACCCAAAGATACCAAAAGTATTCTGGCGCGTGTCAAAAACGGAATGCTTTCCATCTTGAAAGAGCATCCGGATGAAATTCCTTACGAAAAATTGCTTGAGATTTCGATTGAAGATGTGGCTGGATTGCAATCAAAACTTTCTGCGGAACAATTCAATTTACTTCGGGGATTTCTTGAAAATAAACGAATTACATTCACAGCACTGGAGCTTCTCAAGAAGCCTGTGCTGAATCATCGCGAGTTCGGGAATTTGCTCAACCGGCATCAGGCTGTTTTGAGAGATGTTTTGAAAATTTCCACCCCGAAAATTGATCGCATGTTAGAGGCCACCTCAAAAGCAGGGGCTCTCGGAGGCAAAATTAACGGTTCCGGGGGCGGCGGATGCATGTTTGCTTATGCGCCTGAAAATCCGGAGGC
>CAZMRE010000464.1:0-1544 GCA_964568545.1 uncultured Deferribacteres bacterium | reverse complement strand
CGCGATTCATCCGAAATGTTATCAAAGGTAAACATTGGAATCTCAAGGATCAGCGCAAATATATTGATGATTTGGTTGCGTTGGAAGATTTCATCCTGAACGGGAACCACAACACGGACGATTCACTCATTTACAGCCTTTTAAGGGAGCGGTATGCCGAAGAATTCAAGGCCATTGCCCTTGAATTGAAACCTGAAATTTACACGCATTTCGTTGAAAATGAACGTTTTGAAATCAGAAAACTTGAGCACAGCGAAAATGGCCTTCAAGAAGAACTCAAACTCAAACAGGACTGGATCAATGCCGGCGGACTCGAATAATTCCCTGAAAAATATCGTCGTTCAGAAGTACGGCGGTACTTCCGTGGGTGACATTGAGAAGATGAAATTAGTTGCCAGACGAATCGCTGCTGAAAAAGATCGCGGAAAGAGCATTGTTGCCGTCATCTCGGCAATGGGCAAAACAACAGATGAACTGGTGCAAATGGCTCAGCAAGTTCACCAAAATCCCCCGCGCCGCGAAATGGACCTGTTGCTTTCGGTTGGAGAACAAATCTCCATTGCCCTTTTGAGCATGGCCTTAAATGATCTGGGCTATCCGAGCATTTCCCTTTTGGGACATCAGGCAGGCATTCAAACAGACGGGCAATTTGCGAATGCTCATATTGAAACGGTTAATAAAAGCCGCATTTTGAAGCATTTAAATGAAGGCAAAATTGTTCTTGTGGCAGGATTTCAAGGAATTAGCTCCGATGGCGAAATCACTACCCTCGGACGCGGCGGCTCCGATTTAACAGCCGTTGCGCTTGCTGCCATTCTAAGCGCTGACCAGTGCGAAATTTACACCGATGTGGATGGAATTTTTACAACAGATCCACGGCAATTTTCGCACGCCCGGCTGCTTCCGTTTATTTCCTACTCCGAAATGCTGGAGCTGGCCTCCGAAGGGGCTCAGATAATGCAAACCCGTGCCGTGGAAGTCGCCAGAAAATATCACGTACCGCTGGTCATTCGAAATTCATTTAAACAAAATTCGGGAACATGGATTATAGGAGATGAAACATTGGAAAAGGTTGCCATAACAGGAATAGCCTTCGACAAGCAGGTGGATCAAATCCGAATAAAGGACTATTCTAAAGATCCCAAAAATTTTCTGACAATTTTTGGAAAATTAGCCCAGGAAAACATCAATATTAAAATCATTGTTCAGGGAGCCAGCTCTAACGGGAATACTTCCATCAGTTTTCTTGTCTCCAGCGAAGAACTGGATGCCGTGAAACGCGTGCTCGACGAGCTTCAGAGCAGGCGTAAGAACTTTTTCTACGAAGTGGATACCGATGTGTCTAAAATTGCCGTAGTCGGCTCGGGAATTGCCAGCACGCCCGGTACAGCCTACCGAGTTTTCCAGACATTGCTGGAAAATCAAATCCCGATTCTTTCGATTAGCACATCCGAAATCAAAATTGCCTGCGTGGTTCCCGAGAGCTTGGCCGAAACGGCAGTGGCGGTGTTGCACGATGAATTCGGACTTGAAAGCATTCAGAG
>CAZMRE010000463.1:0-1544 GCA_964568545.1 uncultured Deferribacteres bacterium | reverse complement strand
CGCGATTCATCCGAAATGTTATCAAAGGTAAACATTGGAATCTCAAGGATCAGCGAAAGTACATCGACGATTTAATTGCACTGGAAGATTTCATTCTGAATGATAACCACAATTCCTATGATTACCTGATTTTCAGTCTATTGAAAGAGCGGTACTCAGAAGAATTTAAGGAAATCGCTCTTGAACTGAAGCCCGAAATTTACAACCGCTTTGTAGAAAGTGAAATCTTTGAAATAAATAAATTTGAAAAAGAAGATGGACAACTTCAAGAAGAACAAGAATTAAAACAGGATTGGATCAATGCCGGCGGACTCGAATAATAAGACAAACGACATTATCGTTCAGAAATACGGAGGTACTTCCGTTGGTGACATTGAAAAAATGAAGCAGGTAGCCAAACGGATTGCTGGTGAAAAGAACCGCGGCAAAAAAATTGTTGCCGTCATCTCGGCAATGGGCAAAACAACAGATGAACTGGTGCAAATGGCTCAGCAAGTTCACCAAAATCCCCCGCGCCGCGAAATGGATTTATTGCTCTCGGTAGGAGAACAAATCTCAATTGCCCTTCTGAGTATGGCCCTAAACGATTTGGGGTATCCGAGCATTTCACTTCTGGGCCACCAGGCGGGTATCCACACAGATGGACAATTTGCCAATGCACGCATCGAAACAGTCGATAAAACACGAATTCTAAAACATTTAGATGAAGATAAAATTGTTCTTGTGGCAGGATTTCAAGGAATTAGCTCCGATGGAGAAATTACTACCCTTGGACGCGGCGGTTCTGACCTCACGGCCGTGGCCCTTGCTGCCATTTTAAACGCCGACCGATGCGAAATTTACACCGATGTGGATGGAATTTTTACAACAGACCCCCGACAGTTCAAGCGTGCGAGGCTGCTCCCGTTTATTTCCTATTCTGAAATGCTGGAGCTGGCTTCTGAGGGAGCTCAAGTAATGCAAACCCGCGCCGTGGAAGTCGCCAGAAAATATAATGTACCGCTGGTCATTCGAAATTCATTCAAAAAAAATTCAGGAACATGGATAATAGGAGATGAAACATTGGAAAAGGTAGCAATTACCGGAATAGCCTTTGACAAACAGGTTGATCAAATCCGAATCAAGGATTATTCCAAAGATCCCAAAAATTTCCTGACAATTTTTAAAAAGCTGGCCGAAGAGAGTATCAACATTAAAATTATTGTGCAAGGCGCCAGTTCAAATGGAAACAGCTCGATCAGTTTTCTTGTCTCAAATGATCAATTGAATACGGTGAAAATGGTTTTAGACACGCTTCAAAGCAGGCGAAAAAACTTCTTCTACGAAGTAGACACGGATGTGGCCAAAATTGCTGTGGTTGGTTCTGGAATTGCGAGCACGCCCGGCACGGCTTACCGCGTTTTCCAGACATTGCTGGAAAATGGAATCCCAATCCTTTCGATCAGTACATCTGAAATCAAAATCGCCTGTGTCGTCCCCGAGGATCTGACCGAAACGGCAGTGGCGGTGTTGCACGATGAATTCGGACTTGAAAGCATTCAGAG
>CAZMRE010000462.1:0-1549 GCA_964568545.1 uncultured Deferribacteres bacterium | reverse complement strand
AAAATGGGATTCGTTAAAATGAAGCGTTTTTGGGTTTTTGGAATAATCGTTGGGTTAAGCATTTCCGCCATTCTGGCAAGTTGCTCAAAGAAAGCTCCACAGGAAAGTTCTGAAAAAGTTCGTGAATATGCTAACGCGCTTTACAATCAGCAGTTGTATCCACAGGCAATTCAGGAATATCAGGACTATTTAAGCCGTTACAATGTGTCCAAAGGGGAACAGGCAAATATTATTTACACCGTTGCGAATATTTATTTCGATCGCTTGCACGATTACGAAAATGCGCTGGCCAATTACCTGAAAATCAAGCATTTATACCCGGAAAGCAATTTGCAGACTGAGGTAAACAAGAAAATTGTTGCTTGCCTGGAGCGGCTTCGCCGGTCTGCGGATGCCCAGCAGGTGCTGAACGAAACAACCAGTTTGAATCCGGTGAAACACAAAAAGCGCCCCGGCGCTGTCATTGCAAAAATCGGAGACCGCGAAATCACCCAGGGCGATCTGGATTTTGAGATCAGCCAGCTTCCGCCGTCCGTTCAAAGCCAGTACAAGGACAAATCCAAAAAGCTGCAATTTTTAAAGCAGTATGTGGCTACGGAATTGCTGTACGACACGGCGAAGCGCAAGGGTCTGGCGAAGGACAAAGATGTGGTAGAAGCCACTTTTCAGGCGCAGAAAAATTTTATGGTTCAAAAGCTTCTGCAGCAGGAAATCTCCAAAAATGTGAAAATAGATGATTCGGACATCGATCTGTACTACAAAGCGAATAAAGACAAATACGCCGAAAAGAACAAAAAGGGCAAAATTATTCGAATCAAACCTCTTAACGAGGTGCGGTCTCAAGTTGTGCAGGATTTGCAAAGGGAAAAACAGCAGAAGGCGTATCAGGATTTGATCGATCGAATGATTAAGGCGGAAAACGTGGCGATTTACAGCGACAAAGTTCAGTGATGAAGATGAAAGAAACCGTGAGAGCACGTGATTTGAAACGAGCTGTAGTTTTTGGAATTTTATGTGTGACCCTGTTTGTGGGGAACGCTTTTTCAGACACCGGGAAAATTTCTGTTCAATCGGCAGTGGATCGCTCCCAAATTACCATTGGGGATGTGATTACGTACACCGTGACCGTGACACGAGACAAGGATGTGAAGGTAAAGCTTCCCGGATTGGCCGAGAATCTGGGGCAGTTTGAGATTCGCGATTACAAGGTGTTTGATCCCATCAAAAAGAATGGGAAAATCATTAATCGGGTGCAGTATAAGATTTCCACCTTTGACGTGGGTGATTTTCAAATTCCACCGATTGCCGTTCAGTTCACCATTCCGCCGGACACCGTAAAACATGTTCTGAAATCGGAGGCGATTAAAATTGCCGTTGAAAGCGTGGCACCGAGCAAAGAGGGCGACATCAAGGACATTAAACCGCCCGTCGAAATCCCGTTTGACTGGCATCCTTACATAAAATACGGACTGTTTGGGCTGCTCGGGCTACTTTTGCTTGGTGCGTTCATTTACCTCTGGATGCGCAAACGCGCCGGGAAACCGCTCAT
>CAZMRE010000461.1:0-1558 GCA_964568545.1 uncultured Deferribacteres bacterium | reverse complement strand
GAGCACCTTTGTAATACGCCACGCCATTAATCACCAATTTCTGACCCTGCTTTTTGGCCATCTCAACAACATTATTCCCCTGCTCATCCAGCAAGGGGATTTTAGGGTGTTCCCCGGCAAAAGCGCTGCCCCAGACAAAAAATACAAGCAACAAGCCCCATTTCCATCGACCAAAATAATGCATTGCGATCTCCTTTCTGAATTCAAACTGTTCAACCGATTCCGGAAGACTCCGGTTTGAATCCTATTTTCCAAACTTTTGCTAAAATAAATCTTGACTGGTATTCATTATTAATTATAAAGCATATCACTGCATATGCACAGAAATACATTAAACAATCCAAAAAAATAAGCTATCGCCTACTTTTCCTCTTCATGTGTTATATCGGGCCGACAATAAATTCTATCCAACGGATCCTTTGATTCTTATAGTCCTCGATAAACACGAAAAAATCAGAGTGTACTAACATCAGCAAATTTTAATAGCTTTACAAAAACAGGCACCAAAAATAAATTTAAAAGAACACCGGGCAAACCGCGCAAAACCACATAAACCGATGACAATTGCGAAGGCAAATGGAAAAACGGCGCCAACAAAAGAACCATCACTCCTAACAAAATTCGATCAAAAATCAAAGCAATTACAAGAACGACCCAAAAGTTCCAATTCAATTTTCCGTAGAAAACAGCCGGAATGCCGCCCAAGAAAAAGCCTTCAATTACCATTAAAGGTAATATAATGATTGGCGGCATATGTGTCAACAGAAAAGACAGGATTGGCGTGATCATGCCAATAAAAATAGCACTTGCCGGAGGCATTAAAAAGCCTGCCGTCAAAATGGGAATGAACATCGGCAAAAAGACTGGACCCAATCCAAAAAGATGGAAAAGAATTGGCAGAAGGATCCCCAGTGTGATAAGAAGCGCCCCCCAGGTCAGAAATCGTAGATTTTTATTCGCCAAACTTTTTCACCCTTCAACAGTTTCATATCTTGTGTCTGAACGAAAACACCCTAAAAATGTATCGTAAGCATCTTGCTTGTGTTCGTTTTTTATTAGAAACAAAGAATTAGCCAAATAAAAATTCATAAGCCGGAGGCTTGCGCTACATTTTCAATTAGCCACTATCTAATTGGAAATTTCCTTCTCTACCATTTGAATCACATGAATCACATCATCGGGCGATGAAGCTTCTAACAGCATACGCCGCACCTTTTCCTGCCGGACGATGCGCGAAATTTTGGCCAACGTAGTTAAATAAGATTTCAATCCTCGAACCGGAACGGCAATCATAAAAAGTAATTGTACAGGACGCCTATCATCCGATTTAAAATTGATAGGTTCTGCCGTTCGAGCAAAAACAACAATCATTTTCTCCACATTGTCCGTTCGCGCATGGGGAATTGCCACTCCTTCTCCGATTCCTGTACTTCCCAGCCGTTCCCGTTCCAATACTTCCTCATAAAATTTGTCAGCATCTTTTAAAACAGCTTTCTTCCTGGCAATCCGATTAACAAGTTCACGAATAACATCTTCTTTGGTTTTTCCGGGAATATCC
>CAZMRE010000460.1:0-1558 GCA_964568545.1 uncultured Deferribacteres bacterium | reverse complement strand
CCACAGCCGGGGATCGTCCATGGCCATATCCATCATGAGATTTTCAAAACCGTGCAGATAATACAAACGCATGTACATGAAACCGTGGGGGAGGGGACCACATCCGGCAATGTCTCCCCGCTGCCTCGCTTCTTCCATTTGACGTTTTACCTTGTCCCAATCGCGCGGCCCTAAAATGTCATCTTTCATCGGATCAGGGGGCGTGTACGTTTTAAAATCATCCCAATTTTCCAAAGGATATTGGATCGGGTAGCTGTCGAGTCCGCGTTCAACATTGTTCCAAACCGTTCCCCAACAATCCGTTTTTCGCCCCTCTTCGTAAAAGGGATCGTCAACACGGTCAAAATCCCGATCGCCCTTTTTGTACCCTGGAAAACTACGCGGATGCGACAGAACCAATTCTTCCAGCTCTTCCCGATATTTTATCCAGGTGCGCGGCATAATACTAATTCCGTAAGGAGTCCATTCCGGGTAATCAAAATAAATGGCCTTTAAATAATTAACTGTGGCCCGATTTTTCCCTTCATACGAAATCACTTAAACGCCTGCTCCTTCCAAAATCGTTATACCCATTTTTCCCAAACCCACCTGTTTTTTCGGCTGTTTAAACAGTCAAGAACCTACCAATATTCTTCTTCGGTTACTCGAAAACGATCCAACTGGGTTTCAATACCGTTAAAATGAATGTGCGTTGTTGCAGGAAGCTGTACCAGATTCCCCTGAAAATGAAGGAGGGAATCCGAAATAAATTTTGTTCCAAAAACTTCCTCGGGGACGGTTGCAAAAATTGGTTTATTCTTTGTGTAAAAAGAAAGAAAAACAAGTGCCTCGATTGTTCCAATATCCAGATGCAATTGAGAAAAAGCATACGCGGGCTTTGTATTTTCAGAGGCTATTGTTAAATAACGCGCGGCCGTCATAAGCCCGCCAACCCGCCAGGGATCAACAAAAACGGCATCAACAAACGAGGTCTGAGCCATTTTCTCGACCTCCAGAATGTCAGTCAATGAATTTTTAAGGGCAATCGGAAAATTCAAATTTGCCTGAAGCAAGCGAACATCCTCCCAATTTTCGGAGGATATTGGATCAATCACAAACTGCACGGACTGATCGGGAAACTGTTTTAGATCCCCGGCAGTTTCTACCGAGAAGGAACCCTCGGCATCCAGAATAATCGGCATTTGCTTTTCAAAATTACGCAGAACGGCCGCGATTGTTTGAACATTTTTAGGATTGACCTTCAGCACCACAGGTGTCTGACCGGCATCCAGAGCCAATTTCAGGGATTCTGCAATTTCCGATTCATCGCCCGTCCTCAAAATTTTGCCAATGGAAACCGAACGCATTTCCTGATCCGGTACTGCCTGAGATGAAGTTTCCCCCCTACTTTGCAAAAGCAAATTCCATGCGGCCATTTCCAATCCTGCCCGAGCCTCGGGGCTGGCCTTCATTACGGATAAGGAATGCCCAAAATCCTCAATGTCATCAAACGGCATTTGCAGCGCAAACGGCACCAAATTTCGTTTGTAATCCAGCATTAGCTCATCGAACGAAACCG
>CAZMRE010000459.1:0-1561 GCA_964568545.1 uncultured Deferribacteres bacterium | reverse complement strand
GCAAAAAGAAAGGGAGGATACAATCCTGCATTCCTCCCTGAAAAGACACAAACTCAGCAATAGCGCAAAAACATCATTCTCATTCGATCACACCCAGATCCTTGCCAATTTTTTGAAATGTTTCCAGCACGTAATCCATTTCTTCATCGGTGTGAGTGGCCATGTAGCTTGTCCGAAGCAGAGACATCCCGGGGGGAACCGCCGGGCTGATCACAGGGTTGGCGAAAATTCCGCTCTTCCACAACTCCTGCCAGAATTTGAATGTCGTCATGTCATCGCCAATAATGATTGGAATAACGGGAGTTTGGCTGTTGCCCGTGTTAAATCCCATTTCATTGTAGGATTTTTTCATGCGATTTGTCACGGCCCAGAGCCGTTCGCGTCGTTCGGGTTCACTTTCTATGATATCCAGTGCAGCAATGGTTGCGGCCACAGATGCAGGTGGCATGCTTGCAGAAAAAATTAAGGCGCGGGCATGATGTTTAATGTAATCGACAACCACTGCGTCCCCCGCCACAAATCCGCCGATAGAAGCAAATGACTTGCTAAAGGTGCCCATTACCAAATCGACCCTGTCTTCAAGGCCATAATGTTCGGCCGTGCCGCGGCCGTGGGCTCCCAAAACACCTATCGAATGCGCATCATCAACATAGACTTTTGCATTGTAAGTTTCGGCCAATTCAACCACGCGAGGAAGATTCAAAATATCGCCACCCATGCTGAAAACACCATCGGCGGCAATTAATTTTCCGGGAATATCCTTGTGCATTTTCAACACACGTTCCAGATCGTCCATGTCGGCGTGGCGATATTTAATTGTTTTTCCAAAAGCCAATCGACTCCCATCAACTAAACTGGCATGATTGTCCCGGTCAGCAAAGAGCAAATCATCCTTTCCCACTAGCGAGGAAATGACTCCAAGATTGGTTTGAAAGCCGGTTGAAAAGGTTAGTACAGCCTCGCGGTGCATAAAATTAGCCAGTCGCGTCTCAAGCTCTTCATGTAATTCCAGCGTTCCATTTAAAAAACGTGACCCCGTACATCCTGAGCCATACTGGTCGATCGCTTTTTTAGCGGCTTCGAGTACTTTCGGGTGTTGCGTGAGTCCCAAATAATTATTAGAACCAATCATCACAAACTTTCGACCATCAATCATTACCGAAGTTTCTGCCCCAGATTGAATGGCCTTGAAATAAGGGTACCAACCTTCCTTGATTGCCTTTTGCGCTTCCGTAAAGTTACGACACTTGTCAAATAAATCCAAAATTCTCTCCTTTTCCGTTCCATTGCAAGAAACTCAAAAATAAATTGATTTAATTTACAGAAATGTTACAGTATTGTCAAGTATTTTTTTAAAGACCTGAAACCCATTCCCCAATTCTCCTTTCTGCAACAAAAATATCTCTAATTTTTTTCCTGTATGTCTAAAATATGATTTTAATTCGCGCATTCATGGCAAATTACAAATTATTTGGCAGATTTTACCATCGTTAAAAATTTTTATTGCATTTTGGAAAATTTATTCTTTCATTATTCCCTTATATTTTGAATTATTTTCAAT
>CAZMRE010000458.1:0-1561 GCA_964568545.1 uncultured Deferribacteres bacterium | reverse complement strand
GGTTTGGAAACCATGAATTCGTAACCCTCGCGGCGCATGGTTTCAATCAGAACGGCCATTTGTAGCTCGCCGCGGCCACTAACCTTGAAGGCATCCGCCCGATCCATCAGCTCCACACGCAGCGCAACGTTTTGAAGCATTTCTTTTTCCAAGCGTTCCTTTAAATGACGGCTGGTTAAATATTTTCCTTCAAGTCCGGCAAACGGCCCATTGTTCACGTAAAAAACCATTGAAACCGTCGGCTCATCCACGTGAATTCGCGGCAGGGGTTTGGGATTTTCTTCGGACGAAATGGTGTCTCCGATTTTAACACCGTCCACGCCCGAAACCGCAATAATATCCCCTGCCTCCACATGCGTAACCTGTTTCCTGGACAGATTTTGAAAGGTGTAAAGAGCAGAAAATCGTACACCTGGTCGAATCTGATTCTCGGCACACAGAGCATAATTCTTATTTATTTCAAGGATTCCGTTGGATAGCCTGCCCACGGCAATTTGCCCTACGTAGGGATCATAATCCAGATTAGTTACCAAAAATTGTGGAACTTCATCATCGTTGGCTTCCGGGCCTGGAATTTCAGAGACAATTGTTTCAAAAAGCGGCTGCAAATCCTTTGAATTATCTCCCAATTCCCGATGGGCTATTCCGGCCTTCGCATTGGTGTAAAGAATCGGAAATTCAATCTGCTCCTCATCAGCACCCAAATCGATAAATAGGTCGTAGACGGAATTGACAATTTCCTCAATACGAGCATCTTTTCGATCAATTTTATTGATCACAAGAATAATGGGCAGTTTCTTTGCCAGAGCCTTTTTTAGAACGAATCGCGTTTGAGGCAGAGGCCCTTCGCTGGCATCCACCAGCAACAAGGCGCCATCCACCAAATTGAGGCTTCGCTCGACCTCACCGCCAAAATCGGCATGCCCGGGCGTATCTACGATATTAATTTTGATGTGTTTGTACCACACGGCTGTATTTTTCGCCATAATTGTAATACCGCGTTCTCGCTCCAAATCCATAGAGTCCATTACACGATCTTTGACTTCCTGATTAACCCGGTAAATTCCGCTTTGCCGAAGCATTCCATCAACCAAAGTTGTCTTTCCGTGATCCACGTGCGCAATAATGGCGATATTTCTAAAGTGTTCCTTCCTCATAAAAAATATAAACTCCCGTATGTATTATTAATTGATTTTATTACTTTTTGGACTCAATGATTTTACGATATTTTTTCTCGATTTGCCAGTTTTATTTGGATTTTTTTGGAGAAAAACAGGTGACGATACCAAGAAAGGCGCCAACGCGGCTATAATCTGAACAAAAAAACCGGAGCATAATATTGGTTGGGTTGTGCCAGTTATTCATTACCACAAAAAATTCCGGGGATTGTACAAGAACCGATTTCGGAATGAAAATCTAAAGCCGTGTAATCGGTTGATTTGTGCCGTCACCATAATTTATTATGGTGATTGTTCAAAATACCCGGCCACTTTCCGAATGGCCCGGATCATTTCCTCAATATCCTCGTCAGTAAAAAATTCATTCAATCGAAGCAAAACCG
>CAZMRE010000457.1:0-1573 GCA_964568545.1 uncultured Deferribacteres bacterium | reverse complement strand
ACCTGCTCAATCCATTTGACAATTTGTTTATTCTAAAAATTAAAAATCCTCGAATTTTACTTGATTAAAAAATTCAAATTGCTTAATTTGGATTAAATTCGTTTTCGCTTTCCCAAAAAATTTTCTGATAAAGAAAAACTGAAAAGAGCTAAACGATGGAGTTTCTTAGAAATACTGTTACTGTAATACGCCGGATTAGAAATTTACAGGGAAAAGAAACACGTCTTATACCGGAAAAGATTTTTCTTCGAGTCAATAGAATTCTCTCCAAAAGAGAAATTTTTTTTAATCGATTTATTTTTTTAATGGCGGTGATTTTTTTCCAGCTTCAATTCTTATCAGCTTCAGTTCTTCTTTCACAGGATTTTGTGGATTTAAAAAAGGATCAAAAAATGGAACCCTACGAAAATCCAGAGTTGGCTGTTGATCAAAGAGTACAGGATTTAATCTCACGAATGACATTAGAAGAAAAGGTTTCCCAGATGGGAAATACCGCTCCTGCAATTGATCGGCTCGGAATTCCGGAATACGACTGGTGGAATGAGTGTCTTCACGGAGTGGCGCGTGCCGGGATTGCCACCGTTTTCCCGCAGGCCATTGGGATGGCGGCCACCTGGCACCAGGAGTTGATTTTCCGCGTGGCCAAGGCGATTTCCGACGAAGCTCGGGCGAAAAATAATAAGGCAATCAGTGAAGGTAATCGCAAACGGTACTACGGGCTCACGTTCTGGAGCCCCGTGGTCAACATGGCCCGCGATCCGCGCTGGGGGCGTACGCAAGAAACGTACGGCGAGGATCCGTACCTGACCTCCCGAATGGGCGTGGCATTTGTGAAGGGGCTTCAAGGCGAGGATTCACGCTACCTCAAGCTGGTGGCCACACCCAAGCATTACGCCGTGAATAATGACGAGGAGCACCGCCACACAGGTTCGGCCGAGGTGGATCAGCGCCAGTTGCGGGAGTACTATTTGCCACAATTTGAAGCGTGCGTTCGCGAGGCCAAGGCACAGTCCATCATGGGTGCCTACAATGCCGTCAACGGTGTGCCGTGCTGCGCAAATCACTTTCTTTTAACGGAGATTTTACGGAAAGAGTGGGGTTTCTCAGGGTACGTGGTTTCCGATTGCGGAGCAATTGACGACATTTATGGAAATCATCATTACACGAAAAGTTTAGAAGAAGCTTCCGCCGTGGCCATTAAAGCCGGATGTGATCTCAACTGCGGAGAAGCGTTTCAAAAAAGTCTGGTTAAAGCAATTCGTGACGGTCTCATTTCTGAAAAAGAAATCGACCGGGCATTGACCCGCCTTTTTAGGGCCCGGTTTCAACTGGGCATGTTTGATCCGCCTGAACGGGTTCCTTATTCAAAAATTCCAATTAGCGTGGTGGACAGTCCCAAACACCGGGAACTGGCATTGCAAGCAGCACGAGAATCCATTGTCTTGCTCAAAAACGACAACCACTTCCTGCCGCTTTCAAAGGGGCTAAAATCCATTGCGATTGTGGGGCCGAATGCCAATTCGCTTCAATTTGGAAATTACAGCGGACAACCTTCTCGAGCTGTCACGCCGCT
>CAZMRE010000456.1:0-1576 GCA_964568545.1 uncultured Deferribacteres bacterium | reverse complement strand
AGAAGAGCCGCTTCGTTGCAAACATTGGCAATTTCCGCGCCCGCAAATCCGGGAGTTTCTGCAGCCAATTTGTGAAGATCCACATCACCGCCCAATGTCAGGCCCCTCACGTGAACGCGAAAAATCTCCGTCCTTCCGTTCAAATCCGGTCGATCCACCAGAACCTGGCGATCGAAGCGTCCAGGGCGCAGCAAAGCCGGATCAAGTACCTCCGGCCGATTGGTGGCGCCCATAATGATGACGCCAACCTGGGCATCAAATCCGTCCATTTCCACCAGCAATTGGTTCAATGTGTTTTCCCGCTCGTCATAGCCTCCGCCCATCGGCACATTGCCCGCCCGCTTTCTACCAATGGCATCCAGCTCATCAATAAAAATAATACACGGAGCTTTGGCCTGTGCTTCCTTAAACAGATCACGGACACGTGCTGCGCCCACGCCGACAAACATCTCCACAAAATCCGATCCGCTTAAACTGAAAAAGGGTACGCTCGCCTCTCCTGCAACGGCTCTTGCCAGAAGCGTTTTCCCCGTTCCGGGAGGCCCTACCAGCAAAACGCCCTTTGGCAATTTTGCCCCCAGACGCGTATATTTTTTGGGATCTTTGAGATAATTGACAATTTCCTTCACTTCTTCAACAGCTTCGTCGATGCCTGCTACGTCCTTAAAAGTAACCTTTTGGCCGGAATCCATTTCGTACAGCTTTGCTTTATTTTTGCCAACATTCAACATTGTGCCGCCTGGCTTCATTTTGGCAAATACGATAATCCAAATAAGAAACAAAATGCCGAGAGGAATAATCCAATTCATGAAGAAGTTTTTCAGCCAATTGGATTCCAGTTTTCCACGGTAATCCACACCATGCGTTTGAAGATCGTGCAGAAGTTTGTCATCCTTCAAGCGAATAACTGTAAATTCCTTTTTCTGCTGTTCCTTATATTTTTTCTGCATTTCACCCCATTTGAGCCTCCATGGAGTTTCCTTTTGGGGTGTTTCAATATTTTCGGGCGCTCCGGACTTCTTTGTTGATTTCTTGAGTGTATCGGCGGGAGATTTTAAGACGCCATAAATTTTTGTTTGCGTCAAAACAACGCTCTTTATTTTATTCTGCGAGATCCAATCCCGAAACTGGTTGTAGGAGATTTCTTTTACCTTTGGAGCGGAAAATAAAAGATAATCCAAAAACAAAATGGTTGAAAAAACAATAATATAATACCATATCGAAAATTTTGTGTGCTTTTCCATGAAGGAACCCTTTCTATTGGTTAGTTCACTCTAAAAACCACGAATTTCACAAATTACGCCAATTTAATTTCAATAAAATCAATTCTTGAAATTGGTGGGCAAAGACTTTTTAGAGCAGATGTCTTACTTCTGAAATAAATGCTTTAAATATTTAATAATTTAATTAAGTAAGTTCTAAAAGTCAATTGAATTTATTTGAGGTATAAATTTTTGTGGATTAAAAGAAGGCGTATTTGAGGAAATTTTCGATTTCTTGAGGGATATCGAATAAACGGTCATCGAGTGCCGGCGAAGCCGGTGTATCGAGATGACTACATTTAACCACAAACTCA
>CAZMRE010000455.1:0-1603 GCA_964568545.1 uncultured Deferribacteres bacterium | reverse complement strand
CCCAACCCTACACAATCGAATTCCTTTGATTCGATCACGGTGTTTCCTCTGTTTCAGTCAACCGGAACCAATTGAACATTTAGGATTTTGTGTTCTCCCTGCGAAAGGTGAATGTTGCGTACCGTTGTTTTAAAATTCTCCGCCTGAAACGAAATGGCGTAATCGCCGGGCAAAAGGATTCGCCAGTACTTTCCGAATGCCGGATCGCTTCGCAAGGGCGCTACGACTGGAGAAAAATCCTTTTGAATTTGC
This sequence comes from uncultured Deferribacteres bacterium, assembly GCA_964568545.1. Classification (GTDB taxonomy): domain Bacteria; phylum Zhuqueibacterota; class JdFR-76; order JdFR-76; family BMS3Abin05; genus BMS3Abin05. The sequence goes on along the minus strand of CAZMRE010000455.1, from coordinate 1,351 downwards.
ACAATCGCCGAAACGGGTTTCCCTGAAACCCGGTCGGTGATGCGTCCTTCGATTCCCGTCTGGAAAACCTTGCGCAAAAAATAGCGAACCCCCTTCACATTCTGCCGAATCACAAAATCAACTTCTTTCTGCGGTGGAAAATACTCCGTTCCCAATTCCACAAGAAAGCTCAGTGTGCGAAACTTGGCGTAGAACCAATTGGCACTCTGCCCGGTTTTGCCATTTAAGGGAATCACTTCGTAGTGCCGGCGACTCTTGTATTTCCGGCATCGACCGGCGTACCCCAGCGCCAGTTTGTGAAGCACCTCGTAGTCCGGCGGCCGAATTTCCTTTGTCCAGGGAAACATCACCGTCTGTCCGTAGGCGTGGTAATCGATCATCCAGACAAAATGTTTTTTCAAAGCCACATTTCGGATGGCTTGTGTTTCCGGCTCCGAAAAAGGCCGAGTCCCCTTGTAAAACCAGCTCTTCGTGTCTACATCCGCAAAATCACCCCAGTCAAAATCGTAATTGCGATTGAGGTCAACGCCGTCCACGGCCGGGGAAAAGACACCGTCGCCATTGTTGTCCCGCAAATTTTTCCGCCAGAAAGGAAATCTAATGTGATTTTTGATAAGATACGAATATCCGTCCACATTTACAAGGGGAATGATGAAAATTTCTTCCTTTTGAAGGAAACCATCGGTTAAAGGGCGATCCATTTGCGCCTGTAAAAGTGAATCGGCCAGCGCCAGCAGAAAAAGCGTTCCGAGAGGCTCTCGCGCGTGTTGGCCTGCCATCAGAAGGACGGCCGGGTTGTCCCGGTTCTTTTTCGAACGATCCGAAAGCCTTAGCATTAAAATGGGTTTCTTGTAAAAAGCCGTCCATCCGATTGTGTCCACGCGCGCCCATTGCGGGTATTTTTTGGGAAGATCAAAAAGCCTCTTTTCGATTTGGGCAACGGAAGGGTAATTTTTCCGCACGGTCAAATTGTAATCCACTTCCGCTACAAAGGCGCAGGGGATGCCCAGCTTCTTCAATTGACTCACATCCCCAAAGCTGCCTCGAAATTCCAGTACACTATCGTTAAGATCACTCCGGGAAATGTAGTGGAGCTCGAGGAGCTTTTGCCGGTCAGCCTGATTTTTCGGGAAAACCCGAATCACGCTTTTCTGGGTGATTGCCTTATTGCGCTGATAATTCCGAATGAACAGAAAAAACAGTCCGAATAAAACAGAAGCGATTAGACTTATTCCGATCAGGTACCTGACGTTTTCTTTCCACAGAAGAGTGGACGGCCTTTGAGAAGAGGTTTTTTTCATCTCAGAAAGATTTTCATTTTTAAATCAAATTAAAATTATTTCCACAGCGC
>CAZMRE010000454.1:0-1604 GCA_964568545.1 uncultured Deferribacteres bacterium | reverse complement strand
AAAAAAGCGGTTGTTTTTATCCGGCAATTTTATTAAATATATGGTGCCTGAACGAAAGCGTAACACAAGCCCCTGGCTTGTGAATTTTGATTGGCTTTTTCCCTGTTCCTAATAACAAACCGCCGCAAGCAAGATGCTTGCGGCACATTTTTCAGGTCTTTTCGTTCAGAGATTATATACGTTTGGAAAAAAAGCGATTCATTTAGAAATGGAATAAAACCGATTCAATCCCAACTAGCCCGGAGAAAAAAATGACAGAAATTACTGTTAATGCCCAGGAATTTTCAAATCATTTTGATTGCCAGGTAGTGCTTAAAGACGCCCGCGGTTCAAAATCGTTTCAGGTGACCGTCCACAAAAGCGATTACCAGAATCTAACCGATGGAAAGATTTCTGTGGAGAAATTGGTCAGAAAATCCTTTGAATTTCTGCTGGAGCGGGAACCCAAGGAATCCATTTTAAGCACATTTGATTTGATGGTCATCAGCCGTTATTTCCCTGAATACGAGCGAACACTGAAAGAAACCTAAATCCTTTGTGTTTTCGTGTCTTGGTGGCTACGAATGATTCTGTTTTGCGGATTTCTATTCAAATATTTTGGTTAGCTCGTCCCGTTCAAATTTTGGAGCTTTTTGAATGTCATCCCCTTTTCGGAAAAGAACTCCCTTTCCGGGAGGCAAAACCGTGCCAATGATTTCCGCTGAAATTCCTTCGTCTCCAAGTGCCTTGACCACCACATCGGCATCCACCGGATCGGCCACGATGATCAACGCACCGGAGGCAATCACCCCCAGCGGATCTAATTGAAAATGATTGCACAATTTTTGTGCTTCATCCAGAACAGGAATTTTCTCCGGTAAAATTTCCAGGCTGATTTTCGCCGCCCGGGTTAATTCATACAATCCGGTCAGTAATCCGCCTTCCGTGGGATCGTGCATGCCGTGAATTTGTGCCACACGGGTGGCAATTTGGGCATCTTTTAAAACGCTGATTCCCGGCTCGTGCAGAAAATTTTTGGCTTCTTGCAAAAACTCTTCTCCAAATTTCTTCGAAATCTCCTCTTCCCGCTCCCTGGCAAGAATGGAAACGGCTTCGATGGCGATTCCTTTGGTTAGAATAACCAGATCTCCCACCTGAATAGCCTCCGCCCGAACCAATTTATTTCGTTGAACCTCGCCGAGCATTTGTCCCACAACAATCGGCCGATCAATGCCGGTTGTAATTTCCGTGTGTCCCCCAACTAATCCGATGTTCAACATTTCGCACGTGGTTGAAATCTGGCTCATAATTGTTTCAACCATTTCAGAGTCCGTCTGATTCTCGGGCAAAAGCAGAGTTGCCATAAACCATTTGGGCGTTCCGCCGGTGCAGGCAATGTCGTTTGCGTTGATCGTGACCGCGTAAAAGCCAATCTCATCTGTTACAAATGTGATGGGATCGGTTTTAGCCACGAGATATTTTTCTCCCCAATCGATCACGGCGGCATCGCGGCCGATCCCGGCTCCAACAATTATCCGATCGTCCTGCATCGAGTATTTTTGCAGCAACTTGTCCAGATGCTCAATTTGCAGCTTGCCAATGGGAAGCTTGTTCCTTGTCATCAC
>CAZMRE010000453.1:0-1605 GCA_964568545.1 uncultured Deferribacteres bacterium | reverse complement strand
TTCAAATAAATCCCAAAATATTTTCTTAAGTTGACGCCAATGGCCAGCTGGCGGACACTCAACGACCGGAAAGAACCTCTCCCTGTTCTATTCAAAAACAAAATCCCAATGGCTTTTTTTATTAAACTCGCAAAGGCAGAAGATGGAATTTAATATACTGATAATATAATAGTTAAATGCTTGCAAATTCAAAAATAAACTTTGAAATTTCGATAATGGTTCAACCCTCTTTCTCACTCCCAAACAACCGTATTTGTTATTCTAAAAACTGCGTCACTTTAAATTAAAATTCTGCTCCATTTGGTTTGTACAATCGCCATAACTCATCGTTACAGTGAAAAGCACTTTTCGGTTGCAATTTTCCTTGAAATTTTTACATTATTGTAACATCTTTAAAATGCCATATTTTCGCACCAGTTCTCAGGCAGCCGGTTTGACGAACAAGCCACTTTCAGGAGTCGGCATGCAATCGATTCAAAAATTTATTTTTGTTATTTTAATTTTCCAAACATTATTTTGCGAAATCCTCTTTTTTCAGCAAGCGGGGCGTGCACAATCTCTTTCTCCGAAAAAGAAAATTATGATCGCCACGTTCATTAATCCCGACAGCCTAAAAATCGACGGCAAAATAGATGAAGCCGTGTGGCAAAAGCTGCCGCGCTACGACAATTTTATTCAACAGGAACCGCTGGAAAATCAACCTCCCACAGAAAAGACGTTCGTACAGGTCGGTTACGGCAAGCACGCCTTGTACATTGCCATCAGGGCAATTGACAGTCATCCGGAGGCTGTTATCGGGCAATTTACCCGACGGGATCACACCTCTGCTTCCGACTGGCTCGCCGTTATGATTGACAGTTACAACGACCACCGAACCGCTTTTTATTTTGCCGTGAACCCGAGTAATGTTAAAATTGACAAGCTCATTACCGATGACGGGGATGCGGAAGACCCCAATTGGAATCCCGTTTGGGATGTGGCGATTTCACGAAATCGGCATGGCTGGAGTGCGGAATTCAAAATCCCGTTTAGCCAGTTGCGATTTTCCTCTCTCCCAAATCAAACGTGGGGATTTCAGGTGTACCGCAAAATCCGCCGTCTAAATGAAATTGACTACTGGAATCCCGAACCCAGGGATGCCGCGGGAATTGTATCCAATTTTGGAGAGCTGCAGGGGCTAAAAAACCTTTCCGCTCCGAAAAATCTGGAGCTTTTGCCTTACGGGGTCGCTTCCGGGACCTGGAGTCCCAGAGAAACCGGCAATCCCTTTGCAACTGGTTTTTCCCGTCAGTGGAATGCCGGACTCGATTTGAAATACGGGCTTACCAGTAACTTTACACTGAATGCTACTCTCAATCCGGATTTTGGTCAGGTAGAAGCGGATCCCTCCGAATTAAATTTGACCGCATACGAAACCTATTTTGAAGAGAAGCGACCTTTTTTTGTGGAGGGGAAAAATCTCTTTCAGGCCAATCTTGGACTGGGCGGGAATTCTGCCTACTCTGAAAATCTGTTTTATTCGCGGCGGATTGGCCGTCCGCCGCGGTACCATCCTAAAACAGCCTCCAATTCCTATCTCAAAATGCCGGAACAAACCCACATCCT
>CAZMRE010000452.1:0-1617 GCA_964568545.1 uncultured Deferribacteres bacterium | reverse complement strand
GAGAAACCGATGGCTTTGACGGTGGACGAGGCTCGGGAAATGATCGACGTGTGCAAGAAAGCGAATGTGAAATTAATGATTGCTCACATGCTGCGCTATTCCCAATCGGTTCGCGAGGCAAAGGCAATTTTAGAAGGCGGGCAATTGGGAAATGTCCATTTTGCTCGCAGTGATTTCAGCATCGATGCAAATAATTCCTCCCGCACCTGGATTGCCGATCCGGCCGTGGCTGGGGGTGGGCCTGTTATGGACATTGGCGTGCATGCGCTGGACACGATTCGTTTCATTTTGGGAGGAGAGATTGAAGAAGTGCATGCGTTTCTGGAGCCCCCGTTTTCGAGTGAACAAATTGAGATGGATGCCCAGATTGGTATGCGATTTTCAAACCGACGCTTTGTTAGCATACAAACCTCATTTCGGCTGTTTTATGAAACGCTGATTGAGCTTCAAGGAACTAAGGCAATACTGCAATTGCGCAATTATTCCTTTAATCTGGGAACAGGTGTTCTAACGATGATTTTTCCCGATCTTTCTGAAAAACGCTGGCTGGTGGAAAATGGAGATTTCTACAGGGCTGAGTTGGAGGCTTTTGCGCGGGCGGTTCTGAACAATGAAGAACCGGAAATCCCTGGTGAAGAGGGATTGAAAAATCAAATGATTCTGGATCAAGCCTACGGAAAATAAACCATGTTCGGTATGATAGGGAGGCCTGTCCAACCTAAATAATTCATGGCCACGAAGACACAAGGTTTTGATAATAAATGAGATAACAAAAATCTTAAAGTTTTTCAAAAAATTCATTCTCCACAAAAGATATTGACAAATAGAAAAAATATTATTATATTCCTATACGTTTGGGAATGGAATAAAATAGAAATAATATATACGTATAGGTACAAGATGGAAAATAAAATCTATATTCGAGATGAATTTATTACAGCAACAAAGATATCAGAAAAAGAATTGGATCAATTGGAAAGAGAAAAGCTGATAAAGCCGGTTGGATTCACAGAACAACATATTCCAATTTATTCGGATGATGCCATTACGCGAATCAAACACATTCAAAAATTGCAGCAATTGGGATATGATTTGAAGGATATTCAACGAATTGTAAAAAAGGTGGGACTCCCAAAATCAATTAGCAGAGGAAAGACATCAGGCGCCACTGAAAAGTTTCTAACGGTAGGTATTTTGGCCGAGCGGGTGGGAGTAAGCCCCCGAACGATCAAACACTGGGAAGAAAGGGGAATTATTGGTGCCGAGATGCGAAGTGAAGGCGGATTCCGTCTGTACCCTGAAAATTATGTGTTTTTTTGCAAACTCATCCGCGATTTGCAACTCTTTGGTTATTCACTGGAGGAAATAAAAGCGATGTCGGAATATTTCAGAGAATATATTTCTCTTCAAAAGGAATTTTCTGCTTATCCGAAGGAGGAAGTGAATGGCAGGTTGCAGAAAATGTTGGATGAAATTCAAATACTTTTCGATCGCATGGAATTGTTAAAGGATGGTATTCAAAGGTGGGAGGATTTACTGAAAAAGAAAAAAAAGGATATTCTAAATCTCAAAAATCAAAATCTTAAACGTGCAGATGAAACCGCTGAAAAGAAAGAA
>CAZMRE010000451.1:0-1617 GCA_964568545.1 uncultured Deferribacteres bacterium | reverse complement strand
TCAGAACATCACGGAGACAAAAAAATCCAATTCCAATTGCAGATGTAATCACCAAATAGAGGAGCTTCTGATGAAACCACGTACAGTACTTTTCTTGCTTCTTTTCATTTTAATTACTACCGCCGGATGGGCAGTGCCGCGATCCTATTGGCAACAGGATGTGGCCTACAAGATTCACGTCACATTAAACACGCAGAAAAATACGCTCGTTGGGAAAGAAAGACTTTTCTACAAAAACAACTCCCCTCAAACCCTCCAATTTGTTTGGTTTCACACCTACCCCAATGCCTACAAAGACAACACGACGCTTTTTGCAAAAGAAATGGCCGCGAAAGGGAACTCCCGATTTTATTTCTCGAAGCCGGCAGATCGGGGCTTCACGACGTGGAAACGTGTCACCGTAAACGGAACGCCCGTCAAATGGGTGTACAAGCCGGGAGACATCACCGAAACGAAGGTAATGTTGCCGAAACCGTTGAAGCCGGGGGAGTCCATTACATTTGAGATTGCTTTTTTCGTGAAGATTCCGCTCATTTTTTCGCGATTGGGGCATGAAGGCCGCCATTACGAAATGACCCAGTGGTACCCCAAAGTTGTAGTCTACGATGACAAGGGCTGGCATCCGGACGGCTACCACGCCACCGGCGAATTCTACGGTGAATTCGGAACCTTCGATGTTTGGGTTACGCTTCCAAAAGACATGGTGATTGCCGCCACAGGGAATTTGGTGGAACCGGCTTCTGAGATCGCGTTTCGGGATTCTCTGATTCGCGAAGGGGAAAAAATTGAACACATGAAAAAGAAAGAGAGAAAAAAATATTTGAAAGATCGGGCGAAACGGATAAAAGCGCATGAAACAACTGACACAAAAACGGTTCATTTTCATGCGGAAAAGGTGCACGATTTTGCCTGGTTTGCAGATGCTCGTTTTATTGTTAAAAAGGGAACTTACAAAAATACAAATATTTACGTCTACGTGCTTCCCAAGCACGAACGCGCCTGGAAAGACGCCGTGGAATATGTGCACGACACGCTGCACTACTACGGCGGCTGGTATGGCGAGTACCCGTACAAGCAGATGTCTGTGGTTGACGGCGATCTGTCCGCTGGCGGGGGAATGGAATACCCGAACATTACGGTGATTTCCTCGATGAGCATTCCCTTTATGCGTGTTTTGGAAATGGTGATTATGCACGAGACGGGCCATCAGTGGTTTTACGGAATGCTCGGTTCCAACGAAATGGATGAAGCCTGGATGGATGAGGGAATCAACACCTTTTCCGAAATCCGCTATCTGGAGAAAAAATACGGGCGTCAGGGAAATATGACGCATTATCCGCACTGGTTGTCGTTTTTGCCCCAGATGGGTGATCGCTGGACGGCTTACTCGTCTTATTTTTCCTACGCTTACCACAACATGGACGAACCCATTCTTCAACCGGCGTATAAATTCAGAGAGAGTTATGCCTCGATGGTGTATCACAAGACCGCCTGGATGATGTTTGAATTGAAGCAGCTTTTGGGGGATGATTTGTTTAATCGGGTCATGCAGACGTATTTCAAGGAATGGCAGTACAAACATCCTCACACCGAGGATTTTGTGGAAGTGGTGAATCG
>CAZMRE010000450.1:0-1630 GCA_964568545.1 uncultured Deferribacteres bacterium | reverse complement strand
CGCCGGTTCCGTTACCGGGATCCATCACAATTTTTAATTTGCGATTCAATTTAATCTTGCTCGTGAGCATGGCTTTGTAATCGCCTAAAATTGAGGCTTCTTTTAGCGTTCCATTGCCGGTTTCAAAGTCATTTGCCTCAATGAGATTGCGCAGTTCCTGAATTTCGGCACCGTAAACAGAACCCAATCCTTTGTTCATTTTCAGGCCGTTGTATTCAATGGGATTGTGACTGCCGGTCACCATCACCCCACCGTCCATGCCCAAATGAGCGATGGAGAAATAAAACGCCGGCGTAAGCACTGTTCCAATATCCGTGACATTTCCACCCGTGGAAAGAATTCCTTTGATCAGCGCCTTTTTCAAATGATCAGTCGTTAGCCGAACATCTCCGCCAGCCGAAAAATTCTTGAATCCCAGGCGCTTCATGTGCGTTCCGTACGCCTTGCCAATCAATTCGACCACATCGTCTGTAAGATCCGTTTCCACAACGCCGCGAATATCATATTCCCTAAAAATATCCGGATTCATATATACCTCCCTCTGTTAATCAAATTTCTTTTCGCCAACCAACACGCGATCGATGCCCGCCAGATCTTTGGTTACCGTTACATTCTGGAATCCGGCCTGCTCCAAAATTCTTTCTACCTCTTTCCACTGCCCCTGTCCAACTTCAAGAAAGATCTTGCCTCCCGGGGTTAGCATTTCGTTTGCCACCTGAGAAATTCTTCTATGAAACGTCAGCCCATCGGCTCCATCGCGCAGTGCAATGTGAGGCTCAAAATTTCGTACTTCTTCAGGCAAGGTATAAAATTCCGTTTCAGAAATGTAAGGAGGATTTGACACAATTCTGTCAAAACGATCCCCGAGTTTCATCGCAAAAGAGCTGTCAAAAACATCCTCACGGATGAAGCGGATGCGACCATTAACTTGATTAAGCAGCGCATTTTCTCTGGCCACATCCAGGGCTTCCTGAGAAATATCCACGGCAACTACACGGCTTTTGGGAAGGTAATGCGCCAAACTAATGGCAATATTACCGGAACCCGTACCAATATCCAGGACATTTACTTCCATATCCTTAGAAGTGTCTTCAAGTACCTGTTCTACAAGGATTTCCGTATCGGGCCGAGGAATTAGGACAGATGAATTCAACTTGAATGGAAGCGACATAAATTCCGTTTCCCCCAAAATGTATTGTAAGGGTTCATTGTTGAGCCGGCGCTTTACAGATTCCCGAAAGTTGTCCAATTGGGTATGTGTTAAAATATTTTCAAACTGAAGATAAAGCTGAACCCGATTTAGCCCCAATACCCGGCTTAGCAAGCGCTCAGCATTCAGTCTGGCATCTGGGATATTTTTCTTTTCAAAAAACTGCGTTGTCCATTGAATCAAATCGATTACCCGCCACTTTTTTAAGGCTTGATAACGATTCCCATTCATTTTTTCAGAATTTGGCTCGCCTTTGTTCGTCGTAATCTCCGATAAAACTTTTTTGACTTTTCCCCCTTTTATTTGCAAATAATTTTATTTAAGCGTTCTGTAATAATAATAAGTCTAAAAAAACTAATTTTTGAGATATTCTAAAAATCTATTTTTTCGCACCTAAGTAAAATTCCCCTCTAAAAAGAG
>CAZMRE010000449.1:0-1635 GCA_964568545.1 uncultured Deferribacteres bacterium | reverse complement strand
CCCAGTCGCTTGCACATGCGATGAAAATTCGGCGGCGCCAGTCCCAGGATACGAGCAGCTTCAGCATCTGACTGCGTATTTTTTCTTACGAATTGGAAATATTCCTCTTGAATACGCTGTTCCATTTCTCGCCAGCTTGGCATGTTCTGGTAAGACCAGAATCCCTGCTGTTGCAAGGTTTGAGAACTTAAGCCTGCATCCAAAAGACCCAATGCATTTTTTGCCTGTGTCGCGCTTACCTGTTCCGTTCGCATTAACAGCAGGCGCTGCACCACATTTTGAAGTTCTCGGACATTTCCAGGCCACTGGTACTGGGTGAGAACCTCGAGGGCATCCTCCTCAATGCCGGGAAGTTTCGTTCCCATGTTAGCAGAAAAATAGCGAAGGAAATAATCAACCAGAAGCGGGATGTCTCCCTTGCGCTCTGCGAGTGGCGGCACCCGAAGCGACACCACATTCAGACGATAATACAAATCCTCTCGAAATCGCCCTTCGCGGACTTCGTTTTCAAGATTTTTGTTCGTCGCAGCAATGACACGCACATCCACGCGCACGGGACCGGTGCGGCCGATTTTGTCGATTTCACCCTCCTGAATGACCCGCAGTAATTTGGATTGGGCCGAAAGGGGAAGCTCCGTCACTTCATCCAGAAAAATCGTCCCTTTGTGAGCGACCTCGAATAAGCCTTTTTTCTGTGTACTGGCTCCCGTAAATGATCCGCGCTCAAAGCCAAACAACTCACTTTCGATGAGATTAGTAGGCAGACTGCCGCAATTAATCGGCACAAAATTTTCAAACCGCCGTTTACCCAGATAATGAATGTTTGTAGCCACCAATTCCTTTCCCGTGCCGGAGGCTCCGCGAATCAGCACAATGGTTTCATTTTGGGCGCAGGTTTCAATTTGTTCACGAAGCTTCTGGATCGCCGGCGATTGCCCAATAATTTTTTTTCGCTCCAAAATATTTGCAATGGATTCCTGCAGCCGGCGATTGGAACGGAGGCGTTCCTTTTCGAGCTTTTTCTTTTCGTAAGCATTTAAAATATTTAGAATAAAATCCGTGGGCTGATAAATGTACTCCTCGATGTCCCCGGGGTACTTGGTGCAGTACCACATCGCCCCGGCTTCAATCAGTTTGTTGGCAAATTCAAAATCAGTAATGTTGACCGTCATTTTCGTCACCACAATAATTTGGAGTGTGGGATCGATTTCTTTAATTTTGCGGATGAGGTTTTCACCCCGCAGTCCGCCCATAATCTGAAAATCCATGATCACCACATCGTACAGCCGGTGGTCTTTCTCCAGCAGCTCCACAGCCATGCGACCATCCGAAACCACCTCCCGAATGTGGATGTTTTTTTCAAACGGCCGCAGCGTGTTTCGAATGCGCTTTACATCGTAATCTTCATCTTCGATCAACAGCAGATTAATATCTTCATTCAGATTCATATTTTACCTGCAATTCAATTTTTGCTCCCAAAAATGCAAAGTTTACTTGACTCATGCTTAAAAATAGCACCTCTCCTATTGGAATGCAAGCCATTAATTTCTGTAAAAGCAAAACAATCTGCCTGGCTGAAAATATCTAGCCTGACTAATTTATAGCCACCGGGACACGAATACGCAAAGAATTCAC
>CAZMRE010000448.1:0-1664 GCA_964568545.1 uncultured Deferribacteres bacterium | reverse complement strand
AAAAAAAGTCGTTCTGAGTCTTTTACTAATCATAGGAGTTGTGATAATGGGACAGAGCCATGCGATTTCTCAATACAAAACACGGGCTGAGATTCCTGCCAAATATAAGTGGAATTTAGCCGATTTGTACGTTTCCGACGCAACCTGGGAACAGGCCAAACAATTATTTGAGAAAAAAATGCAGAAGGTGGATGCTTACAAGGGACATCTCGGAGATTCCCCGCAGGCCTTGTTAAAAGCACTGAACACGGTTTTTGATCTTCAAAAAGAGCTTGTAAAATTAAATAGTTACGCCAGCATGAAATTTGATCTGGATACCCGGGATGCCAATGCCATGTCGCTAAAACAGGAAATCCAATTGGTGAGCAATCAATTTTCCGCCAAAACATCGTTTCTTTCTCCCGAAATTTTACAAATGGATCCAAGAAAAATTGATGATTTTATTGCCAAAGAGCCGGGACTCAAAATCTATGCGTTTTATCTGCACGATATTCAACGCATGCGTCCTCATACGTTGAACCAGGCAGAAGAAAAAATCATCGCTGATGCCGGACTGATGGCGTCAACTCCCTACAACGTGTACGGTGTTTTAAGCAATGCCGATATGCCGTTTCCGACCATCAAATTAAGTACGGGCGAAAAAGTGCGTTTATCCCAGGCCGCTTACACACGGTATCGAGCGTCCACAATTAGGAGCGACCGGAAATTAGTATTCGATAAATTCTGGAAAACATACGACGCGTACAAGCGAACATTGAGTTCCACATTGAACGCCGAGGTGCAAAAGGATTTATTTTACGCACGGGTGCGAAAATATAAAACCTGCCTTGAGGCAGCCCTGGACGAAAACAATATTCCCACAAGTGTTTATTATAATTTGATTAAGGATATTAATGAGAATTTGGGCACCCTGCATCGTTACTTGAAAATCCGTAAACAGATGCTGGGCGTGGACACGCTTCACTACTACGATATTTACCCGCCGTTGGTGTCGAAAGTAAAGCTGACGTATCCCATTGAGGATGCGAAGAAATTGGTGCTCCAAGCTCTGAAACCACTGGGCAATGAGTATTTGAATGCGCTCAAAAATGGCTACGGACACCGCTGGGTGGATGTTTACCCCACACCGGGCAAACGTTCGGGAGCGTATTCCAATGGTTCCGCTTACGATGTGCACCCCTTTATTTTACTGAATTACAACGGCGCTTACGACGATGTTTCCACCCTGGCGCATGAATCCGGCCACACGATGCAGAGCTACTTGTCCAACAAATATCAGCCCTACCCGACCTCACAGTATCCCATCTTTGTGGCGGAAGTGGCTTCAACCTTTAACGAAGCGCTTCTCATGCACCATGTTTTAGACGAAACCAAAGACCCTGATGTACGCCTGTCCCTTCTGGGAAATTTTCTTGAGAATATTCGGGGAACCGTGTTTCGCCAGACCCAATTTGCCGAGTTCGAGCTGAAAATTCACGAAATGGTAGAAAACGGGGAATCGCTGACAGGTGACAAATTGAATAAGGTTTACGGTGATATTCTTAAAAAATATTACGGTGTGGACAAGGGCATAATGAAGATTAATCCTCGCTATTTTGTGGAGTGGGCATACATTCCCCATTTTTACTACGATTTTTATGTGTACCAGTACGCCACGAGCTTTG
>CAZMRE010000447.1:0-1664 GCA_964568545.1 uncultured Deferribacteres bacterium | reverse complement strand
TGCTTGGTGCGTTCATTTACCTCTGGATGCGCAAACGCGCCGGGAAACCGCTCATCCCACTGAAATCGGAGCCGCCTCGTCCGCCGCACGAATTGGCTTTGGAAGCTCTGGAGCAGCTTAAGGCGTCTGATTATCTGGAAAAGGGAGACGTGAAGGCGTACTACAGCGAGGTCTCTGAAATTATCCGGCGTTACATTGGGGGGCGTTTTGGCGTGGATGCTCTGGATTTGACCAGCTCGGACTTACTGCAAGAACTCAAACGAATTCCAATTTCAGACGAGCATTTTCAGCTAATGTCAGATTTTACAGACCTTTGTGATCTGGTAAAATTTGCAAAATATATTCCCGAAAATGAGGAAAATCAAAAGGTAATCGATTGGGCATTTCAATTTGTTCGTGAAACAATGATTGTTGAAATTCCGGAAGAAGAATCCGTATCTTCAGAGGAGGAGGCTTCCGTTTCCGCGGAAGTGGCTGAGGAATCGGGCGTAGTGGATTTTGAACGCCATCCGGATGGTGGGAATCTGGCGACTTCGCCGGAAGATTCTCAAAAAGATGATCTGGAAAGGTAAAACGGTAGATGTTTCGATTTGCAAGTCCTGAATTTTTGGCGGGGTTTTTAATCATTCCCATTCTAATTTATTTCCATTTTCGGAAGGGGAAACAACAGGCGGCAACACTCAAATATTCGAATCTGGAGCTGGTAAAATCCGCCGGAAAATCCCGTTGGCATGAGTACCGGAACGCCCTGTTCAGCCTTCGGCTGTTGGTGGTTATTTTTTTGATTTTGGCGCTGGCCCGGCCGCAGTCAGGAAGTACCCACCAGGAGGTTACAACTGAAGGGATCGATATTATTCTGGCAATGGATCTTTCCAGTTCGATGCTGGCAGAGGATTTCAAGCCAAAGAATCGATTGGAAGCCTCCAAAATTGTGGCGGAAGAATTTGTAAAAGGCCGCAAAAATGATCGAATCGGATTGGTTGTTTTCGCTCGCGACAGCTACACACAGTGTCCGTTGACACTCGATTACGGCATTTTGTTGAAGTTCATTAAGGATGTGAAAATCGGCATTATTCCCGATGGAACAGCAATTGGAATGGCACTGGCCAATGCGGTGAACCGACTCCGGGACAGTAAAGCTAAGAGCAAAGTGATTATTCTACTGACTGACGGACGTAATAATGCCGGGGAATTGGACCCCCTGACGGCGGCACAAGTGGCAAAAGCAATGGGGATTCGTGTGTACACCATTGGCGCCGGAACAAAAGGCTCGGCTTTGTACCCGGTTCAGGACCCGTTTTTCGGAAAACGCTACGTGCGAATGCCGGTAGAAATTGATGAAAATTTGTTAAAACAGATTGCAGCAATCACTGGCGGCAAGTATTTTCGAGCAACCAACACTAATTCGCTTCGGCAAATTTACAAAGAAATCGGGAAAATGGAAAAAACCAAAATTCACGTAAGAGAGTACACCAAGTACAAAGAACTTTTTGTGCAATTTTTGCTGGTGGCTCTTTTCTTTTTGACACTGGAAATTTTGCTGGCGAACACAAAATTTCGGAAACTGCCATAGGAAAATAGTTGCCAATTTAGGATTGAAGGCTCTACTGTTGCGAGTTTTACTTATTTGATTGATATTAAAATAGTTACATTATACAAAAAAA
>CAZMRE010000446.1:0-1676 GCA_964568545.1 uncultured Deferribacteres bacterium | reverse complement strand
GGGATCCCGTACAGGTGCAGGAAGCGGATTATCTGGTAATCGAAAGCACTTACGGCGGCCGGTATCACGATCCGATTCAAGATGTCAAAGATAAATTGGCCAAAGTCATCATGGAAACCATTCAGCGCGGCGGCAAAATTATTGTACCGGCATTTTCGGTAGGCCGTACCCAGGAGTTGGTGTACAATCTTCATTTGCTAATCGACGAACGCAGAATTCCGGACATCCCTATTTATGTCGATAGTCCGTTGTCCGTGAATGCAACGGAGGTTTTCCGCTTACACCCGGAGTGTTATGATGAAGAAATGAAGGAAGAATTTCTTGAAAAACACGAGGACCCCTTTGGCTTCAGCCGCCTGCGGTACATTCGGGATGTGGAAGAATCCAAAAAGCTCAATGAGTGCAAGGGATCGTGTATGATCATTTCTGCCTCGGGAATGTGCGAAGCCGGACGCATTTTGCATCATTTAAAAAATAATATTGAAGATCCGCGGAATACGATTCTCGTTGTTGGCTACATGGCTGAGAATACGCTGGGCCGAAGGATTGTGGAGCGGGAAAAGGTGGTTAAAATTTTCGGTGAGGAATACCAACTTCGCAGCCACGTGGAGGTGATGAATAGTTTCAGTGCTCACGCCGACCGGCGGGATTTGCTAAATTATGTAAAGCGGATGAACAAAAATCGTTTGAAGCATATTTTCATTGTCCACGGGGATTCAGATCAATCCGAAGCTTTAAAGGATGGCCTGCGACAAATTGGATTCCCCAACGCGACCATTCCCGTACTTGGCGAAAAATATCAACTTGATTAATGAGTCTGCTCTGAAAAGTTTTTGCCCACTAATTTTACGAATTTTCAAAAAATGATTTTGTTGAAATTAAATTAGCGCAATTTGTGTAATTCGTTGTTTTCACGGTGAACTCATTAATGAATTTGTTCTTTTTGATTATTTTGCAGGTACAAAAAAACTGGAGGCGCGGGAATATGCCTTTGATCGAATTAAAGAATTTAAGCAAGGTTTACCACACAACAGCGGTTCCTGTTCAGGCGGTTAAAGATGTGAATTTAAACGTGGAAAAACAGGAATTTACGGCAATTGTAGGGCCATCGGGGTCGGGGAAAACGACCCTTCTTAATTTGATTGGTGGTTTGGACAAACCTACGAAAGGATCCGTTTCAATTGAGGGACAGGATATTGCAACGCTCAAATCGAACAAATTGATTGAATATCGGTTGCACCACATCGGATTTGTTTTTCAGGCGTACAATCTGATTCCGGTTTTTACAGCCAAGGAGAATGTTGAGTTTATTATGCTGCTTCAGGGAATCTCCAAATCCGAGCGCGAAAAGCGAGCCGTTGAGCTTCTCAACGCAGTGGGATTGGCCGATCGGGCAAACAGCCGCCCCTCGCAATTATCCGGAGGACAGCAGCAGAGGGTAGCGGTTGCCCGTGCCCTGGCCTCGCGTCCGAATTTTGTCCTGGCTGATGAACCCACGGCTAATCTGGATTCTCAAGCGGCGGAAGCTCTTCTCGATCTAATGGTGCAGTTGAATGAAAATTTCAAGATGACTTTCGTTTTTTCTACACACGATCCCCGGGTCATTAAGCGTGCCCGGCGGATTGTGACTCTGGAAGACGGAGCGGTTAAATCAGATGAAACTGTGGAGCAGCCGG
>CAZMRE010000445.1:0-1694 GCA_964568545.1 uncultured Deferribacteres bacterium | reverse complement strand
ATTTTTGAATAGGTTCATACCAACCCAACGAAAGCGCGGTTAGGTGCAACATGTTTGTAGTCGAATAAATGCTTTGCCCCTTTTCAGTGCCGTGGGTACGACATGGTGCGTTTGTTTTCATTGTTTTTAAAATCTGGGCCAAACACAAATGCCAAGGCAATAAAGCAGATTTCATTTTCCGAACAAATTAAAAAATTTTTGGAGAGCTAAAAATGACGGACGCTGTTTCAATTCTCATCGCGGACGATGAGGAGGATTTTCGAATCATCTTTTCGGATATTATCCAAAAAATGGGGTACCACGTTAAAACGGCCCAAAATGGGGAAGAGGCACTCGCCGTGGTAGCACACCATCCCATCGACATTGCGCTTATCGATTTCAAAATGCCCGGGATGAGCGGTCTTGAGCTTTTGAAGGAAATAAAATCCCGAAAGCCGCAAATTGAAGTGATTCTAATCACCGGAATGGGCACGATTGATTCGGCGGTGGCAGCAATGAAATCAGGTGCTTACGATTACATTACGAAGCCTGTTAATTTTCAGGAGTTGGAAAATGTTCTCCGGCGGATTATTCAAACGCAATCCCTCATTCGTGAAAATCAATTGCTAAAAGAAGCCGTGCGCCAAAAATACAAATTTCAGAATCTGATCGGGGCAACTCCCGGGATGCAAAAAGTGTTTCAACTCATTGAAAAGGTGAGTAAAAACCGAAGCACCGTTCTCATTGAAGGGGAAAGCGGCACGGGGAAAGAGCTGATCGCGCGGGCCATCCACTTTAATGGTCCCTGGGCTGAGAAGCCGTTTTTGCCGGTGGATTGCAGTGCGATTCCGGCGAATCTGGTGGAGAGCGAACTATTCGGGCACGAAAAGGGATCCTTTACCGGGGCGCAGTATTCCAAAAAGGGGCTTTTCCGTCTGGCAGAAGGGGGAACCGTTTTTCTGGATGAAATTGGCGAGCTGCCGCCGGACGTCCAGCCGAAACTGCTCCGTGCGCTTCAGGAAAGAGAGGTGAAACCGGTTGGCGGTTCAAACTACATTTCGATTGATGTGCGGATTATTGCGGCAACCAACCAGAATCTGGAACGTGCCATTTTGGAGGGGCGCTTTCGCGAAGATTTATTCTACCGCCTGAATGTGGTACAAATCACTGTGCCACCATTGCGTGAAAGACGCGACGACATTCCGCTTCTGATTCAGCACTTTATTGAAAAATATCAGAAGAAGCAGGAAAAATCGGAAATCAGGCGCATTTCCACGGAAGCACTTCGGGTGCTTATGCTGTACCACTGGCCGGGCAATGTGCGTGAATTGGAGAATGTGATTGAGCGCACGTTCGCCCTCGGAGCCGGGGAAGCCATTCAAATTTCGGACTTACCGGATTATTTACTCCAGCAGGTTCCGAAAGAAGTTCCGTCTACTGGAGGAGCCTTGCGTTCTCTTCTGGAAATTGAGAAAGAAGCCATCGACCGCACGCTTCGCGCTGTAAACGGCGATAAAAATCGCGCAGCGGAAATCCTGAAAATCGATCGAACCACTCTCTATCGAAAAATGAAACGCTATCAGCTTTAATCCTGTAAATCCTGTCAAAATATTTTGAAAGAGGTAAACAAGATAATCTATCGAATCCATTTGCAAAATGCAACCTGGTGGCAATTTGCCACAAACGCTGTTGCCGTCCGATTGTCTCAAAGAGCC
>CAZMRE010000444.1:0-1701 GCA_964568545.1 uncultured Deferribacteres bacterium | reverse complement strand
TTGGTCTGGGCATTATTACGAACGGTCGGATTTATTATGGGAACGACGGGTTCGCCGGAGAATTCGGGCACATCACGATTAAGGAAAATGGTCCGCTCTGCCAGTGCGGGAAATATGGCTGTCTGGAAAGTCTGGCATCGGGGCGCGCCATTGCGGAGCAGGCGCAAGAGCTTGTAACTCACGGGCATGAATCAAAATTGCTTGAACTGTGCAAAGGGAAAATTGAAACAATAAACGCCGAAATGGTGGTTAAGGCGGCGCGTCTGGGAGATCAGCTTTCGATTGAAATTATCGAACAGGCCGGTCGCTACATTGGTCAGGGGCTGGCGATCTTAATCAACTTGTTTAATCCCGAAATTGTTATTTTGGGAGGGCGTGTTTCGCAGGCAGGCCGCTTTTTACTCAATCCCATTCAAACCGAGGCAACGAAACGGGCGCTTCCGCATATCAGCGAGCGCGCAGAAATTGTGGTTTCGAAACTGGGCTATTTATCCGGAGCTCTGGGGGCAACAACACTCGTGAAAAAGGAAATCTTCCAAACCAGCCACATTGACGTGAGCGCATTTGTGTGAAAGTCAATCATCAGAAAACAAGGACGACATGCCAAGGGAATTAGTGGTTTCTGCACCGGGACGGATTTGTTTGTTTGGGGAACATCAGGATTATTTGCAGTTGCCGGTTATTACCAGCGCAATTGATCTTCGTATTCAGATTGCAGGGATTCCTCGCGCCGATAAAATCGTTCATTTTTCTCTTCCCGATATTAAATCGGAGGAAAGTTTTGAAATTAAAGCCGATATTCCCTACGATCAGGAGCGGGATTATTTTAAGAGTGTGGTGAATGTTCTTCAAAGGGAAGGCATTTCATTTAGTCACGGATTTGATTGCGTCGTCAGGGGAAACATTCCCATTAATTCCGGCACGTCCAGTTCTTCGGCACTGGTGGTTGCCTGGGTTAAATTTCTTCTGGAAGCGGTTGATCATCCGCAAAAAAATGATGCCATTTATATTGCCCAATTGGCTCACAGTGCGGAGGTGCTGGAATTCCACGAGCCGGGCGGAATGATGGACCATTTTGCTACGAGCCTCGGTGGAGTGCTTTTTCTGGATTTTCGTTTGCCCCAGCCGGCTCAACGGCTTACAGCCAAATTGGGGACATTTGTCCTTGGGGATTCCCAAGAGGCCAAGGACACGAAGGGAATTTTAGCGCGTGTCAAAAACGGCATGCTTTCCATCTTGAAGGAGCATCCCGATGAAATTCCGTACAAAAATTTGCCTGATCTTTCGGTTGACGATGTGGCTGGGTTGCAATCAGAACTTTCTGCGGAGGCGTTCGATCTGCTTCGAGGGTTTCTTGAAAATAAAGGAATTACATTCGAGGCGCTGGAGCTTCTCAAACAGCCTGCGCTGGATCACCGGAAATTCGGGGCGTTGCTTAATCGGCATCAGGCCATTTTAAGGGATGTTTTGAGAATTTCCACGCCCAAAATTGACGAAATGCTGAAAGCAGCTTTAGAAGCAGGTGCTCTGGGAGGAAAAATTAACGGTTCCGGGGGCGGCGGATGCATGTTTGCCTACGCGCCCGAAAATCCGGAGGCTGTGGCGGAGGCCATTCAAGAGGCTGGCGGCATCCCTTACATCGTAGGCGTGGATGAAGGCGTGCGTATCGAAAAAATTGCCCGGTGATTGCAAAATAGTTCG
>CAZMRE010000443.1:0-1704 GCA_964568545.1 uncultured Deferribacteres bacterium | reverse complement strand
AAACTCACAACAGTAGAAATGTTTTGCAAAAAAACAAGGATTTGATTGGTAACAGTATAAGAATGCATGCAGCAGTGAAAGGTACAAGATGCTGTTTTCGTTTCCCTTTACAGCCCTCTGAACTTCTCTTTGTACCCTTTGCAAAAAAACACAAAGAACCGCAAAAAAAATGTTACAATTATTTTTCTTGACTTTGTAAGTATTTTTTTTTAAAATAATTAAATTCATTAAATTTATTCCTGATCTGAGATTTTTTGGATTGCTGATGTTTCAGAAATATATCATCCTCTTTTTCTCGGGTGGAATTATCGGGCTGGACACAACAGCCGCGTGGCAGATGCTTATTTCTCATCCACTAATTAGTAATACTCTAATTGGTTGGATTTTCGGAGACTTGCCTCTTGGACTGTTCTTTGGATTAACAATGGAACTGATCTGGTTAAAAGATATTCCCGTCGGCGGTGCCAGATTGCCGGAGGGAAATATCGGGTCATTTGTAGGAATGTCAACCATATTGTTCGCCCAGCCTCAGAACGCTCTTCACCAGCCATGGCTGGTTTTCGGCGGCTTTTTATATGCTTTTCTAATTGCCTATCTAGCGGGATTTACAATTCCACAAATGCGCCGGAATAACCGGATTCTTACAAAATGGGCGGATCATTTTGCGGAAAAGGGGGACGCCTCTGGTGTCGCCTGGATGCATCGCCTGGGAATTCTCCACGCCTTTTTGCACGGAGCAATCTGGACGGTGTCGGCCGTCTGGCTGGGAACTTGGGGATTAGAGGCATTTGCCCATTGGACACACGGCTGGGGACATCTTTCAACATTCAGTTTGAAATCGACCCTATTGGGAATGGGAATCGGCATTGTCGGATATTATTACACAAGCAAGAAGAATCGACCCATCCTGCTGGCAGGGATTGTTCTCGGAATACTAATCGGGTTGCTCTGGGGTTGATGGCATGAGAAGACTCCAAAAATCGGATTTAATGAAAATTGTCTGGCGGTCGCTTTACATCCAGGGCTCCTGGAATTTTGAGCGGATGTTGAATTTGGGATTTGCTTTTTGTTTGATACCCATTTTGGACAAACTATACAGCAACCCAGAAGACAAAGAGGCGTTTCTTAAGCGCCATTTGCACTATTTCAACGCTCACCCATATTTTTCTTCTTTTGCTCTGGGTGCAGTAGCCCGATTGGAAGAAAAGGCTTGCGTTGAGAAATGGACGGATTTTGCGCCGATTGAAAAATTTAAATTCCGTCTTTCAAGTCCCTTGGGCGCCATTGGAGACAGGCTTTTTTGGGGAACGATTAAGCCTGTTGCCTCAATTTTGGGAGTTTTTCTGGCCCTTGTAGGGGGAATCATTGGCCCGATTGCTATGTTTATTTTGTACAACATCCCGCATATTTTTATCCGCTACTACGGGGTTTTTCATGGCTACAAAAAGGGATTCGATATCGTAAGCGAGTTGTCCGTGCGAAGGTACCAGAAATATTTCGATGCTTTGGAAAAGGTGTCGCTCTTTTCAGTTGGCATTCTGGCCGGGTTTCTTTTTCTTGCATCCGCAAAAATGGGGCTTGAAATCGGCGGACTCTTCTTTTTGACAGCAGGATTAACGTATTTTATTCTTAGAAAAGGCGTGTCTTTTTATTTGGCTTTATTTATCTCAATTGCACTTATGTTTGGAGTTAGTTTTATTTTTT
>CAZMRE010000442.1:0-1713 GCA_964568545.1 uncultured Deferribacteres bacterium | reverse complement strand
CTTCCGTGAAATGTGGCACTGATTTCCGGAAGGAAAAAACGTTTCTCCGTGATTTCAAAAACTTTGTACGTTGGTTCAAATGCGAAAATAGTACCTAACACACCGTTGTCCGGTGCCAGAAACGCGTAATTTTCCGTGGTAACGCCAATAATTCTCCGATCCGTTCCCACGCCCGGATCGACCACTACGGTAAAGAGTGACCCTTTTGGGAAATATTTGTAAGCATTAAATAAAACAAAAGCAGCTTCGTCAATTGCTTGTGGCGAAATTTCGTGTGAAATGTCCACAATTTGAACCCGCGGCGAAATTGACAAAACCACGCCTTTCATCACGCCTGCGTAGCCGTCTTTGGTTCCAAAATCCGTAATCAACCCCAACACAGGGGGATCGGGAAGCTGCGGCAAATTATGTGTCATTTTTATTTCCTGTCCGAAAGCACAAGCCCGGCGGCTCCAAACATGGCCGCCTGCTCGCCCAACTTCGATTGAAGAATCTTCACGTGTCCGGCAGGCATGGGATTGATATTTTTGAAAAGAGCCTCCCGAAGCGTCGAAACAAATAAATCAAATGCACGACTAATAGAACCCCCAATTACAACGGCATCTGGATCCAGGAAATTCACCATGTGCGAGATAATCACTCCCAGATGCCTGCCAAATTCCTCCCAGGTCCGAATCGCCGATTCCTGTCCCAGGCGCGCCCTCGACTCAATTTCGGGGCCAATCACCTTTTCACCGGAATATTTTTCGTAGATTCTGGCCAGGCCCCGCCCCGAAATGTACTCCTCAAACATGGAATCACCGTAGGGAGACAACCAGATTTCGCCTGCTGTGCCCGTTGCGCCTTCAAATATTTTCCGATCGATCACAATTCCGCACCCGAAGCCCGTACCAAGGGTCAAGCCAATCAGCACCGTAGAACCGCGTCCATGACCAAAAATAGCCTCACCCAACGCAAAAACGTTGGCATCGTTATTGATTTTTACGGGTAGGCCAAATCGCTTTTCCAGTCTTTCCTGCACAGGGTAATTGTGCAAAGAAGGCAGATTGTTCGGCGTCAACAAAACACCCGCCTTTGCATCCAGGGGGCCAGGCAGGCCCATTCCGATTCCCAGAATATCCCCAGCAGAAACCCCGGCATTTTCAAGCGCACGCTGAATGGGCTCGCTGATATTCTGCTCCACCTCGTCTGTGGAATGATCTGCCCGAGTGGGTCCCTTGTAAATATCCCCGATTAGCTCGCCAGATTCCGAAATCAAGGCGGCGGTCGTTTTGGTTCCGCCAACATCCACACCAACTGCAAACTTCATAAATTGTCCATCTCCAAATTTTATGAGGCAACTTCTTGTTTTTTAATATCCGACCGCGGTCCCAAAATGGAGATTATTTCCTTTTCCGTAATGACCTCCTGCTTTAAAAGTGTCTGGGCCATTTTTTCCAATTTATCTTTGTGTTCCCGTAGAAATTGCTTATCGTATTCATAGCAATTATTAATAATTTCCAGAATCTCCGTGTCGATGATTTCCTCTGTTTTCTCCGATCGCCGGGATGCGTAGCCACTCTGTCCCAGAAAAGCCCCTTGCTCTTCGTCAACGAGGGAAATATTCGGGATTTTTTTGCTCATCCCATAAATCGTAAGCATTTGACGGGCAATTTTTGTTGCGCGCTCCAGATCATTTGAGGCGCCTGTTGAGATTTCCCCGAAAGTCACTTC
>CAZMRE010000441.1:0-1714 GCA_964568545.1 uncultured Deferribacteres bacterium | reverse complement strand
ATTTTATGGCACGGCATCCAAGAGTAACGCACATAAATTTGGGCTTCAAGAAATTGCCTCGTGCTCACAATAGCTTTAAAATTGTTCATCTATCGGATATTCATTTAAATACGATTTTCAGTAAGAAACGTCTTGAGCGTCTGGTAGACAGAATCAATCAGCTCAATCCGCATCTGATTGTAATTACAGGCGATCTGGTGGACGAGAATGCGGCAAAATCGGAAAAAATCATTACTCCAATTTCACGGTTGAAAAGTCAGTTTGGGGTGTATGCGGTAACCGGAAATCATGAGTACTATTCGGGTGTAAGGAAAGCAATCGATATTATGGAGAAAGCGGGCATTCGGGTTCTGAAAAATGAGAGTGCTCAGGTTGCGAACAGTTTGAATTTAATTGGTGTGAATGATATCGAGGCAAAACGGTTTGAAAATGAATCGATTATGGCCTATTCGGAATTACTGCAATCGGCCAACCCCGAATTGCTGACTGTTTTGCTGAATCACCGTCCCATCCGATTAGAAGAAGCTTCTCATGCAGGGGTTGATTTACAATTAAGCGGCCATACGCATCACGGACAAATGTTTCCTTTCAATTATGTGACGGATTTGCTTTATGAAGTGAGTTCTGGTTTAAGGCAGGTAGGGGAAATGTTTATTTATGTCAGCAATGGGGTTGGAACCTGGGGTCCACCGCTGCGAATTGGAGCACCAGCAGAGATTGTTGAAATTTCGTTGGAAAAGAATTGAATTAAAGAGATTGGAAAGGTTTACAATTTTTGTGGGCGCTACTGGATTCGAACCAGTGACCTCTGCCTTGTAAGGGCAGCGCTCTGAACCAACTGAGCTAAGCGCCCAAATTAGCAAAAAACTTAAAAGCCAACCTTCCAGGCTGGCTTTTTTTGGCGGGGACGACGAGACTCGAACTCGCAACTTCTGGCGTGACAGGCCAGTGCTCTAACCAATTGAACTACGTCCCCAAAAAATTATTTTGAAGATGATTTTGATTTATTTCGGTAAAGAATAGACCACGGAATCACAATAAGGTAGCCAATGACCAGAATGACGGGTGCCAGTGTCCGCGACCAGAAGCTGTTCCAGGGTCCAATGCCCAAAAAAACAAATCCGATCGTCAGAACAAGAAGCCCAATCACAAATAGCTGGTAATTCCGCTTGGTAAAAGGCAAACTCACATTTCGTGCCGCTGCCTTCTTTTCTTTTCTCTCTTTTTTAGTCTTTGTTTTCATTGCCAATAAATATAAAAATTTATTTAGAAATTGTCAAGCAAAATATTCTTATTATCCAAATATTTAAAAAATGGGGTGATCGAATGAAGTCACCCCAATTACAAGGTGTATCTACTTTTTGATAATTGCCAGAATGTCGCTTCTCTGGAGAATAATATAATCCCTTCCATCCAGTGAAATATCCTCGCCGCCGTATTTGGCGAATAAGAGGGAATCGCCCTCTTTGATAGTTTCTTTTAGGTCTTCATCCGTACCAACGGCAACAACAGTGCCCATTCTGGGTTTTTCTTTGGCTGATTCAGGAATAATAATTCCGCTGCTGGTTGTTTCTTTTTCCTCTTGTAATTCAACTAAAACCCGGTCATCCAATGGCTGTATCTTCATTTTAATGAACCTCCTTATTTTAGCCACGTAAACCCAACATTTGATTAATTTTAGGTCTGTTAAATCCAATAACGGGACGATTATTAA
>CAZMRE010000440.1:0-1743 GCA_964568545.1 uncultured Deferribacteres bacterium | reverse complement strand
GCCGACACCATGGGTACACTTCTGAATCTGGTTAAAGAGGGGAAAATACGCTACATTGGTACCTCGAATCTGACGCCGGAGCAGTTGAAGGAGTATCTTTCCTACGGCCCGGTGGTGTCTTTGCAGCCCATTCTCAATCTTTTGACGCGTCACACCGAGGTGCAGCTGCTTCCACTTTGCCAGGAGGAAAATGTGGGCGTCGTGGTGTACAGTCCCATGGCGATGGGGCTTCTCACCGGCAAGTACGACGCTCCGGTGGAATTTGAGCCCGACGATTTCCGGGCCATGAATTTTCTGTTCCAGGGGAAAAATTTCACCCGGAATATTGCCATTGCCAAGGCTTTGAAAAAATATGCCGAAATCCGCGGCTACACAACCGCGCAACTGGCCGTGGCCTGGGTGCTGGCCCACCCGGCGGTGACTTCCGCCATTTGCGGCGCCAAGCGGCCGGAACAAATCGAGGAAAGCGCCCGTTCCTTTGAATGGAAAATGACCCACGAAGAAATCGTGGAAATCGACCGAATGATTTCGGCAGCGTACTAATCGCAGTTTTTCATAGAAATGAAGACACAAGGACACAAAGTTTTGATAATATATGAGATAACAAAACTCTTAAAGATTTTTCAAAAAACGATGTTGAATTGATCATCGCTTTAATTATAATATTCTTAGTGCATTGGGGTCTTAGTGGCATTGCTTTATGAACGAGAAAATGAACAGGACGGAAAATAACATCTACCGCAAGGGGCTGGGACTGGGCAAGGAAATTGCCAGTCAAATCCGGCGGGATTACACCAGCGGGGTGGTGAGCTATCTGAAAGCCCACGGAAATGAGCTGTCAGCCGGAGGGGTAACACTCATCCTTGCCCGCGAATTCGGCTTTTGTTACGGAGTGGAGCGGGCTGTGGATTACGCCTACCAAGCGCGGAAAAAATTCCCCGACCGCCGGATTTTTCTCGTGGGCGACATGATTCACAATCCGTTTGTTAACCGGCTGCTTCAGGAAATGGGAATCCGAATTTTGCCGATTCCGGAGGCGGGAAAAGAAGATTATTCATTCATCAAAGAAAACGATGTGGTGGTGCTTCCCGCATTCGGGGTACCCATTCACACGTTGGAGCTGTTAAAGCGGAGGGGCTGTATTTTGGTGGACACCACCTGCGGTTCGGTCATTTCCGTTTGGAAGCGGGTGGAAAGCTACGTTCGGGACGGGTTTACCGTGCTGGTTCACGGAAAGGCTGCCCACGAGGAAACGCGGGCAACGGTTTCCCACGCTAAAAAATATCTCGTGGTTCTAAATCAACAAGAAGCCGCCCGTGTCTGTGACTTTATCCGAACCGGCACCGGGCGGGATGCTTTTCTGAAGCAATTCAGGAAAGCCGCTTCCCCGCAATTTGATCCGGATCGAGACCTTCAAAAAATCGGATTAGCCAACCAAACCACCATGCTCCGGGGAGAATCCCTTAAAATCGCCGATAGGATTCGCCAGGCCATGATCGACCGCTACGGCAAGGAAAATCTAACCGAGCATTTCCGTAATTTTGACACCGTTTGCAGCGCCACACAGGATCGGCAGGATGCCGTGGTGGAGCTGGTTTCGGAAAAACAGGTGGATTTAATGATTGTCGTCGGCGGATTCCAGAGCAGCAACACGGGGCATTTGACAGAAATTGCAGCGGCCCATGTGCCCACCTTTCACATCGAAGGTGCCGATTTTATCCTGAGTCGTTCCGCCATCCGTCA
>CAZMRE010000439.1:0-1763 GCA_964568545.1 uncultured Deferribacteres bacterium | reverse complement strand
TTTGGAAGAAATTCCCAAGGAAATCCGGCACAGAATTGCAGAGGACTCGGTGGCGGTTTGCAAAAAAGCCCATCCCGGTGTGGAGCGCCTGATTCATTTTGAAGAAATGACACAGGAAGAACATGATCGTTTTTGTGAAATGGCCAGCGAAGAGTGGGCTGGCTAATTTCTGTTTTTGAGATTTTTCCCGTGAGATTAAAATGGAATTCAAGAATTTTGAAAATATTTGATTTTGAGCCTGATAAAGGGTTTATCTATACACATCAGTCCATGGGTAAAATTAGATGGGAGGAAAAATGCGTATCAGTGGTTTGAATAAAGGATTGGACGAGCTGTTTCCTGAGGGAATTGAGGTTCCGAACTTTACGCTTATCGGCGGACCCGGTGGGTCGGGGAAACCGCTGTTATCATTTGTTTATGTGATGGATTGGTTAAAACGCGGAGGGAAAGTAATCTACATCGCAACGAGTACCTCACCGGAATTTGTACGAAAAACAACGGCTCTGCTGAAACTGGGAGACATTTCTTCTTTCGAGCGGAAAAAGCAGATTGCTTTTCTGGATGTCCGCCACGCCGAAAAGCAAATCAGCGAAACGGAAATTCAGACCTACATGGCCGATCCTGAAATCTTCAAATCCAGGATTGCCGAATGTGAAAAAGGACTTTCGGGAGATTTTGGAACCATGTTGGCCATTCCCGCACTGAATCTTCTGTTCATGAACAAAGAAACTCGGAAGGAGTTATTTCAAACGGTGCTTGATTTGATCGATCATCGAAAAGAAACAACCTTTGTTTTTACCATCAATGAAGATGTTTTTCAGGATATGTCGAATCAATTAAAAGAAAAATCGGACATTTTTATGGAAACCTTCATGGAGCAGAAGAAGATTGCCGTCGTTGTTCAAAAGGCAAATGTTCCGTTCAATCAAGACAAAGTTTTGATCGACTTCGGTCGGGAAGTTTTGGTGAAAGTAAAAGAAGAGGCCGATGCGCGGCGAAAGAAAATGAGTGAAGTGAAATAAAATGGAGAGTGTTGAATGGAACCGATTTTAACAGAGCAGGAAATAGAAATGGTGCTGTATCAGGTGCAGCATCCCGAAATTCGATTTAGCCTGGTTGAATTGGGAATGTTTAGCGGCGCGGAAATCGAGGGCGAAAATGTAGCGGTTTTAATTGCTTTGCCAACAGTGGAGGTTCCCGCCGCTGTTAAGGAGTACATTCAGAATAGTGTGATTCAAGCGATTGCACAATTGGAACCGGCGGCAAAATGCAAGGTTCGTTTTGTGGACATGACAGAAGCGCAGCGACAAACCTTTCTGGCCCTTGCTCGAGAGGGATGGATTGATCAGTAGTAGTGAACTTCTTTTTGATTGAGTCAATAAATTTGACAAATAAGGGATCGGAAAATGCTGACGGAGAAGGAATGGGATTTTTTTAGGCAGGTGATTGAGAAAAAAATTCCCTTTAATCGTTTCATAGGGCTAAAAGTCGTGGAAGCAAAAGAAGGATTTGTGGTGCTGAAAATTTCATTTCGTCCGGAATTTATTGGCGATCCCAGGCGGCCTGCCTTGCACGGCGGTCTCACCTCGATGATTCTGGACTCCGTGGGTGGAGCTGCCGGAATGACCACTCTTCGTTCCACGCGGGATCGTTTGGCCACCATTGACCTGCGCGTGGACTATCTTCAACCGGGCGATCCCGAGGATTTGTTTGCGGAGGGGAAAATTGTCAGAAGCGGCAATCGGATTATTTTTACCCACATG
>CAZMRE010000438.1:0-1790 GCA_964568545.1 uncultured Deferribacteres bacterium | reverse complement strand
CTATTTAGAGTACCACGATCAAATCCGTTGTTTTCTTTGCAAAATAATTCGCCGCGAATGCACGAATTGCATTTTTTATTCGAATAAAATTCGTGAATTTGTGGCGCCAGTATTTTTTTATTGCAGATTGTAGCACCATTTAATTTGTTGGAATTGGCTAACGTTCAAAAGCCACCATTTTTCGGCAAATGCGTTCTTTTTGATCCATTTCTCCGGCCACTTTACCTTCCAGCGGCCATTGCAAATGAAATCCCTGCCCGGATCTCTCTGCCCGGCATCGGAAATCCGCATTCATCTTCGTAATACGCGTCAAAGGCGTTGAGTACTTGAAAATAAGGGGAAAAAACGCGCCACTTGCGAAGGCTCATTCTCAAATTGACCACTGTGTAGGGATTGAGGCTTCTTTCGGTCCCGTAATCCTCATAACGCCGTTTTCCAGTGTGTACGGCATCCAAGGAGAATTCGCCGATAGTCGGTACCATTTGACTTATTTGCACGCTCCATTCCTGCCGGGGGCGAAAGGGCAACTGCACGCGATCGGCTCGATTCTTTGCAGATAAATAGGTGTAGCCAAAAGAAATGTCTAATTTTTTTGAAAACAGAATGTTGCCGGTCAATTCAATTCCGCTTATATTAGCCGCGTCGATATTTTCAAACGGAGCATGGCGACTTTTCTGGCTGATTAAGTTCCTAACATCGTTGAAAAAATACGTCGCCTGAAAACCAATTTGGGAAACCCTCTGGTAACGCAGTCCGACCTCCGCCGAGAGTGTCTGCTCCGGCTTTAACAACTGATTTCCGTAAAGAGAACCGTACCATTCTTTGAGGGTTGGAAACCGGGATTTTTTCCCCACCATGGCTCGAATCGAAAAGGGATTTGAAATCCTGTAAACCAATCCCAACTGGGGATTAAGACTAAAAATTGAGTGATTATTTTTATCCGTCAATTGATCCAGGCTCGTTCCCACAAGAAAGGAAAGAAAGGCGCTAGGAGCGAGTGTCCCCTGAACGCCGGCCGAATTCGTGAGCGCTTCAAAGGTTTGCCAGGGCAATCCCAGGTTGTTTTGAATATGAACCATGTCCTCTTTTAAATGAAAAACGCCCTGCCAGTTCCCCCATTTTTTGGAATTGAAAGCGCCCATTAGCATGCCACCAGCCACCCGATTTCTATACCGACTGGTCCATTTTCGGGTGTTGTAGTCCCTGTTTTTGAACGCGATGAGGGTATTTCTGAACCAATCACCGTAGAATTTTGTGCTAAATGTGACATTTTTTGAATAATTATGTTTCACCGAAACATCTAGATAGCGGCGCTGCCAATCCGGAAAATCCCAAAACCGTGGATGATCGCTTGTGGAGGGTGGAATACCTTTTCGGGATTTCAACCATCCGGAACTTAAATTGACAATCGTCTTCTTCGAAGCGTTCCAGTTTACCTGAGTCGATAACAAATAGTCGGCAAATCCCGAGTGATTTCTAAACCCGCCGTTTTGCAAATCAGTAGGACTAAATTTCGAGGACAGGGGAAAGCCATTTTGTTTGATTTGCGAAAAATTCACCCGGTACGCTATTTTTTTCCAATGATTGGCATGAACAAGCCGCAAGTGTTCGTAATTTCCGCTGCCGCCTTCAGCCAGTGCCGAAAAAACCGGCGTGTTTCGCGGCGATTGGGTCAGAATATTGATCACCCCGCCCATGGCATTGGGACCGTACAAAGAAGACGCCGGACCCTTTGTAATTTTCACTTTTGCGACATCATCCAGCAAAAGCTGACCCAAATCCATCGTTCC
>CAZMRE010000437.1:0-1792 GCA_964568545.1 uncultured Deferribacteres bacterium | reverse complement strand
CCGGACTCCCGTATCTCCCCCTTGTGCATCACCAATATTTTGTCCGCATGTTGGATAGTTGACAAGCGATGGGCAATAATAATTGCCGTACGATTTTTGAGGAGGCGTTCAAGTGCGCTTTGAATCATCATCTCTGTGTTTGTGTCCACACTGGAAGTTGCCTCATCCAGAACAAGAATCTCCGGATCAAAAGCCAATGCGCGTGCAAAGGACAGAAGCTGCCGCTGGCCGAGTGAGAGAGACGTCCCCCTTTCTTTCACGTCCGTCAAATAGCCGTCGGGCAGAGATTGAACAAACTCGTGAGCATTGGCGATTTTGGCAGCTTCCCGAACTGCTTCCTCAGGCAAATTTTCGCCCAGACGAATATTGTCCGCCACACTTCCCGAAAATAAAAAAACATCCTGTAAAACAATGGCGATTTTCCGTCGCAGGTCGGGAATGGCAAATTCTCGAATGTCAGTACCATCGACAAGAATATGCCCCTGTTGAACATCGTAAAACCGGGCCAGCAAGCTAATAATCGATGTCTTTCCTGCTCCCGTTGCGCCCACCAGTGCCACTCGCTGGCCTTTCCTCACCTCAAATGAAATATCTTTCAGCACCCAATCTTCCTCTTTGTAAGCAAACCACACGTGATCAAACTGAATTTTATCTTCAAAATGCTGAAATGGAACCGGCTTGGACGGAGAGGTGATCTGAGGATTTTCATCTAAAATCTTAAAAATGCGTTCCGAAGATGCCATGGCACTCTGCAAAATATTGTATTTCTCGGCCAAGTCGCTGATGGGGCGAAAAAATCGCTGTGCATATTGAATAAACGCGACCAAAATACCGAGGGTCAAACCGCCCGCATTGTATTCAAATCCTCCAAACCAGATAATAAGGGCAATGGCAAAATAGCTGATCGCATCCACGCTGGGGCCAAACATTGAAAAGTAGAGAATCGTTTTTAATTGCGTTTGCAGGGTTTCCCAATTGAGGTCTTTGAACTGTTGAAAGTTTCGTTTTTCCCGGTTAAATAGCTGCACAATAGCCATTCCGGAGATATTCTCCTGAAGAAAAGCATTGAGTTTAGCAATCAGAAATCGCACGCGCCGGTAATTATTCCGCACTTTTTTGCGGAACAGAAACGTTGCATAAATCAGGATTGGCAAAACGCTGAATGTAACCAGCGCCAGTTTCCAGTTCATCACAAGCATCACAATGATTATTCCGGAAAGCATGAACAAATCCCCGAAAATGGCTACCACACCCGAGGTAAACACGTCCTGCAGAGCGGCCACATCGGTTGTTACCCGCGTAACCAATCGCCCCACGGGATTTCGATCGAAGAATTGAATGTCCATTTTCTGGAGATGGGAAAACGTCGCCATCCGAATATCAAACATCACGTTCTGCCCAATCCATTCCATTAAATTGATTTGGATAAATTGAAGCACAAATTCCAAACCGAGAATGGAGAGAAAAACCATAGAAATTCGAAAAAGTCCTGGGATATTTTTGGGAACAATAAAGCGGTCAATGGCAATTTTAGTGAGCAGCGGGCCTGCAAGCTGCGCCAGCGAGAGCAGCACCAGCACCACAACAGCCGCTATCACCTGCAAACGATAGGGCCGCAGGTAGGCCAGAAGCCGTTTGACGATCCGGCTGTCGTAGGCCTTTCCGACCACATCTTCTTCCAGGAATCTTCCGCCTTTACCGTGCATCATGGGAACTGGCTCTTATTCGGTTTTTTGTTGTACAAGCTTTCATTTAAAGATGGATTTCCTCAGTCACTTCGACTTCACTCAGC
>CAZMRE010000436.1:0-1798 GCA_964568545.1 uncultured Deferribacteres bacterium | reverse complement strand
GCAAGCCCGGAAGGTAAGGTGTTTGCCCGGGCATCTTCCGTCTGGATTTTAATCGATTTCCAAAAAAAGCGGCCGGTTCGCATTCCCGAGGTGATTCGACAAGCCTTCCCCCACGTAGACCGCCAGGAGGTTCCAGGAACATTTGGGCGGCTGCCCCGTATTTCGGAAGAGTCGTTCACCAGGGAATTTTACGTCCGCTGGACAGATCTGGACTCGAATAATCACGCCAATAACACCAAATTTGCGGAATGGTGCTACGAGACTGTGCCGGCAGAATTTCATCCAAAATATGAAATGCAGTCACTGGAAATTCTGTTCAAAAAGGAAGCCCGCTATGGAGAGAAACTCTTAACCCGGGTGCAAAAACTTCCGCAAATGGAAGCGAGCAAAATCTTTTGGCTTCACGAGATTGAAAATCCGGAAACGGGCTCTGTTTTGGCGCAGGCTCGCACTACCTGGAACGAAAGTGCTTTTTAACTTGCGGTTTTAACAAAATCTCTTTATATTTTAAAAAGAGAATTTTCAAGAGGAAAAGGAAATCGTCATGAGCACTTTCTTTGATGTCCCATTTTCCCGTTTTATTGGAGATCTAAATCTTAAAAAAGTGGCCATTGTGTCCGTTGCGGGAATCTTGAAGAAAAATGACATTCCGCCGGAAAACCAAGAATTCATTCTGATTCCCTCGGACACATCTGCAAACGATCTGACCGTTGTACATCGCCACATCAATCCGGTAATTTTAAAAGGCGACATTAATGCGCTCTTTCCCATTGATCGGCTTCGTGAATTGGCGGAAGAAGGCAAAATTGGAGGCCCTACTAATAACCACGTGAGCGTTTTTGGATTTCATTTGCTGCAATCTCGAATTCGCAAAGAAGTAGCCCCACAAATTGCCGAGGCTCTGGAGTCTGACGACGCCGGTGCCGCCTTGTTTTTATCCGGATGCATTTTTTGTAACCGAATCGCTGTTGGCATTCAAACCGTTGTCGAAGACTGGGGAATTCCTACGGTTACCATTACCCAACACCCAATCGTCACCCGCATGGGGCATCCCCCTCGGGCACTCTATCCCACCGGCCTGCGGCCGGGGCATGCCGTGGGGCTTCCAAACCGCCCCGACATGCAAAAAGAAATTATCATGGAAGCACTTAATCTTTTGCACACTGTGGAAGAGCCGGGACTGGTAATCGAAAAGTCCTATTCAGATTACGCACTGGTTCAATGAAAAGATGGCATTGAAAATCACATTTATTGGACACGCTTCTGTTCTAATTTCATTCAACAATCAACATTATCTATTGGATCCGGTTTACAATCGAGGTGTTATTTTTTTTCATCGTAAAACCCCTCCCGGTATCCCAATTGAACAACTTCCTCCAATAGATGGAATTTTTGTTTCTCACGGCCACTATGATCATTTCGATCTGTGGACATTAAAAAAATTCCCCCGCACTACTCCTTTGGTCATGGCAAAAGGTCTGGGAATTTACATGCGGAATCTTGGATTTGCGAATGTTCGGGAATTGACTGCCTGGCAAACCGCTTCCCTCAACAACCTTCGGATAACGGCAACGCCCGCACAACATTCCGGCAAACAACCTTTTTTTCACAAATCCAGTGTTTTTATTGGATTTATTTTGGAACACAAGACCGGAACAGTCTATTTTGCGGGAGACACAGGTTACTTTCCCGGTTTCAAGGAAATTGGAAAACACTTTAAAATAGACGTGGCGCTTTTGCCCATTGGAGCCTATCGCCCAAAGAAAAATCTGAAAAAGCACATGAATCCACCGGATGC
>CAZMRE010000435.1:0-1800 GCA_964568545.1 uncultured Deferribacteres bacterium | reverse complement strand
GCATTAAATGTCCAGATGCGGTTCTTGAGGGTTTTTCCGGCCTCTTTTTCTTCAAAACTCAAGAGAATTTTAATAACTTCATTTGCCTGAACGGAGCCAATTACACCGGTTAAGACGCCAATTACTCCGGCTTGTGCACAAGTAGGAGCCAGTGCAGGATCGGGCGCCTCAGGAAAAAGACATCGGTAACAAGCGGAGTCTGATTCCTGGGTAAAAGTAGTGACCTGCCCCTGAAATTCCAGAACGGCGCCGAAGACAAGTGGCTTTTTAAGCATATATCACGTATCATTCAGTAAAAATCGCGTTGGGAAATTGTCGGAAGCATCCACAACCACATCATAATCGGAAACAATCTGGGCAGCATCTTCTTTTGTCAAAAAATCCCTGTGTCTACGAATCGTGATGTCTGGGTTCAAATGGTTCAGCGTTTCCGCTGCCGAATCAACTTTTGGCCGCCCGATATCCGGCGTGCCGTGCAGAACCTGCCGCTGCAGATTGCTTAAATCGACGGTGTCGTGATCAACCAGACCAATGGTTCCAATGCCCGCGGCGGCCAGGTAAAGGGCAACGGGGGAGCCGAGACCGCCGGTTCCAACCACAAGTACCTTACTGTTGTTTAATTTGATCTGCCCCGCCTCGCCAATTTCATCCAGGCGGATGTGCCGGTCGTATCTCTCTGCCCACCGTTCAAATGAATTCTCTTTATCAATCATGAGTATTTTTTCTTTTTTTTCATTAGTGTTTGGATTGCAACCAGTATTCAGCAATTTGAAGCGCATTCGAGGCGGCACCCTTTCGGAGATTATCTGCAACCACCCAGAGGTTTAAGCCATTGGGAATGCTAAAATCTCTGCGAATACGCCCAACGAAAACTTCATCGTGTCCTTTCGCTTCACGAGCGAGTGGGTAGACGGCATTTGAAGGATCATCCTTTAAAACGACACCTGAAGTTTTCCGGTACAGATTTTTAACATCTTCCAGATTAAATTCCTTTTTCAATTCAACATTTACCGAAATGGAGTGACTGTTCTCCACTGGCACACGAACCGTCGTTGCGGTAATTCGCAGATCGGGCAAACTAAGGATCTTCCGACTTTCATTCACCATTTTCATTTCTTCATCCGTGTAGCCATTTTCCAGAAACGTGCCAATATGCGGCAGGCAGTTGTTGAAAATAGGGTGGGGGTAAACTTTTGGGAAATCCTTTTTCTTTCCGGATCGCTCCGCTTTTAATTGTTCAAGCGCCAATTTACCGCTGCCCGATACCGATTGGTAGGTAGAAACCACCACTCGTTCCAGACCAAACTCTTTTTCCAGTGGATAGAGCGCCATCACTGTTTGTACGGTGGAGCAGTTGGGATTGGCAATGATTCCATGATTGTTGAAAAGCTGATGGCCATTTATTTCGGGAACGATTAGCGGCACGGATGGGTCCATTCGGTAGGCCTTGCTGTTGTCAATGACTAGTGCGCCGGATTTCACCGCGGCGGGTGCCCAATCCAGACTTACCTGATTAGTGGAAACAAAAAACACAAGATCGAGTTCCTCAAAGCAATTCGGTTGCAATCGTCTTAAAGGGTATTGATGATTTCCAACCTGCAATTTGTTTCCTTCCGACTGATCGGAAGCAAACAATCGCAGTTCGCTGAAGGGGAATTTGTGCTCGGTAATCACCTCAAGCAGGGTTCTGCCCACCAGTCCGGAGGCACCCACAATTCCGATTTTTGGATCAGGCAATTTTCCTCCTCTGAATGCTTTCAAGTCCGAATTCATCGTGCAACACCGCCACTGCCGTTTCGG
>CAZMRE010000434.1:0-1822 GCA_964568545.1 uncultured Deferribacteres bacterium | reverse complement strand
CTGCCTGCCACTTCTCGCTCGAATTTACCCGGCTTTGTCCATTTCATTGCCTGAAGGTGCATTTCCCGGGTGATGTCAAGGGCTTTTTCAATCTCGGTGATTTCCTGCTCTTCTTTAATGGAACGCTGGGCAATCACAGCCTTTCGCAGCTCCAGTGACGCATAACGATTCAGAAATTCCGGGCGGATTCCCAACCACTCCCCCAATTTCACCAGATTTTCGCCTCGGTACTGTGGCAAAAAATGAATCGGCTTTCCGTTTGAAACGGCTTCGCGAAGCCGTTTTTCAAGCCCTGCAATTGCCTCTGAATGGGCCACGCCAACCTGTGCAGCTTGTTCGGCTACGGAAGGCTGAGGCCCCGTCCATACAATGTCGTCCATGCCGAGATCGTTTCCGAACAAAATCTCCCTGTCGTTATCCACATCGATGACCGCCGCCAACCCGGGAGCATCAAGTCCCCAGTAGTACAGAAATGAGCTGTCCTGACGGAAGGGGTACACATTGGCCGGGTAGTTCATCGGGCTTTCGCCATTTCCAGGGAACAGAAGCAATCCCGAAGAAAAATTTTTCTTTAAGATTTCCCGCCGATTTTTATAGGTTTTCGAATCAAACATTTTGGATCTCCTTCGTATTTAACCTGTATTATTCATAATCATTTGTTACGAAGACACTATGTTTATTTCTCCAAAAACAGCAGCCAGGCGTTGCTGATGCGCCGCTCGCCACCGGCATCCGAAGGGCGGTTGATCAGACGATTCTCGATAATCATCGTTGACGATCCGCCTCCGTCCAGATTAATGGCATTGTAAGCCCCTTGGGTTTTCATGAAATCCGCCAGTTCGCGAAGCGTCATCCCAAAACTGTAGCCGGGCTGCCGGCCGTCCACCACTGCCCAGATCATGGTTTTCTCATCGCGTGAAATTCCGACGGCCGTGCGCGGGTGACGCTTCCACGTGAACCCCTTTTTCCTGAATTTTTCAAGGTATCTGCCGTTTTTTAAAATTTGAGGCAGCCCGCCCGCTGCATCTCTCACCCCTTCTTTCAGGGGCGGAAATCGAAATTTTAGCGTTACACGATCCCCGGCTTTGACGTGTTTTTCAAGCCAATTTCTGGCTTTGCGATGCCCGATGAGCACGGCTCGATTAGCGGGAATGGCCAGCCTCCTCGTGTGAACAAGGCGATCTACGAGAAATGTTCTGCAGCCATTTTTCCAGAGTTGCAGCGGCTTCAAAAGAATGGAAATTCCCCAGGGATTGGCCAGAACCGAGTCTCCGAAAAAGGAATTAAAATAGACCAATTCGTCCGTTTTCCACTGTCGGTTAATTCCCCCCACAGGGAAATCTCCCCTTGGCGTCAGAAATTTTCCCTCAAATTTCAGACGCTTCATAAAGGGTTTTCCCGAAGTGGTAAATCCAAAAACAGGGTACGAAATCGGCTCGGTGAGAGGTTCGCCCCGCTGCACCTGTACATTTACCGGAAAGCCGGTTTTATTGAAAAAATCGGCATTAATGGCTGCCACCACCTTTTCCTGCCGGAACGAATGCACAACGGCACTGAGGGTGGCCAAACCACGCAAGCGGTTTTTTGCCTTCACCGTGTGCGCCCGAAGTTCAGGACGAGTCAGATCGATCTTAAGCACAAACACTCGCCGGGGAACGGTGGTGTCTTGAAGCGCAAAGAATTCCACGCCCGGCACAATCGTCCGGTGTTCAATAATCTGCCCCTGCGCCGATTGGGAAAATACCGAAACGGCAAACAGAAGCGCGATTCCAAACTCAACGATTTTTTTCACAAGAACCCCGTCAATTTTGGGAGAAAAGCA
>CAZMRE010000433.1:0-1828 GCA_964568545.1 uncultured Deferribacteres bacterium | reverse complement strand
GGAAAGCACTCGGCCCTTATTTACAAAAAAGGGGTAAAAGTCAAGAAGATTCGCGAAGATGAGATTGTCGATTACCTTGTTGAAGAGGTGAAAAAATGGCCGAATGCTTAAAGATGAGGGGAATAAATTTGGGTAATATTTAGCGTTTTACGAATTAGAACTTATTAAAAAAATGAAACTTTAAAAAATTTTCTTGACATTTTTGGTGGATTTATTACATTATATAAAGTTGACTGAAATATAAACTCTACCGTTGCGAGTTTTGCAAGAATTTTCACCATAATAAATTGTGGTGATTGTTCAAAGCAATTGAAGAAAATAAATGGCTTTTTTTTGCACTGTGATTTCTTTGTAAAATCACCATCATTCATTATGGTGGTGAATGGATGGTTCTTAATATATTCGCAATAATATCAATGCTGTTCTGTTATACCTAAATAGCGGCAGGGGATCTTTAAAGAATTTTGAATATGTAAAAATTTTAAAAGCTATCTCATTTAAATTAAATGAGATAGCGAATATTTGCTTGCGGGCGTAACTCAGTTGGTAGAGTCCCGGCTTCCCAAGCCGGTTGTCGCGGGTTCGAATCCCGTCGCCCGCTCCATGTTATTCAGCCAATATTCACAAATGTTGGTATCACTCACGACGCGAGCGGAGTTTTTGGCTTCGCTTTTCTTTTTCCCATCGTTAACGCACATTAAAAATTGGAGGGTTAGGAAATGAAATTCAATAAAAGGAATTATTATCGGTTATTGTTTTTGTGGGGCTTTCTTCTGAGCACGTTTTTGTTTCTATCCACAACAACCGCATTTTCATCAAACAAGAAAAATGTAAATGTTCAAAAAGTCAGGGCTTCTTATTCCAGGGCTTTCGTTCAACAAGCCGCCATTAATAAAAATGTTTTATTAAAAAAATCCGTCGATCACCAAAAATCACTTCTTGAAAAGAAAATTAACGATGCTAAACTTGATCAAATCCTTCAGAAAAAGGTGCAGACATCTATTTCAGCGGGTGAAAAAATCAGGGCGTTTGTGAATGAAATTAACAAACAAAAGGCACTTGGTCTGAGTCAAAGGGAAATTTTCGCTGCGATTGAATCCAGACTTCAGGCAAAATCCGTTCAGGGAAATGGCATCATTCAAGGTACGGTTACAATTGACGGCCAGCCCCCACAGGGCAATGTAAAAGTGATGGCATTTGACATTTACGGTTTTCTGGCCGGAGCCGCGTCAATGGATTGGAATGGCTCTTACACGATTACGGGACTTGGGCCGGGTTCTTATTATGTGTTAACAAACAGCGATTTCGCGGATGAATTTTACAATGATATCCCATCAAATAACTACGCAGGTTGGCGAAGTGCTACGCTTGTGTCGGTGGCGGCCAATCAAACCGTAACCGGAATTGATTTTGATTTGCAGCACGGTGCGGTTATTACGGGCACGGTTTTCATGCAGAATGGCAGCGTACCCTTTGCCTGGAACATGGTTAGCTTGAAGATTTACTCAGCAACCAACCAAAATGATCCAATAGAAGTCAGTGCATTTACCTCAGATAAGGGCGTTTACACAGCAAATGTTCCGGCTACCGGTTCCTTCAAAATCTATGCGGAAAGCTGGGGATACCAGGGTGAATTCTACAACCATAAATCCTCCTGGAATGAAGCAGATGTTGTGACCATTTCATCACTGAATGATACCCTTCAGGGGATCGATTTCAATTTGAATCAACAGCAAAATCCCGGGCCAAATCCCGTTGCTCGGGCAGGAGCGATCCAGGGACGGGTAACCGGTACAGGTGGAATTCCGCTGAATTTCACAATTATGGT
>CAZMRE010000432.1:0-1832 GCA_964568545.1 uncultured Deferribacteres bacterium | reverse complement strand
TGCGTTACACAAATAATCTGATGACTCTTAGATAAAAGGTGCAATTGCCTCCCCACTGTTTGG
Organism: uncultured Deferribacteres bacterium; assembly: GCA_964568545.1. GTDB lineage: Bacteria > Zhuqueibacterota > JdFR-76 > JdFR-76 > BMS3Abin05 > BMS3Abin05. The sequence goes on along the minus strand of CAZMRE010000432.1, from coordinate 1,769 downwards.
GCAATCCTTCCGGAAATACCATTGTCAATCTCATCAAAAATAAGTACGGGAATTTTGTCCTTTTCTGCCAACACTGATTTGATTGTCAACATCACTCGGGAAATTTCTCCTCCTGAGGCAATCTTAGACAATTCCCTTGGTGGTTCGCCGGGGTTTGCTGAAATAAAAAAGCGTACGCGATCAATGCCTTTTGGTGTTCCCTGATAAAATTTGTCCTCTATTTTTACCCAGCCGTCGGGAGTCTCAAGACGTTCCACCTGCACCTGAAAAACAGCTTTTTCCATCCCCAATTTGTGAAGAATGTGTTCGACTTTTGTTTTAAGAATTCGTGCCGTTTTTTCCCGTTCTATAGAAATAACTTCAGCAAGCACCGCATAGTGCCGAATTTCACCCTCAATATCTGCTTTCAGACGTTCAATTTCACCTTCCACCGAATCGACCAACTGAAGTTCACTTTCAATCTCAGCCTTTTTCTCGAGGATATCGTCAATGGTGATACCGTACTTTTTCTTTAGTCGTGTGAGCGTGCCAAGGCGATTTCTAATTTCTTCCAATCGCTCGGGATTGAACTCAAAATTAGTGACATAACTCTGTAGGAATTTTGCGATTTCGTCGATATTAATTTTGGCATCGGTGCTAAGCTTTGCGAATTCATCAAATCGTTTGTCAATTTCTTGAAGTTCTGCCAAAATAGTTTCCACTCGGGTTAGCAATGCGTAAACGGACTGATCGTCCTCATAGATTATTTGATAGGCATCCGTACTCAATCCAAACAACTTCTCACTATTGGCAAGAATCTTTTCTTCTTCTTCCAGCTTTTCATCTTCCCCCGGAAGCGGATCCACACGGTTAATTTCATTCAATTGAAATTGTAAATAATCGCGGCGTTCTTCAAGCTGGCGGCTTTTTTCAATAAGCCCTTCCAGGTTCTTTTTTAACGATCTGATTTTCTTAAAGCTAAGACCAATTTCCTGAAGCCTGGATTGTTGTTCGCCAAAAGCATCAAGATAATCGATGTGCTTTTCGTTTTTAAGAAGCGATTGGTGTTCGTGCTGCCCGTGAATGTCAATCAGTAATTCGCCAAACGATCGAAGGGTTTCCATTGTTACAGGCGTATCGTTGATGAAAGATCGGGATCGCCCGGAGGCATTTATTTCTCTCCGAATTCGCACCTCGTGTTCTAAAATATCAAGATCATTTTCGGCAAGAAAAGAATCCACGTCTGGAATAGAAAGAGAAAATACGCCCTCAACAATTGCTTTGGGGGTATTTTTTCGAAGAACCGAAACATCGGTCTTTTCCCCCAACAGCAGGTTTAGAGCGTCTACAACCAACGATTTCCCGGCACCTGTTTCTCCCGTAATGATATTCAAACCATTTTGGAATGAAACCGATACTTCATCAAAAAGAGTGAAGTTTTTGATATACAATGAAGTTAGCATATAATATCACAGTATAATTAAGATCCCAATCCCTTATTTATTTTTCGAAAGTCCTGATTTTCCATCCAAATATAAATTGGATAAAGATCATTTACAAACCTGTAGTGTCCTCTTCCCCTTTCAATGTCGGGAGAGATTATCCCCAACTGCCGCATTTTTCTTAGAAAATTGTTAAAAACACCTTTTTCACTTTGATTTAGTTTTTCCTCGATTCTGCTCTTTTGAAAATGACTCAGGGGTTTTTCACCTAACTTTCTTAGAATCGATCGATAGCGTTCACTGCGCATTGTTCGGTAAACCTTTGGATCTAAATATTTTCTTCCAATA
>CAZMRE010000431.1:0-1848 GCA_964568545.1 uncultured Deferribacteres bacterium | reverse complement strand
TCCAGAACAGCCAGAATATTTTCCCACACGGAACCGGTCACCAGACCAATTTTTAAATCGCGCCGTTTCAGTTCCAGAAGCAGCTCCCTGGCCCCCGACATAAGCCCCGCATGAGTAGTTTCAGCGTATCGTTTGCGTTTTTTTGCGATAAAATCATCCAGCTCCTTTTCCGAAATCTGAATGCCGGCTTTTTCAAAAAGCGCTCGCCCAATTGCCGACGCACGGCTGCCTTCCCGCAGGTAAACATCATTCGGATCTATTTGAATGCTCAGTTTAGAGAATTCATCCTGCCATGCCTGAATGTGGTAGGTCATACTGTTTACCAGAACACCATCAAAATCAAATAAAAATGCCTGAATCACGCAAGTTCCTCCAGTCGGGCTGTAAAGTGTCGCAGAGCCGGAGCTTCGTAGATGAGGCGCAGCCCTTTTAATTTTTCTCTATTCTGAAACAGATGGATAATAGCCTCCGCTACATATTGCAGGTGTAAATTGGTGTACACACGCCGCGGAATTGCCAGTCGAACCAATTCCAAATCAGGGTAAACCATTTTGCCCGTGTCCGGATCTTTGTGAGCAAACATCAAACTTCCAATCTCAACGGCGCGGATGCCTGCTTCCCGGTACAACCCAACCACCAGCGCCTGTCCCGGAAACTGGGACTGCGGAATATGCGGCGCAAATCGTTTGGCATCGATGTAAATGGCATGTCCGCCCGGCGGTTTAACAATTGGAACGCCATATTCCATTAAGAGTTCCCCTAAGTAACGCACCTGGCCGGTTCGAAAACGCAAATAATTTTCATCAAGCCCCTCCTCTAATCCTCGGGCAATCGCTTCCAGGTCACGCCCAGCCAATCCGCCGTAGGTAGGAAAACCTTCCAATAAGATAAGCCTATTCTTGAGTTTTTGGGCAAGCGTGTCGGAATTCAAGGCCAGAAAACCGCCGATGTTGACCAGTGCATCTTTTTTGGCGCTCATCGTACAGCCATCGGCGTAGGAAAACAGTTCTCGGGCAATCTCCGCAATGGATTTGTCGGCGTAGCCGGGTTCTCTTTCCTTGATGAAAAAGCAGTTTTCTGCAAATCGGCACGCATCGAGAAAAAAGGGAATGTTGTACTCTTTCAGAACGGCACTGACCTTGCGGATATTTTCCATGGAAACCGGCTGACCGCCTCCGCTGTTGTTGGTCACCGTTATCATTGCCACCGGGATTTTGTTCGCGCCGTATTTTTTAATGACCCCCCGCAGTTTTTGAATATCCACATTTCCCTTGAAGGGATGCTCGGATTCCGGTTCCAGTCCCTCCGGGATCACCAGATCCAAAGGACGCCCGCCGTTATTTTCCACATTGGCGCGGGTGGTGTCGAAGTGAATATTATTCGGAACCACCTGTCCTTCGGACACGAGGGTTGAAAAAAGAATATTTTCGGCCGCACGTCCCTGGTGCGTAGGAATCACATGCTTAAAACCCGTGATCGTCCGGATGGTAGATTCAAAATGCGCGAAATTACGGCTCCCGGCGTAAGATTCGTCGCCAAGCATGATGCCTGCCCACTGGTGGTCGCTCATGGCCGAGGTGCCGCTGTCCGTGAGCAAATCAATGTAGATTTTTTCCGCCGGAAGATTAAACACATTGAATCCGGCCTCTTCGATCAGTTTTTCCCGCTCCGATCGGGAGATGAGATGAATTTTCTCAACGACTTTTATTTTAAACGGTTCCGGTATTTGTTTCATTAGAAGCCTTTCTTTGCATGCAATTAAAATCGGGCGATTGTACAGGACAATTTACTGCAACCCTCTAAAAATCCCCTCTTGAGAAGGGTGTCCCTGACAGTTGGCGGGGACGG
>CAZMRE010000430.1:0-1852 GCA_964568545.1 uncultured Deferribacteres bacterium | reverse complement strand
TATTCAAACAAAAACTCCTGTCCCCACTTGTTTGTGCGGGAAAAATCGTGATTGTCGTGAAAATAATCCTTCCAGCGCGTCATGTAGAGCGACGATTTGCTGATGAAGGCCAGATTTCGGCGCAGCATGGTTTTGTACGTAAAATGCCAGATGTACTTGCCGGAGTGAATTTTGTCGCCGATGGCGTCGGGAGAAATTTCGTAGGGGCGGTTAGTTGCGGGCCCCCTCCACAAAAAGGATTGCCCGTGATTTTCGTAGGCAAAATTGGTTAGCAGAATGGCGTGGGTTTCGGCAGAGTAGCGGTAATGAAATTTCCCGAAGAAATTCCAACGTGTGTACTCGCCGTTTTGCTTGTAGCCAGTGGATGTTTTTCGTCCGGCGGAAATGAGTACGCCCAATTTGTGAAAGGTCTGCGAGTGACTCACATCGACGGAATTAAACTGCAAAAGCCGATTTGTCCATCGCCATTCCGAATAGTAAGGCCTGTTGTAAAATCCCCAGGAGGTTCGAATGCGTGTTTGAGGAATCTTGCCCGGATCCCGGGTAATAATGTTCAGCACACCTCCCAGGGCATTGGAACCGTACAGAGCCGAACCGGCACTCTTGATCACTTCAATTCGCTCAATTTCGGTCACCGGAATCGCATCCCAGTTGATTGTGCCGGAATCACCTGTAATAAAGGGAACTCCGTCCAGCAAAACCAGCACCCGGCTACCTGCACCCTGGCTGTAGCCTGTTGATCCGCGAATATTTAATTGATTATTAATGAGATAAACACCCGGAACAAATGCAACAATATCCTGAAGATTACTGCTGTTGCGGCGCTGGATTTCCTTTTCGGATACAATGGACACGCTAACGGGAGAATCCTGGATGGTTTGCTGCTTTTTGCTGGCCGTAACAATGAGCGCGGGAGCTTCAATGGCAACCTGTTTCAGGCGAACATTTAGCCGGGTGGATTTGCCAGCAAAAACCCGCACATTTGAAATTTCGCGGGGTTCGTAGCCAATCATGGAAATAAGAAGGGTGTAGCGGCCTACGGGGATTCGGTCGAGCGCAAAATTACCCCGGCGATCTGTGATTGTTCCCAGTGTCGTACCCTTCAGGATAATATTTACGCCCGGCAGAGGTTGCCCCTCCTGGTTTGTGACCCTGCCCTCAATTCGTCCTCTGGTCGATTGGGATAAACCAAAGGAGGAAAAAGTGAAAAGAAAGATTAAGACCAGGGTTAAGGTTGAGAAAGTCTGTTTCATTATGACGTCATATCTTTGATTCGTTGATAAAATGCCTGTTTTTGACACCTTTTTTAGAAAGGCCCCTTTTTTAAGACAAGAAAAGGCGCTCTATGAGGATGAACGCAACGCAACTACGGATTTGTTAAGATGCTGAAATCGGCGACGATGTCTACGTGCGGTGTCAATTGATCTTTCCTGACGGTGATCGTTCCCGGTTGACTGCTGTCGTTTTCAGCGTAATATTGCCCAATTATACGAATATTCTTAAAGGATTGATTTTTCGCTTTCCATGCCACCAGCACCCAGTGGTACGTTCCCGGAGGAAGCTGTAATTCATACGCATACGTTCTCGATCCAAATGGAATCGGATCACTAAAACCAGTAATGGCAATTGGCGATGGCGGCGGATAATTTCTGTAAACAACAATACGCACGAATTCGGTATTTTTCGGCCAATCACCCTTAAACGAGATTGTGCCGCCGATGCCGGTAATGGGAACCGGATGCAGTCCGTGGTTCAGGTTACAGGAAATGAAAATAAACGTAATAAAAAGGGCAGCAATTGGGAAAATCGCTGCCCGAACAGAAGTCCATTTCATAAAAATTCTCTAATTATT
>CAZMRE010000429.1:0-1866 GCA_964568545.1 uncultured Deferribacteres bacterium | reverse complement strand
CTCACAGCGGTAGCCGGAAGCCCCGCCAAAAGATGCTTCCAGACGGGAATCTGAGGATCGGGCGTGTATTTGATGCTCCAATACGTGTGCAAAAGTCCGATGCCTGTGCCGGATACCAGGCCAACCCATTCTCCAATTTTTAAGCAGCGGTTTCTTCTGGTGGACAGTCGGTTGGCTGAGCCGAGGGTGGACAGATTGGCGGTTGTTAGGTTCAGAGTCATCCGGAGCGAGGTCTGAAATAAATGGGTGCGGAGTCCGGGGGATACCTGGGCCGTTGCAATGGGTGCAAAAGCAAAAACCAAGAAAATCAGAACGGCGGTTTTGACTTTTTTCATGACAGCACCTCTGATTTGCGGGTTAAATGTGTGGTAATTTTGGAGAGCCGCATTTAAGGCAGCGGCATCCGATTTCTTATTCCCTCGAATTACTCGTTGTTTTAACCAAACAAACGATTCGCGCATTCGCGGCTGAACAGCAGTTTATTTTTTGAACAATTTTAAGTAGCCTCCGTAACCCTCCTTTTCCAAATTTTCCAGCGGGATGAACCGTAGCGCGGCGGAGTTGATGCAGTAGCGAATGTGAGTTGGCGGCGGCCCATCGTGGAAAACGTGCCCAAGATGGGAATCTGCGTGACGGCTGCGTACCTCAATTCTTACCGTGCCAAGGCTTTTATCCCGATTTTGGGAAAAAATTGAAGTCTTGGTGCTTTTGCCAGATTTTTTCAAAAAATGGTTCTTTCCCCGAGGCGATGTAGTAGGTCTTAAATGCGACGGCGCTCTTCTTGTAATAATTTTGGTGGTATTTCTCAGCCGGGTAAAATATTTGGGCCGGCAGAATCAGGGTAACAATGGGCTTACCGAAGATACTGGCGTTTTCCAGCGCCTGTTTGGATTCTTCCGCCAGCTCTTTCTGGTGATCGTCAAAATAGAAGATGGCCGTGGTGTACTGCGTGCCCCGGTCGTAGAACTGCCCGCCGGGATCGGTGGGGTCGATGTGTTTCCAGTAGACCTTCAGCAGCTCCCGGTAGGATACCTTCGCCGGATCGTAGCGGATCAAGACCGATTCAAAATGGCCCGTCGTCCCGGTGGAGACCTGCTCGTAGGTCGGATTGGGTACGCCGCCGCCCGTGTAGCCGGATGTTGCGGATGCCACACCGGGTATCTGCTCGAAGATCGGCTCCATGCACCAGAAGCACCCCCCGGCAAAAATCGCCTGACGCATATTTTCGGTTTGAGCGGGTGCAATTGGGCCTTCCATAGCCCCTGGCGTCGGTCTTTGAATCATTTTGCTTTCCTCATTTTGTTTCTTTGGAATGTGCGGCGAACAGGCATTTGACAACAAAATAACCAACGCCAGAAGAGACAGAATTTGGCTTGTCAGTTTAATGAATTTGTGGCTGGTTTCGTTGTTATCCATGCGCTTGCTCATCGGTCAAATCCAACAGCTCATCCAGGTTAGTTTCAATGTAGTCTAATAATTCTGTGGATGTTGTTTGATCTATTAGTTCCAGGCCATAGTGGCTTGCGACATAAGCAAAGGCGAAAGTCATTTGGGGAATATCAAACAGGTCATCAATTGCCTCCTCGGTTGCCACGTAACTTGCCAGTGCAGCATCCGTTGCCTTTTTGAGATTCTTTTTTGTTCTTTTAATTCCGCGAAATTTCAAACAGAGTGATGGCGCAAGATGAAAGAGATCTTTCGGATTTATTTCTTGATCAACGAATATCCCAAATGGAATAGTCTCATACGCCTCACGATAGGCTCTGGCAATTTCTTCGAGCCATGCCTTCTTAGTTTGTGGGATTTCGTTTTTAAAATGAATCATAGTTCGCAGGTCTAATTGAAATCTCTACCGTTGCGAGTTTT
>CAZMRE010000428.1:0-1869 GCA_964568545.1 uncultured Deferribacteres bacterium | reverse complement strand
GAATATATTTTTGCGGCTTTATTTGATTTGGCCGTCCAATTGGGCTGGAAGCTCTCCGAAAAAACCCTGGGTGTCGTGGGTGTGGGGCATATCGGCAGCAAAGTGGTCGCACGGGCAAAAGCTTTGGCGATGAAGGTTCTCGAAAACGACCCGCCGCTGGCACGCCAATCCGGCGATCCGCGGTTTCTTCCCCTTGAAGATGTTTTGCACGGGGCCGACATTTTGACCCTTCACGTTCCGCTAACCAAATCCGGCCCGGATAAAACTGTTCATCTGATTGACCCGGAAAAGCTGCACGTGTTAAAACCTGAAGCACTGCTCATCAACGCCTCGCGGGGGCCCGTTGTGGATAACGACGCCTTGAAGAATTGGCTGGAACAGAGGAAAGGGAAATCCGCCGCCGTTCTGGATGTCTGGGAAAATGAGCCGACAATCGACACGGAGCTACTTCAGCGCGTGGCAATTGGAACCCCTCACATTGCGGGATATTCTCTGGACGGAAAAATCAATGGTGTCAGAATGATTTATGAGGCTGCTTGCGCCTATTTCGGAAAACAACCGGCTGTTGATCCGGGCAGTTTTCTGCCGGATCCGCCTGCGCCTTATGTGGAATTCGAAGCTTCTCAAAAAAGTGACGAAGCGCTCATTGATGGCGTGATCAAATGCGTGTACGACATCCGGGCCGATGATACCCGGTTGCGCAGAGTAATCGATTTGTCTTCTGATGAAAGGGGAAATTATTTTGATTCCCTGCGAAAAAATTATCCGATCCGGAGAGAATTCTCGAATACGCAGGTGATCCTGAAACAGGCGACACCGCAACAGCGTGAAAAATTGAAAATTTTGGGCTTTGGGGTAAATTGATCTGAACAATGCGTAGCCACAAAGGCACAAAAATACAAAGAGTTGATCATAAATGAAATGACAAAATTCGTGGAGATTCTCCGAAAATCTTTTGATTAGAAACTCACGAATCCTTTAATTCTTATCGCCTTAGTGCCTTGGTGGCCTGGCGGCTTTGTGGCTACCCTCATAAATAATACAGATTAAAGGGATTAAAAATGGTTATCGGAAAACGTTTAGAAACAGGGTTTCTTTCAGAGGACGACATTCGCGAGTTGTTTGAGAAGGCATTGGCAAAGCTTTCCCTGAAGAATAAAAGGGTTTTGGCCATTGTTCCTGATCACACGCGAACGGCGCCGATGGACACCCTTTTTAAGATTCTCTACGATACCATCGGTCACACGGTAAAAACGCTGGATTACCTGATTGCTCTGGGAACGCATCCGGAGGAGCCGATAGAATTCATCCTGAAGAGAATGGGAATCACAAAAAAGGAGTGGTCGGAGAAATACAAAAACGTGCATTTTTTCAATCACCAGTGGAAAAATCCGGACACGCTTCAAACAATCGGAACACTTACCGCGGATGAAATCGAAAGCCTTTCAGGTGGGTTGATGCGAGAGGATGTCCCCGTTCAAATCAATAAACTCATTTTCGATTACGACCAAATTTTCATTATTGGTCCCACGTTTCCGCATGAAGTGGTCGGCTTTTCGGGAGGAAACAAGTATTTCTTTCCCGGAATCTCGGGAGAGGCGATCATTGACTTTTTTCACTGGCTGGGTGCGGTGATTACGAACATGAAAATTATCGGCCGGAAATGGACCCCTACCCGAGCCGTAGTTGACCGTGCAGCCCAATTTATTCAGATTCCGAAGCTCCTGTTTGCCTTTGTTGTGAATCCCGAGAAAATATCCGGGCTATTCATCGGCTCCCCCGAGGAAGCTTGGGAACAGGCAGCAGATCTTTCCGAGAAGCTGCACATCGAATACAAAGATCACCCTTACAAATTGATTTTGGGAATTG
>CAZMRE010000427.1:0-1870 GCA_964568545.1 uncultured Deferribacteres bacterium | reverse complement strand
AAAAAAGGCCACCCCGAATGGGATGACCTTTTCTAACCGTTCCCCAAAATAAGCACAGCTACTGTTTGATGCAAAATTTTTAGGCGGAAATTCTCACCGCTCCTTATTTACACGGTCTCGGATGAATGACAATTCTCCGATTTTTTTGCCGGCCTTGTTCCGTTTTATTGGTGGCAATCGGACGTCGCTCCCCATATCCAATCGTGTAAATGTGCACGTCGTTCACTTTTGAAGCCGCATGCTGCCTTAGCCAAGTGAGGAGCCATTTTTTCACGGATTTTGCCCGTCGGATGGAGAGACGCATATTGTAGGCATCGGAACCCTTGCTGTCGGTGTGCCCCTCAATGCAAATCGGAACCAGGGGAGAGGCCTCGATGTAATTCGCCCATTGCACCAACAGCTCCTGCGCCTGTGGTTTCACATTGGAACTGTCAAATCCGAAATACACGGCGGTATCCGGCGTTCCGATAACGAGAACGGACACACTATCCACATTATTAAAAAAGGACGTGTCATTGATCGCCCTTACAACACTTTTATTCAGGAAGGGCTTGGGATTTCTATCCACGAAATCGGGGGCTTTGGCTTTTAGCGTGATAACGAGAGAATCTCCCGTAGCCAGCGAATCGAATTTCCAGAAAAGCAGATTTTTCGCAAGCGAATCCGGATGAATGGAGGTATCCGCAATTTTAATCCCGGCGGGCAAAATATCTTTGACGGAAATTCCCCGGGCCGGCTGAGGCCCCTTGTTTTTCACATGAATCGCATACGAGAATCCTTTACCGGCCATAACGGTTTTGTGCACAGCCGAATAGGTTATCGCACCGCCATTTTTCCTGGCTTGTTTTCCGGACAGTTTAATCTCAACCCTGCGATTGACAGCGTACTCAGCCTCTGTTGTTGCATTTTTGATGAGCGGCCGGCTTTCACCGTATCCAACTGCCGTTAACCGGGAGGAATCCACGGCGGGGACGGCAATCAGGTAATCCTTCGCCCGATCAACCCGCCGCTGGGAAAGCTTTTGATTGTAAGCGGCCGTGCCGCGCTTATCCGTATGCCCCCCTAATTCGGCATGGGTTGATCGGAGAGCTTTCGAATTCAGAGCCATCCCAAGAATGTTTAACTCTTCCTTGGAACCAGGCGTTAGTTTAGCGGAATTAAAAGCAAAATGAATGTTCACTTGCAACGGGGGAACCGTTGCCGATTTGGCCAGCATCACATCGGCGGCGGTGTCCGGAGGGACGGGAACTTCTTTGACAATCACGCGAAAATGCTGAATTTTCTGCCCCGATTTTACGGCGAATCGGAGGTGATCATCGTCATCTCTTGCCCAGACCGTCCAAAAATAGTCCCCACCCGGCAACGGAGGCACATCCACTTGAAAGTTACGCTGATCTTTATCCGCCTGAATGACTGGAGAAGGTGTTAGCGCAAACACAAGGGCGTCTTCCGGTTTCTTGGAGAGATTCACCTTTTTCTGATCCAGTTTTTTCAAATAATGGGCCAGATTCAGGCTGTCTTTTGTCAGATAAAATCCGTACTGAACCTCATCAAAGAGATCGGGGTCGCGTGTCACCTGCCAGCGAAGAATGACGCTGTCTTTTGTGGTGTAGGTTTCCATTCTTCCGCGGGTTTGAAATTCAAATTTTTCAGGGGCAATCGGATAATCCGTTACACTGATTCGGGAAGCATTGGAAAAGAAATCCGTATTCTGAAGCGCGGCAAGATCAAATTTAAGTGCGTGTTTTCGTCCCGGTAAAAAATCTTTCAGCGCTGTGCTGTAATCATCCAACCGAATTCCCATTCCGAAGGAATATTTACTAAGAAGCGCATTCTGGAAATTATAACCGCCGCGAATGGAGATTCGTTT
>CAZMRE010000426.1:0-1872 GCA_964568545.1 uncultured Deferribacteres bacterium | reverse complement strand
CCGGAAGTGAAAAATGCGGTGGATGCCGAAACAATGATCCGATTGCGGGAAGAAATTGAAGCATCCGAAAAAGATGGTTCACGTGTGATTGTGATTTCCGGCAGTGACGGTTCTTTTTCCAGTGGCGCCGACATCAAGGCGGCATTTGCCGCGAAGGTATCCCCGGAGGATGCTTATCAGATTATGATGGATGCCTACTCACCCGCGCTTTTGGCAATCAAAAACAGCCCGCTGCCAATTCTTGCCGCGATTGACGGCATTGCCGCCGGCATCGGCCTGAATATGGCGCTGGCTTGCGATTTGCGTTTGGCCTCGGAACGGGCGAAATTTTCGGAGATATTTATTCATGTGGGCCTCATTCCGGATGGCGGCGGCTCGTACACCCTGCCGCGGCTGGTGGGGTTGGGGCAAGCGATGGAACTGGCCATGACCGGGGACACCATCGATGCCCGCCGCGCACTGGAAATCGGGCTCATCAATCGGATTTATCCCAATGCCGATTTTCAGAACTCTGTTGAGAAATTTGCCGGGCAATTGGCTCAGCAAGCCCCTCTGGCACTGGCACGAATGAAGAAGGCGTTTTGGGCAGGATTAGAGGGCTCTTTCAAAGATGCTCTTGATCGGGAAGCAAAACTTCAAAAAGAAATTTTTCTCAGTGAAGATGGCTTCGAGGGATTTCGAGCATTTCTGGAAAAACGTCCGCCTAAATGGAAACAAGTAAAAAATTAAACCGAAAAAATCAAAGTGTTCAAAAAATACCATATCTTTGTGGCTTGGGGTCTTAGTAGCGTAATTTTTTAAAATAGAGGAATAAATGCATTTCCGATGATTATTGAGAACAACTCAAAAAGGGAGAGCAACATGTTTGAAAAAGACACGCTTCGGGGAAAATCCATTTTAATTACGGGCGGTGGCAGCGGCCTGGGATTGTCCATGGCAAAGCGATTCGCAGAATTGGGTGCAAATGTTGCCATTTGCGGACGCACCGAACAAAAGCTCATAGATGCGGCCGAGGAGTTGAAGACCTTCGGAACAAAAATTTTAACCCACGTGGTTGACGTTCGGGATTACAAAGCTGTGGGCGAAATGGTTGAGCGGCTGGTAGGAGAATTTGGCGTTCTCAACGGTTTGGTGAACAATGCAGCGGGGAATTTTTACGCGCCCTCAGAAGATCTGCCCCCGCAGGGATTCAAGGCCGTCGTCGATATTGTGCTGCACGGAACGTTTAATTGTAGCCAGCATTTCGGCCGTCATTTGATCGATTCCAAAGAAAAGGGCACAATCTTAAACATTGTAACCACCTACACGCAATTTGGTTCGGCATTTGTCCTGCCTTCAGCCGCGGCAAAGGCGGGCGTGGAAGCCATGACCAAGACCCTGGCCTTTGAATGGGCGACGTACGGCATTCGTGTAAACGCCATTGCTCCCGGGCCGTTTCCCACAAAAGGCGCCTGGGCGCGGCTCATGCCCGATCCGAAATTGGAGGCAATCTATCTGAAGCGAATCCCAACGGGACGGTATGGCGAGCACATTGAGCTGGCCAATCTGGCTGTTTTTTTGATGTCCGATCTGGCGCCGTATCTCACCGGCGAAACGGTAACGATTGACGGAGGTGAGCATTTGCAGGCAGGACAATTTAATTTTCTGGCTCAACTAATGCCTCGGGAAGAATTAAAGAAGATGTTCGCGGCCTTGCGAAAGAAAAAGGGTTGATTTTTGCCTAAGAATTACATATTATTCAATATATGAATGATAATTATTCACATACTGAATGGATTTACAAAAAAAGATGGCTGGCACCCTTCATCAGGAGAGCGATAGAGAGTCACCCTATTGTTGTTTTGGTTGGCGCCAGGCAGGTGGGCAAAATTA
>CAZMRE010000425.1:0-1883 GCA_964568545.1 uncultured Deferribacteres bacterium | reverse complement strand
CGTAGCGTCCCAATTCCATGTAGGGCCAGGCAATGGGGAAATGGCTGCGGCCGCCATTCAACAAAAAGCGGCTTTCGTGAAATCCTCCCTGCGGCAGGGCGTCTACTTCAACCGCATCCACAGCCGAGAAAAAGACATTGGCCAAAGCATCGCGAAGATGCCAATCACTCTCATTCCTGGCTTTTACAATTGCCCCGTGACTTAAGCGGGCCAGGTTTTCATACAAATAATCGTTCCCCAGGTAGTATTTCCCATTCAGCCAAATCATCGTCTCCCAATCATCAACACTGCAATCAAAAATACGAAAAGTTACTGGCTGCTTGAATCGTCGAAGGCTCAGGTCAATAATTTCATTGGCCACTGACAAAGGCTTGGAATGTTTGGTGGCACTCGAGATGAGCCAGATTTCACCGGGAACTCCCCGCTGATTAAAAAAGTCTTTTGCCGCACGCAGCAATTGGGGCAGTGTGGACAAATGAGGCTGCGGAGCCTGCCCGATCTCCCGAAAAAGCTGTTCCACTGTTTCATTGGTAGCGGGAACAAATGTGGCCCGCAGTGTTTTTGGCACAAAATCAGTTAGCAGAACGTCAATGGAATCCGTGTCAGCCAGGCCCGAGACGGCCATGACTTTAAATTCATTGATTAATTGGGAGCGCGTAAATTGCCCGGGAATATTTTCTGCCAGATCGTACACAATCAGTACATGGCGTGGCAGACGCTCGGCCGGCTGCAAAGGCGGGTTCATCATGAGCGAATAAAATTTTCCGCTCTCATTTTCAAAAAGGCGCAATTCCGGGCCTTTTGATAGGGGCCTGAACCACGCAATGCCAACACCGCTGTAAAAATCAATATATTTGGCAGGAACAGACGTCTCCCATTTGTTTTCCCGCTGCACAAAGGGATTGCTTGTTGCATAGCGGATTCCGTAAATAAATTCTGGCTGACTTGAGGGGAAATCGTGATCAAAAAAATAAAACGAAACGGGCAGATTGCAATGATTGGTTGGGCAAGATTCGAAAAAGTCCCCTAACCGGGAAGCCGTGCGCATCGTCCAGATTCCCGGAGTTACAGGAACGACATATTTGATTCGAAAGACAAAATCCTTATTCAATTTAACAGGAGAAAGACGCAGCTCAAATTTGGAAATGGGTTGCCCACTGTAATCTCGCTGAACGACCCGCCGCAGCAACAGACGGAGATCCGTTTTAGGGGTTTGGTTGTATATTTCTTCGGCCTTGAACAAATCGGTGGGCTTGGCCTCAATCCACCGGCTGCCATCGAAAAGTCCCGCTGACGTTAAAACAGCCCCTTCCGGCAACCGAAACGGAATTTTTACCTGAAAAGGCTGACCCGTCGGACAGCGCCAATTTGTGCAACTCATGTGCGACCGGCTTTGAATTTCGATCTGAACAAACTGGCCGTAATTGTCCAGAAGTACCGTAAATCCTGTGGTTACAAAATAATTCCATCTTTCACTCGGATCATTGAGACCCGTGGCAGAAAAACTCCCTGCAATTGAAAGGGTAGAAATTCCCACCATAAACCATAAAATAAGAATCAACTTTTTCATAGTGCCTCCTTGGTTGAAGGAATTTACCACAAAATTGGAAAGAGCGCGTTGAGGTGGTCAGGCAAGAATGCCGTTTCAAGCAAACTCTCTATTCAGGTACGGGACTAATAGGAGTACTTTTCCCCCGTTCGCTTGCCGGAACGATCTCACCCAAATAAAGCATTCATTTAAAAAGGAGCACAAGTTTTTTAAGCCCGTTGGAGAAAAAAGCGACTGCTGATAATCTCTAAAAAAGGAACAACCCAACCGACTTTCAGGGGAGGTAATTAAAATTATTCATCTAAATTTATTTTTTTATCCAGGCAAAATCAAG
>CAZMRE010000424.1:0-1890 GCA_964568545.1 uncultured Deferribacteres bacterium | reverse complement strand
CACCACCCCAAAACCAGGGGCCAAAGAATCCGGAGCGCCTTTTCTTCGATTTTCTGCCAAAGAAGGGCACAATCAGGAAAAACAACCAAAAAAGAAGCCAAAAAAGCGATCGTAATTTTGCCGTTTTCCTGCGCGATGAAACCTGCCTTCGAACCGGCATCTGAACACTTCCGTTTATTTGAACACCGGCGTTCTTAGCAATCACGCCTGCAATGGCACGAACTCCGTTCAGATAGGCTTCTCCCCGGCGTCCCTGTTTCAGGTAGGGAAAAATGTAACGATCGCGAATTTCCCCCACCAGGCCATCGGGAAGAATCCCCTCCAGGCCATACCCCACTTCAATCCAGATATGGCGTTCCTTGATGGCATCCAGAAGCAGTACGCCGTTGTCTTTTCCCTTCTGCCCGATCCCCCATTTTTCAAACAGAAGATTGGCGTACTCGGTTGGTGTGTAATCGGGGCCAACAGAATCAATCGTAACAACGGCAATTTCAGCCCCCGTTTTCTGTTTGACTTCCAGACAAATTTGCGTGATTTTTGTTTTGTACTCCGGCGAAATCACATTTGCAAAATCATTAACATAGCCAACCGGCTTCGGAAATTTCTCCTCTCCAAAGAGAATTGCAGGTAAGAATAGTACAAGTATGGTAAAAATCAAAAGAGTTTTGACTGTGTTTGTTCGCTTCATCAAATTTCCTTTTTCAAGCCGACATATTTTCATAAATAAGGCGCATGCCATCCAGGGTCAAGAATGGCTCCAGATTTTCAATAGTTTCCGAGCGATTCAAAATTGTATTTGCCAATCCACCGGTTCCAATCACGTGAACCTTTTTGTTGGTTTTTAACTCCTGGATAATTTTTCGCACAATGCCGTCCACCTGTTGCACGGCACCAAACATGATTCCGGCCTGGATGCTTTCTTTTGTATTGCGCCCGATAATCCTTTCCGGAAATTCAAACTGTACCGGAAACAATTTTGCGGCCCGCCGGAACAAATCAATCGCAGATGTTTCAATGCCTGGCGCAATGGCTCCTCCGAGATAATCGCCGTTTTCAGTGATCACGTCGAACGTCGTAGCCGTTCCCAAATCCACGATAATGAGCGGCCCTCCGTAGGAATGAAAACCAGCTACCGCATCACAAATCCGATCGGCGCCCACGGCACGTGGATTTTCGTAGGCAATTTGAATCGGTAATTTCAGGGTGGAGCTGACAATCAGGGGTTCTAATCCCATGTAATTTCGTGCCATCTGGGCAAACACGGGAGTTAGGTTGGGCACTACCGACGAAATGACCACGCCGGCAATTTCATCTTCCGGAAAATGAGAGGATTCGCAAAAAAGCCGCAGCATCATCCAGGATTCATCCTCGGTTCGATTCACGCTGCTGGTCAGGCGCCAATGGGCAACCAATTCCTTTTGGCGAAAAAAACCCAACACCGTGTGCGTGTTTCCAATGTCAATAGTCAGTAAGAGGTCTTTCATTTTCTTTTCCGATCTGTTCCGTGCAGACATTACCACCACTCTTTTAAAAGGAGATCACCTGCAAAAAAAGAGCGCTCCTTACCGTCGATTTCCAAAACCAATCCGCCTCGGGAATCAACCTTCACAGCCGTTCCCTCGTAAATCCGATTTCCCTGTACCAGCCGAACCCGTTCCCCCCAATAGCCACCCGCATCAAAAAAAGACTGCCGAATGAGTGTTTCATTTCCCTGTTTGTAAAATGAATAAAAAACAGCGAGTTGTTTTAGCACTTCTCTGAACAGATCCTCATCATCAATCCCAACACCGCACGCCAGTTGAAGGGACGTTGCATGGCTGCCGTACGCTTCGGAAAAATCTTCAGCCATTTGACGAGTGTTAATGCCAATTCCCACCACCACAAAACTGC
>CAZMRE010000423.1:0-1905 GCA_964568545.1 uncultured Deferribacteres bacterium | reverse complement strand
CTGGGTTCTCAGTTTCAGGAAGATGTGATTCTCCAGGTGGCCGACTTGTCAAAAATGGAAGTGCAAACGGAAATCGATGAAAATGATGTGGTGGATGTAGCGCCAGGCGACACGGCCCGCATCAGCATCGATGCGTTCCCTGATACAATCTTCACAGGCATCGTTTCGGAAATTGCCCACACCGCTATTGTAAGGGGAAGAGGAACTCAGGAAGAAATTACCAATTTTCAGGTAAAAATCAGCGTGCTAGATACCATTCCTAAACTACGCCCAGGGATGTCGGCCACGGTTGACATTGAGACAGAAACCCACAAAAATGTTCTGGTTGTACCAATTCAAGCGGTAACGGTGAGGGATGTTTCTCAGATTCCATCTCTGAAAAAGGAAGCGAAGAAGGATTCTCTGAAAAAGGACAAGGAAGAACTGAAACCCGAAAATAAGGTCAGAGAGGTCGTTTTTGTCGTGAAAAATGGGGTTGCGCACATTCGTCCCGTAAAGACAGGGATTTCTTCGGACACTGACATTGAAATTGAGAAGGGCGTAAAAGAGGGAGAATCCATCGTGGTTGGCAGTTTCCGTGCCCTCAGTAAGGAACTGCGCGACGGCAAGCACGTAAAAATTGAGAAAAAGCGGAAATTCAAAATCAGATAACTGCTTGCTTTAATAATCGAGAATTTCAGGATTCTAAATTCAATGAAATCAATTCGTGAAAATTAGGGAAATTCGTGGGCAAAAGCTTTTTGGAGCCGACTTAAACAATAAATGGTGCTCTGATGCGAACAAAAAGAATTTTTCTAACAACAGCGCTGGGAACAGGGATGTGTTTCTTAATGTCTCTTCTCTTTTTTGGCGTGAGATTCAGTGATGTTTCAAGTCCGGCCGTTTACTTATTATTTCTTGGTTTTGCAGGGTCTCTCTCGCTTGGGATTTTTCGGGAAGGGCAAATGCGAGAGGCCATTTATTTGAATTTGCTCATTTATCTTCTTTTTGCCATAACCACGTTGCGGTTTCGGCCCGTTACGGCGCTCATCTTTTTGCTTTATGATGCAGCCCTAATTTTTGCGATTTATATCTTTGTCCGCCAGTATGAGAAAGAAGCCCTGTCAAAATTTCTGACGGGTTCCCTTCTTTTGGCAGCCATTGCAGGGCTTTTGTACATTGGGGCCAGCCTGATTCACGGACTTTTTTTTATTAGTAAATTTCAGGTGGGGTTTCTACTGAAGAATTTCCCCATTGGCTTTTTGGCGGGATTCGGAATCGGATTGGGTGAATCTATTAGCAGCCGCTATTGGCGAGTCACCGAAGAATGATCAGAAAATTGCGGACAATTTGAATTTTACTGGACTTAAAGTAACTGCCATTGAGAGTTTGGCGAGAAAAAAGCCATTGGGATTTTGTTTTTGAATAGGAACAGGGAGAGGTTCTTTCCGGTCGTTGAGTGATTCGCCGGCCGACGAATTGTATCGAAACGACCGCTTTCAACCCGTTTCGCCTCGGTACATCCGTATTTAGACGAAGCTCAGCAACAATGCTTCGACAAGGCTCAGCAACAATGCTTCGACAAGGCTCAGCAACCACCTGAAGGTGCACACTCGCCGACCGAACTCGGCTGTTTGATTGTGAATTGGATAACATCATTAAAATCAAGCTAATATTTAAAACTTAAAACGGTAAAAATCAAAGATCTATTATTGCGGAAAATAATATGTATTTTTATGCTGAACCAAAATAATCCTAATGGAGATGAAGAATGGTTATTGAAGTGCGTTCGTTGCAAAAGAATTATAATCTAGGAACGGTTATTGTAAAGGCTCTGCGGGGAATTAATCTGACGGTTGAACCGAATGAATATCTTGCCATTATGGGGCCGTCCGGTTCCGGGAAATCGACGCTAATGAACATTAT
>CAZMRE010000422.1:0-1913 GCA_964568545.1 uncultured Deferribacteres bacterium | reverse complement strand
TTTGAGCGCCCCGGGCCAGTTGCGCCTTCCGAATTCGATCCGCTTCATCCAAAAGTAACGGGATAAACCGAATGGCAATTGTTGTCATCATTGAAAATTCAGCAACCGGTACTCCAACTTTTTTCAGAGGAGCCAACAACAGGGACAGGCCATCGGTAATTTCAATAGGAGCCGTTACCAAGGTAAAAATACCCGCGTACAAAATCAACAAAATAATTCGAGCCGTGTAAACCGTTGCCCGGATTAAGCCGGTATCCGTAACGGACACATTGATTGCAGGAATTTTAAAAAGGATTTTCCCATAGCCGTAACCAATATTTAAAAGAAAAGTAAGAATAAAAAGCCACAAAAATGGGCGCAGATTTTTGCTCACCAATTGAAAAGGCAGGTGTGCCGCAAAAATAATTATGACTAAAAAGGCAGTCAGAATTCCAAACGCCCAAAAACTACTCGTCGCAACCATCGCCGTCATTACGATTAATAGCGAAATTAACTTCGTTCGTGGATCGAGGCGATGAAGAATCGAATCCGCAGGAAAATACTGACCTAATGTTATATCTTTTAGTGGAGACATCTACTTTGAATTTTTATTTTTCAATATACGAAAAAAATGAAGAATTTCAAATAAAAATATTCTCCTGAAATGGAAAAAACACTTGACATTTTTCGGAATTTCTGTTATTTTAAAATCGCTTCCATATCGTAATCAACTACTTTTTAATAAATCATTTCAGCCAGTACAGTTTTTCCATGAAAAAGAATGTAGAAATAGGTGAGGCACAGCGAAAATTTCTGCGGGCGACTAACATTTTTTTTAAATCAAACCTCAGCCTCAAGAAGAATGAATCTTTTCTAATTGTAACGGATGAATATTCTTGGGACTTGAGTCGCAGGCTCTGGCAAACCGCGATCGAGAATTATCCTCACACCTACGTTATGGCCTTTTCCGCTGCCGGGATGCAGAAGGGAACCTCCAACAAGTTATTTTCCTTTATTTTTGATTCGGATGTTTCCCTGTTTGTGGCTCGCAAATTTTCATTTTTATGGGAGGAATTTTCTTTCCCCAAAAATTTTCACACACGATGGGCAGGACTCATTGGAATTCGTCCGGACCAATTTGCAAAACTGGTGGATGTGGACATTGAGTCACTCAGACACAATACCCAAAAACTGCGCGATGTCCTCAAGTTGGGCAAAACCCTTACCATTCAGATGGATTCCGGGCGCTTCCTGTCATTCGAGATGGAACATTCCACGTGTTTTGCGGACAGCGGCATTGTTCAGAATTCGGGAGACATTGGCTGCATTCCCGGCGGAAGAGTTCTGGTGAAACCTGTGGAAGGGACCGCTGCCGGTGATTTACTGATTAACGGATCTCTGTCATCTGTGGGAATTCTGCAAGATCCGGTACGATTTGTAATCGGAGATGGAAAGCTCAAAAAAATTTACACGAAAAGCGATATTTCCAATTTTCGAGCCGGTCTCCGCGCCAAGAATAAGAATCGCAGGAGCCTTGTCCGTGTGGGAATCGGTCTTAATCCCCACGGAAAAATCACCGGAAATTGTTTTGTAGATGAGCGAGCCAGCGGAGTTATTCATCTGGCATTTGGAGATGAATCTGATTTCCGCTCAAATATTCTAAATCCCACACTTTCCATTGCCACCATTAAAAAGGCATCCGTAAAAATTGACAACAAGCTCATCCTTAAGCGGGGAAAACTGGTGGTTTAAGAATTCAGTTTGGAATTTTTTTGCACCGAATTTGCGAAAAGGTCCGGCGCTGCAAGGTGCAATTAAGAATTATTGACGCCACGGATTCATGAATTTTTTTCAAATAAATTAACATTGGCTTGATAGTCTACATTCATATAGGTTAATCCGTCTTTTTGACGAGTTGTAGAAACAACCGTCTA
>CAZMRE010000421.1:0-1923 GCA_964568545.1 uncultured Deferribacteres bacterium | reverse complement strand
GCCTTTGTCGGAGGTTGGTTTGGGCGGAAAATTGCCGGAAAACGCAAGCTAACCGACGCAGAAGAAATGGCCGAAAGAATTCTGGCCGATGCCGAGCGCGAGGCAGAGGCACTAAAAAAAACCAGAATTCTGGAAGTTAAGGATGAGTGGTACAAAAAGAAGCAAGCATTCGAAAGAGAAACACGTCAGCGAAAAAATGAGTTACAGCAGCTTGAAAAGCGCCTTTACCAGCGTGAGGTAAATATTGACCGCAAGGGCGATTTTTTAAAGAAGAAAGAGCAAGAATTTGAGCAAATTGATCAGAATTTGGCGCGCCGCAAAGATGAGTTAGAAAAAAAGAAACAGGAATTAGACGGCTTGATTCAGGAAGAGAATAAAAAGCTGGAGGAGGTTTCTGGATTAACCCGTGATGAAGCCAAGCAGATTTTGATTGACGCCATGCGAAAAGAGGCTGAATCGGAAGCGGCTCAGTTGATCAAAGAGGTTCAGGAGCAGGCGCGGCTAACAGCCCATCGGGAAGCTAAGGAAATCGTAATCCAGGCAATTCAGCGGGCGGCCATGACCCACTCTGTTGAAACAACCGTCTCCGTGGTTCATTTGCCCTCGGATGAAATGAAAGGACGCATCATCGGACGGGAAGGCCGAAACATTCGCTCCTTTGAAATGGAAACGGGCGTTGAGGTGGTTATTGATGACACGCCGGGCGCAATCTTGCTGTCAGGGTTTGACCCTGTTCGACGGGAAATTGCCAAAATTGCTATGGAAAAGCTCATTTTGGACGGGCGCATTCACCCGGGAAGAATTGAGGATGTAGTTGAAAAAGCCCGGGTGGAATTCGAGGAACGGATTCAGGAAATCGGTGAGCAAACCATGATGGAAACCGGCGTCCATGGGCTGCATCTGGACCTGGTTCGTTTGCTGGGCAAGTTGAAATATCGTACAACCTTTGGCCAAAATGTGTTGCAGCACAGCATAGAGGTTTCGCATCTGGCGGGTTTGATGGCCGCACAATTGGGCTTGGATGTTCATCTCGCCAAACGGGCTGGTTTGCTGCACGACATTGGCAAGGCTTCTGACAATTACACCGAGGGCACCCTTTCTGAAATAGGCGTTGAGATGGCCCGGAAATATGGCGAGGGTCCCGTTGTTCAAAATGCCATTGCAGCGTTTGAAGATAATGTGCCTGTTATTTCGCCAATTTCTATTCTGGTGCAGGCCGCGGATGTAATTTCAAGTTCCAGGCCCGGTGCTCGCCGTGAAATTCTTGAAAAATACATCCAGCGTTTGGAGAAAATAGAATCGCTGGCAAGGGAATTTGACGGCGTCGAAAAAGCCTACGCCATCCAGGCGGGACGGGAAATTCGGGTAATTGTGGAGCCAGAAAAAATATCGGATGCGGCCGCAGAAAAATTGGCGCTGGCAATTGCTGAAAAAATTCAATCGGAAATGGAGTACCCGGGACAAATCAAAATTACCGTAATTCGGGAATACCGCGCGGAAGATTACGCGAAGTAGTGTCTGAGCAAAAAACGTGACACAAGCCTCGGGTTTGTGAAACATGATTTAGCTAATTCATTGTTTCTAATAATAAACTTATGTTGTCACTTGTACCAAGAAGCAATTGGAAACGAATGGAAATAGCAAAATGAAAAAAGTAAGTGGTATTTTTACGTTTTAAATTGCGATTTTAATTTTTGATTTTTTCGATTTGATTTTATCTGTGATTAGAATCGCTTTCAAAAAGTGGAATAAAATGTGCGCGTTTTCGCGAAGAACCATAAAAAAATGAAAGAATTAAATGTCTTCGAAAAATATTTTTACGATTCTTTTTATCGCTGATATTGTGGGCGATTCCGGGCTGGCGATTTTTGAGCGTCTCATTCGTTCGGTTCAGGAAAAGGTAAAAGCGGACTTCACAATTGT
>CAZMRE010000420.1:0-1927 GCA_964568545.1 uncultured Deferribacteres bacterium | reverse complement strand
ACTGAGTAACCGACAAACCGGGTAACTCTCTTTTATTCAAACCATTTTTTTGCTTCGCGAAAAAGCTCTTCCTCGCTCTCAAGAATTCGCGGTTGGACTGGTAAGGAATTCAGAAAAACCTGCCCATATTGAAATCGTAGCACACGGTTGTCCAGAATCAACACCATTCCCCGGTCACTGCCGGTTCGGATAAGCCGGCCAAAGCCCTGGCGAAATTTTAGCACGGCCATGGGCACGGACAACTGGTAAAAAGAATTTCCACCGCGTTTTTCAATCTCTTCCATCCACGCCTGAAAAATAGGCTCGGCGGGAACTTCAAAGGGTAATTTTGTCACGATTAGCAGTTCCAGCGCCTCGCCGGGAATATCCACGCCCTCCCAAAAGCTGTTGGTTCCAAGCAGCACGGCCGAGCCTTCTTCCTGAAACATCCGCACCAGGGAATTTCTTGATCCGTCAATTCCCTGAGCCAGCGTCAAAATGCCTTCGGCCTCTAACTCGGGTTTAATCTGCCGGTACACTCGCTGCAGCATGTCGTACGATGTGAACAAAATCAGCGTGCCGCGTTTTGTTTCGGAAATCAAACGGCCAATTAGTTCGGAGATGGTTTTTACAAAGCGGGAATCCCTGGGATCAGGAACAAAGGCTGGTACACCCAGCAGCACCTGTTCCTCGTAGTGAAACGGTGAACCATACGAGCGTTCCACCACGCGTTCGGAATCCACGAATGCAATCCCTGCGCGTGCTTTGAAGTAATCAAACCGTCCTCCCACCGTCAGTGTGGCAGAGGTAAAAACAGCCGTATTCAAAAAATCGTACAAGCGATTTTTCAGAACCGACGCCACATTTACGGGCGAGGCTTTTAGACGAGCGTCGTATTTTTTATCGGCGGCCGGCGGTTCGCACCAATAGACAAAATCGCTGCGGCTGGTTTCCACCATTAGCGCAAATGTATTCAGCAATTCAGTTGCCTGCGAGAGAGCTCCCTCTGTCAGGGAACGAAAATTTTCCACATCTTCCAATTCCTGTGCCGTGAAAAGCGAAAGATGATCATTCAGGTGTATCAGGGTCTCCTTCAACTCATCCAATTCCTCTTGAAAATTTTGCGTATCTGTTTTAATCGAACCAAAATTTTCATCCCAATTGGAATAGCGAATTTTCGCCGTCAGATTTTGATCCCGACCCAAATTTTGCTCCCAGGCTTTCTCGCCGAGGCGCAGGAAAAAGTGCTGGCAGGATTTTTCCAGAGCTTCTGCCTGCTGAATCAAACGGTACACAAAATTGAGCACAGGAGCTTTTCGAGCATCTTCCATTGAAGAAAAGTGAAGAGAATCGCGAAGCCGGGGCAAAAGCCCGATTTCTTTCCCCACAAACCGGTAGAGTTGGTGCAGAAAACTTTTCACCGTCCAGGAACTGAATTCTAACGATAAATATTTTGTTGCAGCTGCCTCCAAATTGTGGGCTTCATCAAGGATCAGATTTGTGTATTCGGAAAGGATAGCGCGGTTGGCCGCCAAATCACTGAGCAAAAGCGAGTGATTCACAACCACCACATCCGCCGTGCGCGCCGCCCGTCGGGCACGCGAAACGAAGCACTGTTGAAAATAGGGGCATCTCTGCCCGGCGCAAAAATGTGAATCCGCCCGAAGCCGTCCCCAGAGATCGGGGTAAAACTGGCTGTGGAATCCGCTGTTCTCCTCAATGTCCCCCGAAATCGTTTCTTCAAACCAGGTGACTACCGGAAGCAATTCCCAGCGCTCTTGATCGGACAGCAGCTCTTCGTGGGCTTCAGCCACAAATTGCTTCCAGCGATCGATACAAATATAATTGTTCCGCCCCTTGAGAAGAACCGCCCGAAACGATTCGGGGAGATGCTGAAACAAAAAGGGCAAATCCTTGTAAAAGATTTGCTCCTGAAGGTTTTTCGTAT
>CAZMRE010000419.1:0-1953 GCA_964568545.1 uncultured Deferribacteres bacterium | reverse complement strand
AATGGTTCCATTGATTTTTTCGGCCGTCTCCCGGGACATCCCAAACGTTCCGTCCTGAAGATTGGTTGCTACGTCCTCGGAGGTCTGTCCCCAATAGGCCAATTCCGTGTCGTGAATGGGCCCGGCGCCATTTAAACTGACGGCCGAAATAATGCCCCGTTCCATTAAATCGATCACAATTGGACTTAAACCGCACTTGATCACGTGCGCACCCATCATCCAGATGAGCGGTTTCTTTTTTCGGTAGCCTTCCACCACATGGCCTGCAAACTCACGCAATTCTTCACCTACCAAAATATTGGGCAGGGAATGCCAAAAATCCCGGAAGCTCATTCCGGTTCGGTAGGGACTGGCAAATTCCTCTACATTGACCTTGTTTTTTCTGTTTGCAATTGAGATGGGTTTCACGCGTTCGATGTCAATTTCCGTGTAACGAGACATTTCTCCTCCAATTATTCAACAGAACCCAGCGTGTATTTTCTTAGCTCGGCCACAAATGATCCCACAACCACTTTGCTTTTCATAAGAACCGGCGTATGTGTCTGATCATCCGTTAACCACACGGTCAATTCCCCCTTTTGCTGAAAAATACCCGTGCTTCGCAGAATGGGTCGAATCACCACACAATCAAATGTTCCAGCCTTTACCTTAATTCTCTCTTTTTTAAGAACCCTGACTTCCAGAGGATACACCTTGTGATCGGCGTAGTTGTCCACCAGGATCGGCTTCCCCACAACAAGGGGCTGGGTTCGTACAAAATAGAGCGCTGACAACACATCCTGAACATAAGGACTCACTCGAATCGTGTCGCCCCGGCTCACAACAAAATGACGTCTCTGGTCGAAAACTTCCTTAATATCCGCTCTGAATTTGCCTTCCCTGAGGTGTTTTTCGAAATGCCAGCTAAACAGTCCCTCCACGTCCATCAGCGATTCCACGCGATCGCGAACCTTGAAAAAGGTGGAAAACGTTCGATTGGTAGCCGCCCGTGAAATAATTCGATACGCTTTGCGCCCGTGAACAGTCACGATTTCCGGAATTTCCATGATCGCCTCGCCCGCGTGAATGGGACCCCAGCGAATCACAAAATCCAGCCTTTCCCCCACGCCAAACGCAGGGTTCGGAAGTTTTCTCCAGTAGAAATCTCCCATTAACGACGTGTTCGAAGAATCTATAACACCCTTTTGGCCTGTGCGTCTCAGAGCGGATTTTTCCTGAGAAAACGAAGGTGAGGCATTCTTCAAAAATCCAATGGAAATCCCCAAAAAAATAAGCCAGGGGAGAATTTTTGCAAATTTCAAATCGACCGGTCGTTCCTCTCTTGGTTTTTTTACATAAAGATTTGACCGAAACGTTCGCAAAGAAATCACGAATGCGCCTAACTTTAATGACCCCGATTTTGGAGCTTTTCCAGCACTTTCTCCAAAACCATTTCCACAGAAATCTGCTCCATACAACGAGTTTTGGCACACATTTTCGAGTCACACGTTTTACAGCTCACCTTTTGTGGTACCAGGACTGAATCCGTGCGGCCGTACGGGCCCCACCGCTCCGGGTGGCAGGGCGGCACCGGGCAATACAGTCCCACAACCTCTGTTCCCATTGCCACAGCCAAATGCAGCGGGCCGGTGCTGTTTGCGACAACCACGGAAGCCTGCTCCAAAACAGCCGCCAATTCCAACAGATTCAACGCATTGTCAAGGCGCAAAAGTTCCGTTTGAGTCGTCCGAACCACGTCATCGATCAATTCTCTCTCAGAAACCACCCCCGTAACTGCCACCGCCAAATTTCGATCGCGTAGTTCTTTTGCCAATCGGCCAAAGGAAGCAGCCGGCCAATCTGCGGCTGACCCCCCGCTGCCCGGGTGGAGAACAATCAACGGCTGATCCGAATGCCACCCCTTCTTTTCCAGAAGTAAACGCGTCCTCTCACGAACAGGCTCGGGCAAATCAA
>CAZMRE010000418.1:0-1957 GCA_964568545.1 uncultured Deferribacteres bacterium | reverse complement strand
TCTTTTGAGGAACACAGAACTCCCGGCCAAGAATGAAGGCAGCTACCGAGCCAATTGCGTAATAGAGGAAATCCACCCACTCAAAACCGGAGCCGACAACCGTGCGTCCGAGAAAACTCTTACGCAGCAAGACCAACACCGGCCATTGGAAAAGTTGGGTCACCTCAACAGCAGACGAAAACAAAAACACAGAAAATGCAGCCGTACTGCATGACATTTTAGGAAAAGCGGCAACTAACAATAAAAACCAGAATATGGGGTACAAAATGTCACCGGCTCCATTGTTTACCCATCCGGCCAGAGGCCCGTTGTAAAATTTGGTAGAAAAGCCGAGAGGAACAAGGATAATAAGAAAAAGGGCAATTTTTAGAAGGCGGGACAATTAATAACCCCTTTTTTAAATAATGATTTTTTTACCGTTTCCTTGCAAGGAAAGATCTGCAAAATTTATCCCAGATGCGCAAATTTTATTCGAACAAAATTCGTAAATTCGCGGCTATAGTATTTTTTAATCGAAACTTGCGGTAATTATTCAAGATAATTTTCTTTAAATTATTGCAGTATTATCCTTTTGGCAAATGCCAATCGAGCTTTGTAGTAACTTTCTGTTAATTTAGAAATTGTCACACCTTCTCCCGTACTGGCGTGCGCGAAGTTTCCCTCTCCCAAATAAATTCCCACATGAAAAAGCTGGCCATTTCCCTGTTTGCGGAAAAAAAGCAGATCGCCAAATCTGAGATTCTGAAGCGAAACAGCTTTTCCAGAGTGAGCTAATTCTGCCACACTGTGAGGTAAGTTTTTGTTAGCAACTTTCTTAAAAATCACCTTCACAAAGCCGGAACAATCCATTCCGTGAGAATCCTCACCTCCCCACTTGTAAGGCGTTCCCAGGTAATCGTCAATTGCCTGCATCATTTTTTGACGAAATCTAAGAGAAACGGATTCTGTTTCTCTGGCGGGAAGAGGCTTATTTTTCATTTCACCTGTCACGGTTTTTTCCGCACTGTTTTTTTGACGCTCTGTTTTTTTTGCTGATTTTGGTGAAGGCTTCTCTTTAGAGGAGGATGGCTTTTCAGAGATTTTCGGGGTATTCCTTGACACAAAAATGGGTTTTGGGCGAAAGGCCGCACAATTCAAAAAAAAGAAACCCGTTATCAGTAATCCAAGAACACCGACACCAAATTTTCTCTTGCTATCCAACCTTCACCTCCGGAAGCGTTACATCACCATTCGGCAAAACAGCCACAGAATTAATTTTGAAGTCAGAGTTTGCCCTTGTCCAGGCTTCTTTAAACGATCGCACCGGCACAAAGCCAATCTTCCGGCTGATTGAGTCATCTAAATCAGACACCAAATACATCGTCGATTCATTCAATTTCGCTTTCAGCGAAAGAGCTGTGTTTCCATTCAATGCATAATTAGCCATGACAGCCTGTTTCATTTCCGCCAGACTTGAATAATCGAACCACTGCAAAAATGTTTTCGAGCCAATTCCGTCAGCGCACTCTGCAAGAATAATCATGCAGCCACCGGATTTAACGGCCTGAAATCCGTTGTAAATCGCCTTGTGAGCCTGAATGACATTCAAATCCTTTGGGAACCCTCCGGCACTGACAATCACACAATCAAATTTTTGATCAATTGGAACACGATTCATTTTTTCAATGATTTCCCTGCCCTTTTTGTGAGCCAGAAGTGTGTCTCCTGCAAAAGCAGCTTGAATATTGTGTGCCGAATCCAAAACCACCTGAATGCTGAAATCAACATTCACCATTTTAAATGCTTCCTCAATATCCTCGTAAACGGGATTTCCCTCGACATTTCCGGGCAGGCATTTTGGGTGTAAAACCGAATCCTCGCTCATCACGGCCATTCGGTGATTTTGCGTAATGGTGTCGCAGGCCGCTACGCCCGGAACAATCATTTTGGGGCCGCCGCCAAATCCGGCAAAATAATG
>CAZMRE010000417.1:0-1980 GCA_964568545.1 uncultured Deferribacteres bacterium | reverse complement strand
AAGACACAAAGGCAATGATAGCACCGGAAGTGAAGAATTTAAGCAAGCTGCCAGCTTGATCGAGGTTACAAAAAGTCTATCAAGCTATTCTAACCGATGATTTATTAAGAAAATAGGATTATTTTTCCTTTTCCAAACAGCTTTTGCAAACTCCGTAAAATTCTGTCTGGTGAAAACGAACCTTTCCACCGATCATTTCCTCAACCTGGCGATCAAGTTTGCTGTCGTAAGGAATTTCCAGATCATAGATGTTGCCGCACTTTTGGCAAATAAAATGATAGTGCTCATCCGTGCGGGCATCATAGCGATCGAACGTACTGCCAAAATTCAGCTCGCGAATCAAGCCCTGTTCCACCAGAATATTTAAATTGCGGTAGACATTTCCAAGGCTCAATTTCGGATATTCCTTTTTCAGGTGATTATAAATCCAATCCGCTGTGGGATGCGTATCGGTTTGGCGCAATAGCTCCAGAATGCGTTCGCGCTGTTTGCTTCGTTTATACCGTTTGCGATTGGTTGTTTGCATAAAAAAATCCTTCATTAAAAATCACTCAATCGAATCGCCTGATCCTTCTTAAAGAAGGCAAATTCTCCAAAAGATAAAATCAAGCTAATGATATATAAAAAATGGAAATAAATCAAGAAAAAGTGATTTTTACGAAAGTAGTAATCGTTCTGATTTCAATAAAATCAAACAACTATGCTAAAATAAAAAAATGCCCGGCTTCGTGCAAGACCTGATGGTTCCCGTTTTGCCACAAAAAGCTTTCCGTTACGTCGTAAACATTTCCTTTGAAGGCAACAAACGCCTTGCGGCCATTTTTGCCATCGTAAGCAGCTACTTCTTTTAATGTCATTTTTTTCATTGATTGGCATTCTCAATTAAAAAATTCGTGGTTATCCTAACAACTGTTTGCAGGTCTCTCCTGTGTTCCTCTTCCTGAATCAGAATATCCTCCAAAATACGCCGCAAGCCATATTTTATGAGAATATTATTTTAGAAATTTGGACACCCAGGGAGAGGTTTCACATTCTCTATCAATCCCCGATTTTTCGACCATTTCTCTTGTTACTTTTGCCATGATTCTTCTCCCTTTTTATAATCGTAATCGTAACGATTTTTAAATTATCGTTTTTATTTGTCTTTTGCAATTTTTTTTCGATTATTTTGATTTATCAAGAAAAGTGTTTGACAAAATGGGAAAGAATATTTAAATTAAAACATCTTCAAGAAGTAATGATTTGCCTGACCACTAACCCATTTTCGCTTTCAGAGGATCGTATAAATTCAGGAGTGCTTTTTATGAATTCACGCCAATTCTTTCTTGTCGGTTTATCCCTGTTTTTTCTTACCACCCTGGGGCATGCTGAGAGCCCCAAAGAAATTGTTCAAAAAGCAGACCGGCTTTGGCACGGGAAAAGCAGCTATTCAGAGGGTTCAATGACCGTGATAAAGCCCAATTGGAGTCGAAAAATCTCAATGAAATCTTGGATGTTGGAGCCGGATTACGGTTTGATTTTGATTACTGCCCCTGCGCACGATAGAGGAATCGTGACGCTCAAGCGAAAAAATGAAATCTGGAATTGGGTTCCCACTATTCAGCGCGTGATAAAAATCCCCCCCTCCATGATGCTTCAGCCCTGGATGGGCTCTGATTTTACAAATGATGATCTGGTACGGGAGTCTTCCATGGTTAATGACTACACACAGAGCATTTTGAGGGAAGAGAAAGTGGATGGGTGGCTGTGCTATAAAATTGAATTAATTCCCAAACAGGAAGCGGGTGTCGTGTGGGGAAAAGTACTCGTTTGGATTTCAAAGGCCGGTTATCTGGAATTGAAAGCGGAGTTTTTTGATGAACAGGGAGCGTTGGTAAAAACCATGCTTGCCAGCCGGGTTCGCAAAATGGGAGGACGCACCATTCCTACCCATCTGGAAATGATTCCTCAAAATAAAGCGGGACATAAAACCATTCTGGA
>CAZMRE010000416.1:0-1997 GCA_964568545.1 uncultured Deferribacteres bacterium | reverse complement strand
AGGGATTTGATAAAAATGAGCCCGGCAATACCGGCAAGCAATCCCAATCCGGCGTAAAAGAATAGTTCCCAAGGGGAAACCAGGGAATATTTCGGTACGATGAAAGCGGGGAAATCTCCCAAATAGTGGCGGGAAACGACCGTAGAAGTAACCGAGGCGATAACGATTGGACTGAACTGCATGACCCCAAAGTCGCCGAAGATAATTTCGATGGCAAAAAGAGCACCGGCTACAGGGGCGTTAAAAGCCGCTGCAATCCCGCCGGCGGCTCCCGCAGCCACCAATGTTCGCAACTTTTCGGGAGATAGCTGAAACCATTGTCCGATAGAAGAGCCAATAGCCGAGCCAATTTGAACAATTGGGCCTTCACGACCGGAGGATCCGCCGGAGCCGATACAAATGGAGCTGGCAATAATTTTGGCTAAAACCACTCGGGGGCGGATCATTCCGTTTTTGAGAATAATGCTTTCCATCACCTCCGGAACTCCGTGTCCTTTGACTTCTTTTGAAAAGAACGTCACAATTGGTCCGACAATCAGTCCGCCGATGGCCGGCATCAGCAGTTTTTGATACCAGGGAAGGCCGGCAACCATTTCCAGAGCATAATGGGCGTGTCCGGTGGAAATAACTTGAATCAAATGAATTAAATATCGCAGACCCAGCGCACCGTAACCGGTTACTAAGCCGATTACAACAGCCAGCAGAACCATAAAGGTGTGCTCGGCGCTTTTGAGCGTGTCAAGAAGATTTGTCAGCGTGTCAAGAAGATTGTCAGGGTTGTACGTATTTTCCTGCCCGGATGTTTGCATATCAAGCTGGTTCCACGAATTAATCTTATGAAATTTCTACGAAAAACAATCTCTCATTTCTATGATTTTTAAAAATTTAAATATACAGAATAAATTCGATATTTTCAAGTGGGAAATTTTAAAATCAGCATTTTGCCCAAAATATAAAAAATCCGAAAACTTGCGGCGAAGATGATTGAAAGACTCGCAAAGGTAAAATCCTTAAAAAAACAAAATGGTTAATTTTTTTAATAACAAGAAAATACAAATCACCAAATTTCCAAAAACTCCTTTTTTTAGCATTTTTACAAAAATTGTTCTATCTTCAAATCAGACAAGAACGGTCGTATAAAATTGAGGGTCATATGCTTCGTTTATCCAAGAAAACAGAATATGCATTAATTGCACTGAAAGACATCGCCTTGAATTCAGGTGTCGATGTAACAACCGTACGGGAGATTTCGGAGAAAAATCAGATTCCCCGGGATTTATTGGCGAAAATTTTGCAGGTGCTCAAACGCGAGAAAATTGTCCGGTCTATTCAAGGAGCGAAAGGGGGCTATATTTTAAGTGTCCCAATAGATGAAATCACGCTACTTCGTTTGATTGAAATTCTGGAGGGGCCGGCGGGTTTGGTTGAGTGTTCCGTGCCGGGCGGTGAAAATTGTTCAAGAGCCGAGGTTTGTTCCATTCGTTACCAACTTTTGAAATTAAATAAACGGGTGCTGGCAATATTGCAGGAAACCACCCTAAGGCATTTTCTTTTTAATGAATTGTCAGTTGCTGTGAATTAGTAAGGAAAGCAATTCGGGGGCACACCCTTGCAAGACCTCAATCACCTTATTTTGCTAACCGGTTTTGGTATCTATAGCTCAAAAAGGGTTGTCCTTTATGACAACCCTTTTTGATGCAATTTCAAAGAAATCAGCGCCTTTCGTTTTTCCGAACGCGAGCGGCCGATGAGTGAGATGAATTTCTCGATCCAGAGTATGAGGAAAATCCCGACCGGCGCCCAATAATACGGGAATAGCTGGGAAAAGAGGATTCTGTTTTAGGCGAATTGAAAAGACTATTCGTTTCCTGGGAGGTTCTTGTCCGCTCATACAAGAATGGGCTTCTGGGAACCAGCGGGGGCGTTTTGATGTCGGGAATCACGTCATTTATAAATACCTTCATCGGTTTTACACGAATGGGAAGTTCTCCTCTTTT
>CAZMRE010000415.1:0-1998 GCA_964568545.1 uncultured Deferribacteres bacterium | reverse complement strand
ACTCAACGACCATAAAGACAATCCCGTACGCACCAAACTCGCAACGGTAGAAATTTAAAGCAATAACGAGTTTAAAATTGAGTTTTTTGAAAAATTTTGGGATTTTTGCCGTCTTATTTATGACCAAAACCGCGTGTCTTTACGTCTTCGCTGCTGAGAATAATTCAGGGTCGTAATAAATAAACTATCCTGTAAATCCTGTCGAAAAAATTTTCCAGTTGGCACCAATTGTCAGCGGTTTAGACCTTTTTCTCGAAAATCTCAATCCCCTTTTGAGCCGTGTTCCAGGCAAGTGTTGCACATTTCAGTCGGGCCGGAAATTTGGTAACACCGCGCAGAGCCTCCAGTTCGCCCCAATCCCTTTCGGAAGATTCGGTCAAATCGTGTCCCGCAAGCATGTCCCGAAAATTGGCAATCAAACGCTCGGCCTCTGTAATGGTTTTGCCCTTCAGTGCCTCCGTCAGGAGGGAGGCAGACGATTGGCTGATGGAGCAGCCCTGCCCCCAGAATTTCACCTCTGTAATTATACCATTTTCCACCTTCGCCGAAATGTCAATTTCATCCCCGCAAAGGGGATTTTTGGCGTGCTCGTGAATATCGGGATTCTCAATTTTCCCTTTGTTCCGGGGATGTTTGTAGTGATCCAAAATAATTTCCTGGTACAATTCTTCCAATGCCATTATCCGAAAAACTCCTGTGTTTTATACAGGGCATGAACCAATTTGTCCACTTCCTGCAACGTGTTGTATATATAGAAACTTGCACGGGCCGTTCCGGAAATTCCAAACCGCCTCATGAGCGGTTGCGCACAGTGGTGGCCTGTGCGAATGGCAATACCGTACTGGTCCAAAACCGTTGCGATGTCATGTGGATGAATATCATCCAGACAAAATGAAATGACACCTGCACGATTGGTGTCCGGGCCAAACAGGCGAATACCCGGAATCCTTTTCAGCTCCGAGAGGGCATATCGGGTTATTTCTTGTTCGTGTTTCCACACCCGTTCCATCCCAATGGCATTCAAATAGTCCACGGCCGCACCCAACCCGATGGCTTCTACAAAAGGCGGCGTTCCGGCTTCAAATTTGATGGGCAATTCGTTGTACGTCGCATGGTCGATCCAGACATCTGCAATCATATCTCCGCCTCCGAGAAAGGGAGGCATTTCCTCAAGAATGTCTTCCTTTCCGTAGAGAACCCCAATGCCTGTTGGCCCCAGCATTTTATGACCGGAAAAGGTGAAAAAATCGCAGTCCAGCGCCTGAACATCTACCGGAAAATGCGGGATGCTTTGCGCACCGTCCACCAGAACCCTGGCACCCGCATCGTGAGCCAACGCCGTAATTTCGGGAATAGGATTCACCGTTCCCAACACATTAGAAACGTGCGTTACCGCCACCAGCTTTGTTTTGGCGGAAAGAAGCCCCTTGTACGCCTCCATATTCAGCGTCCCATCATCCAAAACGGGAATAACCCGCAGTGTAACATCCATTTCCTGCGTTAAAATTTGCCAGGGGATGAGATTGCTGTGGTGTTCCATTTCGGTTACAATAATTTCGTCCCCGGGTTTAAGAAAATGCCTGCCCCAGGAATAGGCTACCAAATTAATCGACTCCGACCCGTTTTTGGTAAAAATAATATTTTTTGTGCCGGGTGCGTGAATAAACTCCGCAATTTTCTGCCGGGACTTTTCGTATTCCTCCGTTATTTGAGCACTTAATTGGTACGCTCCTCTGTGAACATTGGCGTACTCATTTTCGTACATTTGCTGCATTTTTTCGATGACGGAAAGAGGTTTTTGGGTAGATGCCGCGTTATCCAAAAAAACGAGAGGATGGGCATTAATCTTTTGAGACAGAATCGGAAAATCCTTCCGACAGCCAGAAACATCTTCGGAAGATGAGGCCAAGTTCTCACCCGCTCCTTCAGCATGTCTTCCTATAGCCATTATCGACTCCTTTTTTTAGATAGTGTAAAAAATTTTTCTTTCAAAAGCAA
>CAZMRE010000414.1:0-2006 GCA_964568545.1 uncultured Deferribacteres bacterium | reverse complement strand
ACAACTTTCCAAAAAGTGATTTTAAAAACACTTTCTAATTTATTGCCATTCATTATTGAATTCCTCCTGCTTATCTCTATATGAAATCTTGACTCATCATAATTTGTTTTTTATTGATTGATGTCTACTCTTTTTCATCGTCTTCGTGCAATCCATAGACATCTTTCTCAAGCTGTTTAATCTCTTCAGGTGTTTTCCCGTCTAATTCGTCGCGACGGTTGATTACCCACCACAAGCCGTACATAAAAACAAAAGCCGTACTAAAAATTTTGGGGACTTCCTTTTGAATCTTAAACGTGAGCTTTGGAAACTCATGATCCATTCCCTTCACCTTAAATCCGAGTTTCTCAAAGGGAACAGATGATAGGTACAAAATGGACGTGCCGGCCGCTTCTTTTAGGCCGTAAATGTAATGAACATATCCATTGGGATCATCTTTTATTCGTTGCTTGGCCTCTTGAATTAATGCATTCCGATCGCCATATTTTGTGGCTTCCGTAGGACATACCTCGGCACAAGCCGGCTGCTCGCCTTCCTTCAAACGGTCGTAACACATGATGCATTTCCCTACTGCAGGGGTTGGGCTATCCCACTGATATTTTGGCACTTCAAACGGACAGGATTGTACACAATAGCGACATCCGATACAAATATCTCCATGCCAAATAACAGGGCCAAGTTTGGTTTTTTCCATCGCACCCACCGGACACACGGAAACACAATCCGGATCCTCGCAATGCATACAGGCAGTGGGAACAAAAAATCCATCCCTTTGCTCAACAACCTTCCACGTTTTCCAGGTTCGTACCGGATCAACTTCCATTGGCAAGTCATTGGCCTCTTTACATGCTTTTGTACAGGCACCACACCCAATACATTTTGTAATGTCTATCAACATTGCCGGCTTCATTTTATTCTCCTTCTATCTATTAGGGTATTCCAAAATCAATTATCACTTTTCAGATATTCTCTTTTTAATATTTTAGAACTATTGCTATAAAAGTCAAGCAAAATTTTGCAATTTTCGAAAAACATAAAAAAAGCTTCAGGGGGTACTTTCCCTGAAGCTTAATTTTTTATCCTAAGTTTTGCCAAATGACAGGTAGATTTTATTTATTCCATCAGCCAAGGAATTCATTTTCAAATTTTTTCCAGGTTCCGTTTTCCATTCTCTCCAAAAGGCCTTCTACCGGAATACCACCATCTTGCGCCGTTGCACCAACCAAACCATTTGTGGCAGCTACTTCGGTTGATACAAATTCCTTGAAACGCTTCAATTCTTTTTGAAACCAGTTTTTGGCAGTTTCTGCAATTTTCATATTCCGCAAATCTTTCGACAAGTGTTTGGGTTCCACTTCAATCGCCCAGGCTTTGTAGGGATCCACTTTAACTTTCGATGGATCCGCTTCCAGATCGCGATTGACCATTGCAATTCGACCATCCACTGGGGATTTCAGATAAATGTTGCGGCCATCCTGTACAATTTTAATGATCTTATCGCCGACTTTTACTTCTTCGCCGGGATTCACAAATTCCACGCTGTCAATTTTTCCAACTACTTTCTGAATAAAATCATCCAAACCGATCCGAACTTTTCCGTCATCATTAATCTTTGCCCAGGTGTGATTGGGCGCAAAAAATACGCCGTTCGGAATCCGAAAATCTTTTGAATCGATTCCTGCAAATGCCGGAACCATTTGTCCAACCACACTGCCAACACTTTGCTGCGCCATTTCGTAAGCTCCGGATGTCTGTCTCGCTCTCTCATATGATACCTTCTGTACTACGATGTCAACCAAAATGAATGCTGCGAATGTTAATACTACGAACAATGCTACCATTTTACTCACTCCTTTCTATACACAACTCAATTTTTCTATTTGGGTTTTAATTATTTTCGTTTTGGAATCAATAGTTCTTGAAATATTCTTCCGTAATTTCTTTCCACTGTTCATCATTCAGGCTCATTCCAAATCCAGATGCCAACTCACCGCCATCTTGCATGG
>CAZMRE010000413.1:0-2020 GCA_964568545.1 uncultured Deferribacteres bacterium | reverse complement strand
TTTCGGATTTCGGATTTTGTGTTTCGGATTTTAAAATATGTCCTTCATTTCTACACAAACAGGATCAGCCTTTTGGAATACGTCACAGTATTTGCAAATAGAAAGACTTAGTCAAAATTGGGCTTGTAATTGCAATTTGCTTTAGATATGGCAAGAATAAATAAAAAGAATAGGAAATGTTAATGGATTCGGTTCTGGTAGTTGGTTCAGTGGCGTACGATTCGGTTGAAACACCCGAAAAAAAGGTTGAAAATTCACTGGGCGGGTCGGCGATCTATTTTAGTGCAGCCGCCAGCCTTTTTGTTCCGGTGAAGGTTGTGGGTGTAGTGGGAAACGATTTTAATTGGAATGACATCGCCTTTTTAAAGGAAAAGGGGGTGGACTTTGAGGGCATGCAGCAAGTGCCCGGGAAAACCTTCCGCTGGGGGGGACGCTACGAAAAGGACATGAATTACCGGAAAACTTTGTACACCGACCTTAACGTCTTCGAGACCTTCGATCCTCAAATCCCAGAAGCCTATCGTAAAACCCCCTTTCTCTTTCTGGCAAACATTCAGCCGGAATTGCAGCAGTGTGTGCTGGCACAAATGGAACGACCCCGTTTCACAATGCTTGACACCATGAATTTTTGGATTGAGGGGCGCTACGATGCACTCATTGAGACGATTAGAATGGTGGACGGGATTGTCATTAATGAAGAAGAAGCTCTGGAATTGGTTCGTGAGACCAATTTGATTCGCGCTATGAAAAAAATTACGGCTCTTGGGCCTCGTGTGATTATTATAAAAAAGGGAGAACACGGAGCGGTGCTTTCCGTCAATAATTCCTATTTTTTCGCTCCCGCCTATCCGGTTGAAAAGGTAATCGATCCCACTGGCGCCGGCGATTCCTTTGCCGGAGGATTTATGGGCTATCTAGCGGAGCAGGGCGAGGTGACGGAAGCCAATCTCCGAAAATCCGTCATTTACGGCAGTGCCGTGGCGTCTTTTTGCGTGGGGGGATTCAGCGTGAATCGCTTGCAGGAACTGAGCCGCCCTGAACTGGACAAACGGGTGGCCACATTCAGAAAACTGGTGGAATTTTAAGGAACGAACGGGCACGCGGTGAACACGATTAAATTTCTCGGAACTGGAGGCGCTCGGTTTGTGGTGGCCCGGCAACTGCGGCGCTCGGCGGGCGTGTGGTATGAACTGAATGGTGTAAAAATTTTAATGGATCCCGGCCCCGGCAGCCTGGTAACACTTGCCAAAAGTCGTCCACGTCTGGATCCCGTCACGCTGAATGCCATTCTGCTAACGCACCGGCACATCGACCATTCCAACGACATTAACATCCTGATTGAAGCCATGACCGACGGGGGGAAGAAAAAGCACGGCCATGTTTTTGCTCCAGTTGATTGTCTTGAAGGTGATCCCGTGATTCTTCGCTACATTCGGTCTTTCCCGGAAGGAATCAAGATTTTGGAAGAAAATACACATTATCAAATAGATTCCAGTCTTCGGTTTCGCACATCCATCCGGCACGAACATCCCGTGGAAACCTACGGGATTCATTTTCTTCTGCCGGAGGGGCAAATTTCACACATGATTGACACCGCCTATTTTGAGCGCCTTCTTGAAGATTACAAAGATGCGAAAATCCTGATTCTGCATGTCGTTCGATATGAAGACAGGGGTGACAGGGCGAGAGGCATTTACCATTTGAATTTAGACAATGCCCGGGAAATTATTTCAGCTATTCGACCGCGGCTGGCAATTCTCACGCATTTTGGAATGACCATGCTGCAGAAAAAGCCCTGGATTTTAGCGCAACAGCTTTCGGACGAAACGGGAGTGGAGGTAAAAGCAGCTTCCGACGGAATGATGTTGAATGTGGGGGAGTATTTGAAATAATAACAGGAAGCGGTGGGGGAATTGGCCTTAGCCCCAAGTGAAATCAAATTCTTGTTGCCGCGAATGCGCGAATAAAAAGGCAGCTTTTTGAGCTGCTTTTGATTTTTCTGACTTTAGTCTTCAATTTT
>CAZMRE010000412.1:0-2026 GCA_964568545.1 uncultured Deferribacteres bacterium | reverse complement strand
ACACCATGCGTGAACGATATCTCGAACCTATTCGTAATTTTAGAATTGGAATGACGGGGTATTTCTGAAATCCTTTCGGCTGTTCATAAGAACTGATTTTTAAAGCACGTTCAATTTTAGCAAGAAGAACCGTAGATGATTAATTGGTGAAAATTCGGGTTAATTCGTGGGCAATTTTTTGTGGGGATATTTCAAATATTTTACGGAGGAAATTATGAAGAAAATTATTTTTATTTTGGCATTTGCTGTTCTTTTTTTAGGAACGAATCAGGCATTCTCGCAGCCGAAGGTGGGAGAAGTTTTGGGAAGCAGGGGAAAGGGCGTAGTTATTAAATTGGGACAAAAGGATCATATTCAAAATCATCAATTATTTGATATTTATCGGGATACGATCAAAAATGGAAAACGAAAACGGATAAAAATAGGGCGCGTGCTGATTATTAAGCCCTATCAAGATATTTCCGTGGCAAAGATTCAATGGCTTAAAAAAGGAATCGTCATTCAAAAAGGAGATGTTGCTGTACTTGCCCACCCGTCCATTTTTTCGGATTATTTCGGAATCGGAAATCTTCAACTATCTGTCAATGCCGGCATGGCAAAGCTCTACCTTACAGATTTTAATCGATCCTTTGTTGCCTATGCCTCGCAGAATCTTGTGAATGCAAAAAACAAGAAAATTCATTCGGGAAGTCTTTTCCGTGGCCGATTGAAGGCGCGGCTGCCGCATCGATTGAGTGCTATTGTGGAGGGTGAGTACCTTTCCACGTCAACCGCCCTGAATGCGGCGAATTCAAATGGTGTGGCGGTAGCCCTCAAGCGTGTGCTGGAAACCTGGAGTGGAAGTGTAGGTCTGGCTTATAATTTGTGGCAAACCCAGCATTGGGAGGGCTTTGCCGGTGCAAAAGTAGGGATCATTAAAAGCGATATTAAATTCCTGAATGCATTTGGCAATAGCACGTACAAGAACAGTTATTTTGAAGAATGGAATACCAGTTCTGGAATTTTCGCCGGAGTCTCTTACACCCCCATTCAATTGTTTTCCGTAATACTTGAGGGCGGTTACGACAATCGCAATCTCGGGCACCTTACGGGCTATTCTTACAAAAACGGGGCAAAAATTGAGAATGTAATTGCACGGGCGCCAGACAACCACCCGATTACTGCCAATCTCT
Source organism: uncultured Deferribacteres bacterium (assembly GCA_964568545.1). GTDB lineage: Bacteria > Zhuqueibacterota > JdFR-76 > JdFR-76 > BMS3Abin05 > BMS3Abin05. The sequence goes on along the minus strand of CAZMRE010000412.1, from coordinate 854 downwards.
CCGGATTTTCAGTAGCTGTTGGAACGGGCGTTAGGTTTTAAAGAAATCGCCATCCCCGGCACTCAGTGGTGTCGGGGATGTGCTCTCTTTTGACTTCTCACTTGAATCTTTCCATAATTTTTTGTACTTTAAATCAATTCTTTTAAGCGCGCATCACCAAAATTCATTCAGGCAAATTTTATGATGAAACTTCGCTTAACCTTTGGCGAAAAAACAGTTCCCGGCTTTCTGATGAAAGGAAATCCGCTGCAATTTGTGGAATTATACGACCTTTTTGGATTTCCAGAACAGGTTACCTTCCTGGCGCCAGACTCAGTCCCAAACAATGTTGTCACACCCTTCGAGAAAGCATTCCTGGAAAAAGGGAAACAGGTGAAAAGCGTTCGGGTCACGGTTCCGCTCATTGCCAATTTTTCAAATTTAGCCAACCTTTGGAATGAGTTGGAATTCAGCAATTCCATTCCGGATCAATCACTTGTTCTGCTCGGTGGAGAACGGCTTTTTAATGCCGTTGATTATTTATTCAGTTTGCTAAAAAGAAAACCGCGTATTTTCCATTTGCCAACCACACTGACGGCTCAGGCGGAAATCCCCTTTTTGCAGCGCTCGTTTTTGTTCGATGATGCCGTCCCTGGTCGATTTAAGCCCCAAGATGTGCACCGGGAGATGATTTGGGTGGATGTCCAATCACTGCAATTTTTGCCCGATCCTGTGTACCGGATGGGGCTTTTAACCGTGATTCGATTGGCAACAATTTTGGATCGCCAGCTTTTCGTTTTTCTGGAAGAAAAAGTGCCGCTGCTTCTCGCAAGAGACCCGGACACGCTTCTGCAAATTCTCTTCAAAATTTACCA
>CAZMRE010000411.1:0-2046 GCA_964568545.1 uncultured Deferribacteres bacterium | reverse complement strand
GCTTTCTCTCAGTGAAGTTCACCGATTTCCCACACCCCGTTTGTTTTACCGGGGACATTATTTCTGGGATGTTCTGCAAATTGTGACAGAAATTGAGACCGGATTGCGGGCAGCCGCGGAAGCCTTTGGCCCCAAATTCGAAGGAATTAGCGTGGACACGTGGGGTGTCGATTACGTTCTTCTGGATGCTGACGATCGCATTTTGGGCTACCCCTTCCACTACCGGGACAGTCGCACGGATGGAATGGTAGAGAAGGCGTTCGAAACGGTTCCACGTGAGGAATTGTATCTTCAAACCGGAACGCAGGTAGCTCCGTTCAACACGGTCTATCAGCTTCTGGCCGAAACGAATCAAAAGCTAAATTTGCTGCAGGTAGCCGACCGGCTTCTGCTGATGCCGGATTTTCTGCTGTTTGTGTTGTCGGGAAAGAAAATCGGGGAATACAGCATTGTGTCCACAACCGGGCTCGCCAATCCGAATCGGCGTAATTGGAATTGGAAACTCGTGGAGGTATTTGGTTTCCCCCGCGGGATTTTTCCAAATGTGGTTGAAGCGGGAACCGTCATTGGGGCGTTGCAAGAAGAGTTGGCTCAACGAACCGGGCTGGATCCGGAGACACCGGTCATTGCATCGGCCAGCCACGACACGGCAGCGGCCGTTGCTTCCGTGCCCGCCGACTCGGATAACTGGGCCTTTTTAAGCTCCGGCACATGGTCGCTGATGGGGGTGGAAATCCCCAAGCCGATTCTAAATTCCGAGGCAATGGCGTACAATTTTACAAATGAAGGCGGGGTGAACGGAACGATCCGGTTCCTGAAAAATATTATGGGACTCTGGCCGATTCAGGAATGCAGGCGGGCGTGGCGGCAAGACGGAAAAGAGTACAGCTACGAAGAGCTGAAACAGCTTGCTTTGGAGAACGGTCCGGCAGAGGCCTGGATTGACGTGGATGATCCGCGGTTTTTGAAGGCTGGAAATATGCCAGAAAAAATTCGGGATTTTCTTCGGGAAACCAACCAGTCTTTCCGGGAAGATGCCGGCTGGATCACCCGATGTGTGCTGGAAAGCCTGGCCTTCAAGTACCGGACAACCATTCACGAAATTGAGAGCGTAACCGAGCAACCGATTAAGCAGCTTCTGGCTGTAGGTGGAGGCATCAAAAATAATTTGTTGAACCAACTAACCGCCGATGCGATCAATCGGGAGCTCATTACGGGGCCGGTGGAGGGGACAATTGCAGGCAATATTGGTATGCAGGCCATTGCCAGGGGAGATATTGCATCCTTAAAAGAGCTGCGTAAAATTATTCGCCGGTCGTTTGCACTGGAAACCTACACGCCTCAAAATCCCGGCTATTTTCAGACAAATGAGAAAAAATTTCTGGCTGTTCTACAGCATTAGGAGCCAATAGAATGGCCACAAAGACACCAAGACCCAAAGAATGTGTAGTGGTTTTTTTCGTGTCCTGGTGACTTCGTGGCAAATAATCCGGATTGGATTCCCTTTTCAGAAAAAAACAATGGGCCTTTTATGAAATCATTTCAGACAGTTGATGCAGCGTTGGTTGAAAAATTTATTCAAATGGCGGAGGAGGCCGCCGCAACGGTGGAAACAATCAAGAGAACGCCGGAAAACCTGAAAGCGGCTTTGGTGCAGGCTATGGGCGAGAATGAGTTTGCAACCCTTGCCGAAACAACGGCGCTGCCGCCTGAGCTTTTTGCTCCTTTTAAAGATCTGCCAAATGTAATTTCAAATCCAACGGACGAACAAATGGCCAGCATTCGGGTGGGTGTCACGGATGCCTTTGTGGGCGTGGCAGGAACCGGTTCCGTTTGTGTGGCCGTTGATGAAAGTCTGAGCGGATCGGTGAGCCTGTATTCAAGGGAGCACATTGCGGTTCTGGACGCGCGCATGATGGTCTCCCGGCCGCGCGATTTATTCTCGGAGGAATATTTTAAGCAATCGGAATTGCCCGAAAATTTTGTGTTTATCACCGGCCCCAGCGCCACAGCGGACATGGGGGAGCTTGTGCGCGGGGTTCACGG
>CAZMRE010000410.1:0-2050 GCA_964568545.1 uncultured Deferribacteres bacterium | reverse complement strand
ACCAGTTGTCCGCGACCGGTTTTCCCCCGCTGAATCAAGGCCAGAAGAATGCCCACCAGTGCCTGGAGGGTTCCGCCAACGATGTCGGTTAGTTGAAATCCCGGCACAATGGGCTGTCCGTCTTTTTGAAGAAAATCCAGAAGGCCGCTTTTTGCCAGGTAATTCAGATCGTGCCCGGCCCGCCCGGCATCTGAACCCGATTGTCCGTACCCGGTAATCGCACAGTAAATCAACTGCGGATTTATTTCCCTCAGCGATTCAAAATCCAATCCCAATTTTTTCATCACCCCCGGGCGAAAGCCCTCCACCAGCACATCACTTGAGGCTGCCAGCCGACGGAAAATTGCCCGCCCTTCCTCCGATTTCAAATTGAGCGTGAGGCTCCTTTTTCCACGATTCAGGGCGGAAAAATAAATACTTTCGCCCTGGCGTTTGGGGGGTGCAGCCCGCACGGGATCGCCCCTGCCCGGGTCTTCAATTTTAATGACATTTGCCCCAAATTCCGCCAGAATCATGGTTGCGTAAGGACCGGGCAGTAATCGGGACACATCCAATATTTTTATTTGATTTAACGGCACAATAGCCTTTCCGAGAATTTTACAGTCTTTTGAGTTCTCTTTCCAGTGCGTCTGCAATCTTTTCCGGACGCTTATTTTTTAAATGCTTCAACACCAAGCGATACCCTTCTTCATCAAAAGGCTTCTTCTCTTTCAAAGTTTCAAATAAAAATGGAATCAAAATATAGCCGATAAGATGAATAGTCTCGTGCCGTGATACGCGTCGCCTTTGCATGGCATTGTAGAATTGAAAAACCTCAATCGGATCTCGATCGCGCAACTGATTTTCAACAACGAGATGGATAAGTATGTGCAGAAATGGGTTTACATCGTTTTGGGGCGAATATTCATATTCGTCCAGGACATCCGCCATTTCAAAATCTGTAAGATACTCATCTTCATGTTCCAGCATTATTTGAGCTATCAGCTTCTCCTCGTTTGTTAAATCATCTAAATCATTAGCCTTTGCTCGTTCCCAAATCTCATGAAAATTATGGCGACTCAGTTTCCTAAAATACTTCACGGCATCATTTTTCATTTCAATTTTCCTCCATAAATTGATTTTAAAAAACTCATTCCTTCACTCGAGGCGGATTTTATGCGAGCCACCAAGGCACTAAAACACAAAGAAATAGATAAAAAATGCCAATGCAACATTTTCCTATTTTTAAAATCTCAACCCGCCTGTACATTCCAACACATGTCCCGAAATATAACTGGAAAGAGGTGAGGCCAAATAAAGAATAGAATTGGCGGCTTCTTCCGGTCTGCCGATGCGGCCGAGGGGAATCATTTTGATGAACATGTCCCGCACGTTTTTCGGAATGCCAATAGGAATTTTGATGCCGTGGATGTCGGCGGTTTCACTGCCTTCTTTTTCCATAGTCAGACGGGTTTCAATGGCTCCAAAGGCCACGGCATTTACGGTAACGTTGTAGCGCCCCCATTCCTTGGCAAGGGTTTTGGTAAGTCCTACCACACCCGATTTCGCCGAGGCGTAATTAGATTGGCCAATGTTTCCACCCAAACCTGCTACGGACGTCACATTGACCACTTTTCGGGACTTCAGCGGTTTTTCGGTGTCACTCTTTTCCCGCAGGTATTTTCCAAACTCGCGCAAAATCCGGAACGGCGCCTTTAAATGGACATTGAGAATCGCATCCCACATTTCGTCGGTCATTTTGTGGATCATGGCATCCCAGGTAAACCCTGCATTGTTCACCAGAATGTCAATTTCGCCGAAATTCTCCAGTGCCGTTTTAATGAAGCGCTCCGGGAAATCCTCCGCCGTCACATCGCCCGCACACACGGCTGCCCCTACGCCTAATTTTTCTACCTCGGCTGCCGTTTCCACGGCCACATCTTCGTCCAGATCGTTGATAACCACATTGGCGCCGTTCTGAGCAAAAGCCAGCGCCGTTGCCTTTCCAATTCCCCTGCCGGAACCGGTAATTAATGCGGTTTTATTTTTTAATAAGTCCATTGAAACCTCC
>CAZMRE010000409.1:0-2070 GCA_964568545.1 uncultured Deferribacteres bacterium | reverse complement strand
GTAATCGTACCAACAAATAAACTCAGAATCAACGCAATGGCGATATCGATTCTAGGCTCCCCGGACATTCGAGAATATTCGGAAAAAGCCACCAAAGCGGAAGCACCACCCCCAAATCCATTAAACATGGCAACCATCTGGGGCATCTGGGTCATTTTTACGACTTTTGCCCAGTAAAGACCGATGGCGGCCCCAACAATTAATCCAATAATAATATATGTGAAATCAATAATTTGTTTATCGAAAAGTGTCATCACAATGGCGAGTAACATGCCTATCATTGACAACTGGTTTCCACGGCGGGCCGTTTTGGGAGAGCTGAGTAATTTCAATCCCAAGATAAAAAATATGGCGGCCGTCAGATAGACCAGATTTGTGATCGTTTCCATAGTTGAATTCCCTTATTTATTCTCAGGTTAATTCTGCTCATGTTCCACAATATTCAAACGGGTACAGCGAAACAATTCAAAAAAGCGCTATTTCTTTTTTCTTTTATCCTGTTTAAACATCTCAAGCATACGGTCTGTTACCATAAAACCGCCCACAACATTTATCGTTGCAAAAATAACCGCCAGTGTACCTAAAATTGTACTGAGCAAATGTACTCCCGCGCCCGCGCTGATCAACGAACCCACCAGCGTAATACCCGAAATGGCATTTGAACCGGACATTAGAGGTGTGTGTAACAAAGGCGGAACTTTGGTAATCACCTCAAACCCTACGAAAATAGCTAACACAAAAATAGTCAGCGATGTAACGAGTGATGCGCCCATTATTTTTTACCTCCGGATTCTAATAAATTCTTGACGAAAGCATTAACAATTTCACCATTGACTGTAATGCATGCCCCCTTTGTAATTTCATCCCCAAAATCAAGGCCCGCTTCGGGATCTTTGTAAATATGCTGGAACAAATTGGTCACATTTTTTGAATACATCTGACTGGCATGAATGGGAATGGTCGCCGGTAAATTGACCGCCCCATAAATGAACACATTGTGTTTTTCCACCATCTTCCCGGGCTCAGTCAATTCACAATTTCCACCCTGTTCAGCCGCCAGATCAATGATCACAGAACCGGCGGGTAACTTTTTGACCATTTCTCCCGTAATAAGCAATGGCGCTTTTTTGCCGAAAATTTGCGCCGTCGTAATGACAGCATCCACCCGGGGGAACCTTTCCCCAATGACTTCTTGCTCCCTTTTCAAAAATTCTTCCGGCTGTTCCTTGGCATAGCCATCTTTTGTTTCAACATCCTCCAGAACTTCCATCTGGACAAATTGGGCGCCCAGGCTTTCAACCTGTTCCCGCACAGCCGGGCGGGGGTCAAAAGCTTCCACTTTTGCGCCCAGCCTCTTCGCCGTAGCAATTGCCTGGAGTCCGGCGACGCCCACACCCAAGACCAAAACGGTGGCCGGGGGAATGGTTCCGGCAGCCGTCATCATCAAAGGAAACATCTTTCCCAACTGGTTAGCTGCCATTAAAACCGATTTGTAACCCGCAATGGTTGCCATCGAACTCAAGGCATCCATATTTTGTGCTCTCGAAATCCGCGGCACAAATTCCATTGCGAAAGCGGTAATTTTGCGTGCAGCCAATTTCCGAATGGCTTCCTGATTGTAAACCGGTGATAAAAATCCGATAAGAGCCGCCCCTTCCTTTAACATCTCCACTTCGTGTTTACCTGTTTGAGGATGTTTTGTCGGCGGCTGAACTTTAAATAATAAATCAACGCTCTGGTAAAGCTCGGCGGCATCCTTCACAATGATAGCACCCGCAGATTTGTAATCCTCGTCCGAAAAGGATGCCCCCTCCCCGGCTCCAGCCTGTACAAAAACCTCATGTTGATTTTTCGTCAACGCGGAAATCATTGAAGGAATAACCGCTACGCGCGTCTCACCCTTCACTATTTCCTTTGGAATTCCGACTTTCAATGTTACCTCCTTTTGATCACATGGGGTCCATTTTGTTGATTCCTGCAATTTTATTTTAATGCGAGCAATCCGAATAAATCTCAAAAAACTTAAATCTTTTCTCAATAAAAATCAAGTATTTTTTTCAATACAAAATA
>CAZMRE010000408.1:0-2080 GCA_964568545.1 uncultured Deferribacteres bacterium | reverse complement strand
GTTTACGAAGATGCCACAATGGAGTGGGTGGATGGAAACATCGGCAGCAAATTGACGATGAAATATCCCTCCGTGATTCTCAAGGGCCGGGGCGCCCGGGGCGAAATCCTTTCGATGGCGTATGCCGGAAAGGGACAGCACCAGGATGCCGGGGCAAAGGCCATTCACCTGGCGCCGGACACCTCTTCCACCATTGTTTCAAAATCAATCAGCAGCAAGGGCGGCCGCGCCGGCTACCGGGGATTGGTAAAAGTCAGCAAGAATGCGGACAATGTGAAATCTAACGTCCGTTGCGATGCGCTTATTTTGGACGATCAATCTCGCTCCGACACCTATCCCTACATGAACATTAACAATCCCACAGCCGCCATCGGACATGAGGCTACGGTCAGTAAAATTGGCGACGAGCAGTTGTTTTACCTGCAAAGCAGAGGATTGGAAGAAACCGAAGCCATGGCGCTGATCGTGCGCGGATTTGTAGAGCCGGTTGTCAAAGAGCTGCCTATGGAATACGCCGTGGAGTTGAATCGTTTGATTGAGCTGCAAATGGAAGGATCCGTGGGCTGAACAAAGAAAATTAAAGAAACGAGGGATGCTTTTAAATGAATAGGATTTGCTTTGGGTTGTAGGTCGACAAGGCTCGTCGATCGACAACCGGAAAATGCCTCCCGAAATGTAAAAAGTCGAGTGAAAGAATAGAAAGGCGCATATAAAGTGGAAACAGTGCTGAAGCAAGAAAGAATTACCAAACAGGCCGTTCTTCGGTTGTCCGAACAAATGGCTGAACCTGGCTGGGTGCGGGAATCCCGGCTTCGGGCTTTTGAGGTTTTCCAGAGCCTCCCCTGGCCCACGGGAAAAGAAGAAGCCTGGCGAAAAACGAAGATTCGCCATTTTCAGGGCGAACATTTTTTCCCACCACGGGACAGTTTCGCTGCACGCGAAAAGGCTCCTAACCGAATTGACCCGAACATTGTCAGGAAATTTCTAAATGAAAAGAACATTGCTGGCTGGATTGTTCAGGAAGAAGCGCGTTTATCCAGCGTGCGAATTTCAGACACTCATTCTGTAAATTCAGTTATTTTAGCACCGCTTTCCGAGGCTGCCCGTCAATTTCCCCAGCGGCTGCGGCCCATTCTTGAAGAAAACCAATGGCCTGTTAATCCTGAAAAACTGGAACTCTTGCAGTCTGCTTTCTGGAATACCGGCCGGTTTGTGGGTATTCCCAAAAATACGGCAGTAAAACACCCAATTTTTCTTCTCACGCACCTGAGGGGAAAATCCGACAGCGTTTTCCCGGCCACGATTATTTCGGCCGAGGCGCACAGCCGCGCCACTATTGTGGAAATTGCAACGAGTACGGAGGTAGCGCAGGAATCCCTGGCTGTCAATCGCTCCGTTCGGATTCTTGCCGGTGAAGGCGCCGAAATTAACTATTTTTTGCTGATTTTGGACGAAGCGGTTCAAACAAGTTTCACCTCGCTAAGGGCCCAGGCGGAAAGAAACAGCTCGGTCAATTTGCGCTTGTACAGCCTGGCAAATCGACTTTCAAAAACGCATTTGAATTTGGACTTTCAAGGCGAAGGAGCCCGAGGCGATGTGCAGGGCGTCTTCTTTGCCAGCGGCCGCCAGCAAATGGATTTCAACACCGTGCAAAATCACTTGAAAGGACACACCGAAAGCAATCTCAATTTGAAGGGAGCTGTTGGCGATTCTGCCCGGTCGTCCTTTCGGGGCGTTATTCACATTATTCCACAAGCTCAGGAAACCAACGCCTACCAGATCAACAAAAATCTTCTTTTAAGTCGGCAAGCACATGCCGATTCCAATCCGGTTTTGGAAATTGAGGCAAACGAGGTACACTGTTCTCACGGAGCAACAGCGGGGCCGGTGGACAAGGAACAGCTCTTTTACCTTGAATCAAGGGGGCTTTCGCCGCAGGCTGCAAGGCAGCTCATTGTGGAAGGCTATTTCAACGAGGTGATTTCACTTTTGCCCTCCGAATTGCTTCGCAAGGCCATCAGTCGTGCAATAGCACGAAAAATTAAAATGTCACATCAGATATAAAATGAAAGGACGGACG
>CAZMRE010000407.1:0-2084 GCA_964568545.1 uncultured Deferribacteres bacterium | reverse complement strand
GAATCCGTTCCGTAATTGTTGACAAGATAATGCATCCAGTAAAGGAGAATTTCCGGGGTAATGATTTCACGGGCGTGGTGCATGGCCATGTACAGAACTTCCGGCTCGCGAATTTCCTCTTTCTCTACATTGTCAGAAATCTTCAAAGCCCAAATGTCCCTGTCCGCAATGCCCGCGGTTTTCTCCCAGCTATCCCCAATATCGTAAAGTTTGGCGATTCCAGGATGATTAGCTTCGATATCCTTCATCTCCTGCACAATCTGGTCGTACGAATGGAAGTGATCAAAATAGCCCTCCGCCCGAAGGGTTTTTTCGAAGGATTTTGTATCTGGAATCAAAATGGAGGTTTTAAAATTCAGGGCGTGAATTTTTTTCAACTGCTCAGATGTTACCAGAGCATCAATTGTTCCGTCCCGAGGTGCCTCGGTGAGCATATCCGGATCTAATTGGTAAAGCTTTTTTATGACCTCCGTGGATTGATTTTCCAGATGAATTCGAACAACCTTTTTCTCTTCGGCTCGCAATCCTGAGGCGAGAAAAATGACCAGAAGAATGATCAGAAACTGCGACTTTTTCATGATTTGATTCCTTGAATTTTTTTAGCATTTTGTTCTTTCTCTGTGACACTCTGCGCTTCTCTGTGTTCCTCTGTGTAACTAAAAAAAATAACACGGAGAGGCACAGAGATTAAAAAAGAGAACCGCAGAGAAATGAATATGACTGTATCTGAAAGATTTTTATCCGGGAAAAATCAATCGGAGTGACTCTTGAATGCTATAGATTTTCAACCCAATCCCAGAACTCTTCCCGGATGCGCTTCCATTCCATTTTGAACCACGGCGAATAGTGATCGGCGCGTTGAGAAAGGTCTTTCTCCAGCTCGTTCACACCTGCAAACTTCCACTCGGCGATTTCATTTTCATTGGCGTGAACCGGCCCGTTGTACTTTCCAATGTACACCCAACAAACTTCACTCTCAGAGCCTTTATTATTGTATCGGGCGTGATATTGGAATTTGTACAAAAACTGAAGTGGAACCGAAAATCCTACTTCTTCTTCGAGGCGTCGCTGCGTGGCAATTTCCATGGATTCCCCCTTCCGTGGATGGCTGCACACGCTGTTTGACCAGTACAGAGGCCAAAGCCATTTTTGCGCGCTTCTTTTCTGAAGAAGCAGTTGCTTTTGATCATTAAAAATGAAAATTGAAAATGCCCGGTGTAAAATGCCTTCTCCCTGATGACATTCCAGCTTGGACTTGTATCCTACAATTTCATCGGCCTCATTGACTAAAATCAAAGGCTCATCTTCAAAAGAGACCACATGATTATTTTCAGACATGAAACTAACCTCAATCTAAGTAGTTCTTTTCGTAAATAGTGTGACCCTTGACACTTTTAGTGATAAAATGGTTAACTTGCGTTAAAATCCAAAACACGAAATCCGAAATCCCAAACAAATTCGAACGACCAAAATTCAAAACGAAGCAACAGAACCATTTGTTTACTGTTTCAGAAATTGCGTTTTTGAATTTCGGATTTGTTTCAAATTTCGATATTCGGGTTTCGCATTTACATTGACTCAAGATCACGCAATGCTATCTTTTCAAAAAATACGTACCAGAATTTACAAATTTTTACCGCACCCGGTCGCCGAGTGGCCGCCAATAGGCGGATATATCGAGGCGACTAAGGTCAAAAGCGGTCGTTTCGATACGATTCGCCAGCTGGCGAATCACTCAACGACCGGCAAAAATATGCCCCTTCGCCCCCTATTTAAAACAGAATTACACCGGTAATTTTTCCATATTACGCCTTATTCGGATGTTTCTTCATGCATTCGTGCTTTTTCTACCCGATTTCCGTGACAATTCCCCGGTAGCCTGCTTTTTCCATTGCATCTACCACCTGATCGGCATTGTCCGGGCAAAGGGCAATGATTGCACCACCACCGCCACCACCGGTCAGTTTTGCCCCAAGCGCACCATTGTTTCGTGCAATTTCAACCAGCTCTTCCAGCTCCCAAGACGACACCTGAAGCGCATTCAGCAATCCCTGGTTAATATTCATCAAATAGCCCAATTTTTC
>CAZMRE010000406.1:0-2088 GCA_964568545.1 uncultured Deferribacteres bacterium | reverse complement strand
TTTTTTCGGCAGAATCATTACCAAATAATTTTTTAAGCCTATATGCCAAAACCTACTGAAAAAATCTTGTTGTTCATCAGTGATTTTATCACAATCAATGTGACGTTCTTTGTCTGGATTTTTATTCGCCGGCAACTGGGATTTTCTTCTGTATTAAATCTTTCCGATTACTGGATCGTTTCCGGAAGTGTTTTTTTCTACTGGTTGCTGATTTTTATTTTCTTTGGGCTTTATCGCTCCTGGTATGCCCAGTCCCGTTTCGATGAATTTATTGCTCTTTTTAAGGCCATCTCAATCGGTGTGATTTTGATTTTTTTGTTCACTATTGATTGGCATCGCGACGTTGAAAATCCATTTCCACTCAGCCGCATCATGATTTTGACCTATTGGTTTGTTCTGTTGGTCGTTGTGAGTGCGGGCCGGATGGCCTTGCGTTCGTTCCAGCGAAAGCTGCTGGAATCGGGAATTGGATTGCGAAAAACATTAATTGTGGGGCAGGGTGATCGGGCCAGAGAATTGAAAAAGAAGGTGGAACAGTTTCCGGCTCTGGGTTATCAGGTGATTGGATTCGTAAATCTTGTGGGGGCAGGTACGGAACAAATTTCCGCGGATCAAGTGCTCGGAGATTTAGATCAATTGGAACCGATCATTCGAAAAAATGATGTTGAAGAAATTCTGATTGCTCTTGAAGAATCGGAGCGGGCCTTTGTTGTGGATGTGTTGGGACAAGTGAACGGACTGGATGTTCATCTGAAAATTGTTCCGGATTTGTACGATATCGTCGTGGGGCAGGCGCGCACCAATCAGATTTACGGATTCCCGCTGATTGAAATTCTCCCGGAGCTCATGCCTCCCTGGGAACGCCGTGTGAAACGGCTTATGGACTTAAGCGTTTCGGCAGTCATACTTGTTTTGTTCGCTCCCATCTGGATTTTAGTGGGATTGATCATAAAAATTGATTCAAAGGGACCCATTCTTTACAAGCAGCGGCGCGTGGGACGTAACGGAAAGCTATTTTCTATTTACAAGTTTCGATCCATGTATCGGGACGCAGAGCAAAAAACCGGCCCCGTTTGGGCCGGCACCGATGATCCGCGAATTACAGGCGTAGGGAAAATTCTCCGGAAACTTCGCATCGATGAGGTACCCCAGTTCATTAATGTTTTCAAGGGAGACATGAGTTTGATTGGCCCGCGACCTGAGCGGCCCTATTTTGTGGAGCAGTTAAAGAAAGAAATTCCATTCTATTCGCGGCGCCTGCGCATTCGTCCGGGTATTACAGGCTGGGCACAGATCAAGCACGAGTACGACCAATCATTGGATGACGTGCGCAAAAAAGTGCAGTACGATCTGTTTTATCTGGAAAATATGTCCTTGCGAATGGATTTAAAAATTATTCTGAGTACACTATCCGTGATGTTACGAGGAAAAGGGCAATAGGAAGATTGAACTGTAAGTCGACGAGACTCGCCGGCCTGCAATAAAAATATTAATTTAGAGGAGGAAAAATGAAAGTACCCTTAGTGGATCTGGTAACTCAATACAAAAACATCAAGCCCGAAATGGATGCGGCCATTCAAGGTGTTCTGAACAGCGGGGCATTTATTCTGGGGCCTGCCGTTAAGGAATTCGAGAAAAATATGGCTGAATATACCGGAGTGAAACACGCAGTGGGTGTCGCTTCCGGAACAGATGCCATCCAACTGGCGCTAATGGCCTACAATATTGGCCCGGGTGATGAAGTCATTACCACGCCTATGACGTTTGTAGCCACGGTTGAGGTTATGGTTTTGCTGGGTATCAAGCCTGTGTTTGTCGACATTGATCCAAAAACCTATATCATCGATCCCAATCAGATTGAAGACAAAATCACACCCAAAACCAAAGCCATTGTACCCGTTCATCTTTACGGACAGTGCGCGGACATGGATGCCATCAACGCCATCGCTCAGAAGCACAATTTGGTGGTGATTGAGGATTCCGCCCAGGCTGTGGGAGCCACGTACAAAGGCAAAAAGGCCACTTCTCTTGGAGATGCCGGCTGTTTGAGCTTTTTCCCCAGCAAGAATATGGGCGCGTACGGCGACG
>CAZMRE010000405.1:0-2091 GCA_964568545.1 uncultured Deferribacteres bacterium | reverse complement strand
AACGACCATAAGGACAATCCCGTACGCACCAAACTCACAACGGTAGAAGTTTTTAGAATAAACTCACCAATCAAATCTTTGTTTTTTTACAAAAATTTAAATGCAAAGCATCTGCAAAGTACACAAAGAATATTCATAACTCAGCGATTTTTTTAAACGCCGGGTAAATTGCACGTCAAGTCACATTTACAATTTCGTCTGGCACCACGGCGAGATCCACACAATGGCACTTGGCATATTTGCCCTTTTTTCGACAAAATCATAAAAAACGTAGAGGTTTAGCCACCCACATCTACGAATTCTTCGGAGCAAAAAGTTCAATCGGTTCATTCAGACGAATTGCCAGGACGGTGACCTCCGGGTCCAGATATTTTTCTGGAAGCGAAATTGCCCGAATGCCGCGAATAACCGATCTCCACTTTAGCGGCGCGTTTGTGCCGACCACACGAATTCCCTGAATCTTGTTTTTAACGCCCTTCAAAAACACCGGGCCGTGAGGTTTGCAGGTGACAAAGAGGTACAGGGTTTGCTTGTCCTTTGAGAGGGTCGATGGCCCGTAGAAATAGTCCTTTGGAATGCCCTCCCTCGTACCGTAAATGGCTTCGGCATGTTTGTGTGTCCAGCGGCCCAGACTTTTGAGAATTTTCACCTGTTTCTCAGGAAACGTACCATCTGGTTTGGCCCCGACGTCCAGAAGAAGATTTCCCCCGTTGGAAATACAGTCGGCAAAGATGCGGATAATTTCGTTCACCGATTTGTAATTCTGGTCTCTGGGCTGGTAGCCCCAGGAATTGTTTGTAGTCATGCAGAGTTCCCACCAGCGACTCTTGGGGCGGTGGACAGGCAATCCCTGCTCGGGGGTGGCGTAATCCCCGTAGCCACGCAGCCTGGAGTTTACAATCACGTGGGGCAGCAGTCGGTTGACTTCTTCGCGTGTTTCTTTGGCGTGCAGCATTTTGGCGGAAAATTCCCAGTCACCGTCGAACCAGAGTAAATCGGGCTTGTACCAGGTGCAAATCTCTTTAATCTGCCCCTGGTAAAATTTGACGAACCGGTTCCACCGCGCCGGGTCTTTCTTGGGATCGTACCGACGCACGGTTTTTGTCCAGTTTGGGTAGTCCGGGTACGACCAGTCAAGAATGGAAAAATAGAGCCCAACCTTGAGTCCGCTTTTTCGCAGAGCTTTGCAGTAAGGGCCGATCAAATCCCTGCCTGCCGGCGTTTTTTCCACCACATTGAGGTGGCTGAGTTTTGTGGGGAAAAGCGCGACTCCGTCGTGGTGCTTGGATGTAAGTACGGCGTACCGCGCGCCGCTTTCCTTGAACAGCTTCGCCCAATCATCCGGATTGTAGCGGCTGGCCGTAAAGCCGGAAAGCTGTTTCATGTAATCCTCGTAGGAAATCTGCCCATTGTGGAACGACCAGGACTCCGCAATACCATCCACGGCGTAAATTCCCCAATGGATAAAAATGCCCAGCTTGGCATCTTCAAACCACTGCATTCGGCGGGCCTTTTCCTGGGCGCTTTCACCGGCAAAACTGAATGTAGAAAACAGCAGCATAAAAATCACTCCTAAGAAGAAAATAATTCGAAATTGGTTGGTTTCAATTTTCGCCCCAAAATAGCGCCTATTTTGTTGTTCTTTCAAATTAAAATAATTGGAATGTTTCATTGAAGTTTCTCCTTCTGGATTTTATTTCCGAAAAAATTTCCGGCACCGTAAAGCCAAAAAAATATTCAACCAAAGAGAGTGCAAAGAATTCACAGCGTTCACCAAAAAAATAAATCCAGAGGCAAGCCTCCTAAAAGGATGCTAACCCGAAAAATCATAGCCACGAAGCCACCAAGACACAAAGAACTGATTTTAAATGGAATTACAAAATTCTTGGAACATTTTCGAAAAAAATTTTATTGAAATACTCTTGCTCTTAAATGTATTAATTTTTGTGGCTTAGTGCCTTTGTGGCCCCAGCTTGTGAATAATGCAGGCTAATTCCGCCCACCAAGGCAGCCAAATCTGTTGCTTTCCCCTTGCGGTATCTGTGTCCCCCGTGGTCAGATTTTCTGAACTACCCCCAAAAACTATTCCTC
>CAZMRE010000404.1:0-2104 GCA_964568545.1 uncultured Deferribacteres bacterium | reverse complement strand
GATTACGCCTATGCCGATTTTGGCCGCCTGAGCTCCGTCAATCGATATTCCATTAGTGTCGAATTTTGATTAGAGAATCCAAGAATCTGAAATTCAAAAAGGCGCCTTTTCGGAGGCGCCTTTTTTGGTTACAGTCACCCACTAATGTAATAAAAAGTCCACAATCCTTGAGGCAATTTGAAAAATTCCTGCCATTGTAACCCCCCATAAATCTTGACAAATAAAAAATTTTATCGTATATTCAATAGAATTAAAAATATATATTTTATCACGCTATTCCCGATTCTTGGGATGACATGGCGGCAAGAAGGAGTGTGTATGAATAATCGTAAACAGAATCACCAATCGAATCGAATTGAAATTCAGGAAGTGCCGACACTTTATCGATTTCCCTTCATAAAAGTGAATGTTTTTGATGATGTTGAACAAATTGATTTTCGTTTGTCGGGGCATTTTACTGTTGAAGATTTAAACGGAAAGTGCGTATTTGACAGTCTCATGGGGGAAGAGCGCTGGCGGGTTGTTGTGGAAGCGTCGGCCCCCACTAAATTTGGATATGGTATTTCCATTCACGAATATTACGATATGGAGCCTGCCGAAGCCATCGCCAAGCGACTGCAAGAAAAGGGCCTCTCGCCTAAAATTCAAACCTTTGGTTACCAATGGCTATTCGGAGAAAATCGGAAAATTAAGAATGCCACCTATCGTGTGTACCTGGATGGATTTCCAACAATCCGGGAGGCTAGAAAAATGCAGCGCCAATTATTCGATTTTCAGCAATCGACTATTTTCAAATATCGCGATCGCGAAGCCCGGGGCGTTATGGAGATGTTTGATGTGAATTACAGTAAATCCACAAAGTGTGCCGGTCCCATTAAGCTAACTCCTCGCGAACGCAGCAGTACGATTTATCTTCTAAATGTTCGAAATAAAAAGGACATTATGGAATTTCCCAATTTATATGATATTCAATTTCGGATTAACGATAAGGGGAAATTGCAATGTGTGGCTGAAATGGATATCGAGGCTTATGTCGGGGGATTAATTACGGCGCAATATCAGGAAAATTATCCTGATTCGTATTTGGAAACGTTGTCCATTACAATTAGAAGTTGGGTAGCTGCCAATTGGGGGCGGCTGCACAAAGGGGAAGCTTATCAGTTTTGCAGTACAGATCATTGCTTTTACCTGGCCGGTTTGCAACCCTGGCCGCGGCGGGTTATGGCGATAATGAAAAAAACAAAGGGGCAGGTGTTGACGTGTGGGGATGAAATCTGTAACACGCCCTCACATCTGGTTTGTGGAGGCCATACAGAATCCATGGAAAATGTAGGAAATTTTGATCCCAAGCCATACTTAAGGAGTTTATTTGATACAGAGGGTCACAAAACTCCCGAAAAAACCCCGGAGAATTTGAAAAACGAAGAAGCAATTGAGATTTGGATTAACAGCCAACCGCTAGTTCATTGCAATTTTTCCGAGAAAAAGGATGTGGAAGATTTCCAAAACTTCCGCCAATTCTTTCGTTGGGAAGTCGAATACACACGCCAGGAGCTGGAGGAAATTATCTCACAGAAAACCGAAGAGGATATCGGTACGCTGTATGATATTGTTCCGCTTAAGCGGGGGGATTCGGGGCGGCTGGTAGAAGCAGAAATCCTGGGCAGTAGACAAAATGTGAAATTAGTAGGCGATTTAACCATTCGTGAAGCCTTTTCGCAGACGCAATTGCCCAGCAGTTGCTTCATTGTTCGTGCTGAAATGGATGAACACGGAATCCCGACAGTGTTTAATTTTCTTGGTGCAGGTAACGGCGATGGTGTGGGAATGTGCCAATTGGGTGCCATCTCGAAGGCTTATTCCGGTCAGACGCCTGAGGAAATCATCCGGCACTATTTTGGAGAAGGAATTCAATTGGAAAAATTGCCATTGACGTAGTAGTAATGTGAATGCTCTGTCCTTTTTGAGTGCCGTTAGGTATGACATGTTTCATTTGTTTTTGTTCGGATACTAATTAGTGGTTATAAGACTACTCAATAAATAAAGACAAAATTTTTTGGAGGCTTTACAAATGGAAATTGACTTACGGGAAACATTTCAGGAA
>CAZMRE010000403.1:0-2105 GCA_964568545.1 uncultured Deferribacteres bacterium | reverse complement strand
TCCAGCGTGTCATCCGTACAGGTGGAATCTTCCATGTCGATTCGCACGAAATTGTTGTATTTATTGGCATAATGAACGATCTCCTGCACGTTTTCCAAACAAAAGCCTTTGTCCAGTTTTAATCCCAATTGGGTCAATTTAATGGAAATATTCGAATTTATCTGTTTATTTTCAATGGTGTCCAGGATTTTGAACCACATCTCCTTATCCTGAGTTGCTTCTTTCTTTTGCGTAATGTTTTCCCCTAGGAGATCCAGAGTGGCAATGATGTTTTGTCGGTTTAATCCAAGAATTGTTGCCACGGCATCGTCCAGAGTTTCTCCCGCAATGTAGCGACTGGAGAAGAGGGCAACAAATGATTTTGGCAGAAAGGGCAAAATGGTGACGATTGTTTTGTTGAATAAATTCATGGTGACTCCTTTGATTTTATGGCTTGAACACCCACCGGAAATTGTTGTGCTGGTTGTTCAATAAAAAAGGCTGGGTGTAAATGGCCAGCCTTTTGTAAACAGTGAAATTTTAGTAAAGCTGCAAAGAGCTAAAAGAAGAATAAAATTCAAATAATTCATTTTTGTTCTGCCGGTCTTTTCCCGTTCGATTTTCTTGAATTTTTCTGATGCGCACCATATCCTGAAATGCAATCAAATATAGGAATTTTGGAGATATATTTCAATATGAAATCGCATGGAAGATAAATTTTGTAGATATTTGACCAATAAGATTCAAAGGTTCCCGTGTTGCCACTTAAAACAAGAAGAACCGTTTTGACGGTTTTAGGGATTTTTGCAAGATTTTTTATGTGTCTCTGAGGCCAACAAATCACGCAAGTTTGAAATATGCTTTGTTATTTTCAAGAAGAAACCTTCACATGCCGATAAATGTAAAAGGAGTGTGTGCATTTTTTTGTAAGGAGAAATGAATGAGATTCAATCGAGTAATTGTTGTGATTTTGGTTTTGGCAGCCTTATTGGCCGGTTGCGCGACGCACGAACGGGCCATTCGTGGCTTTTCCACAAGGGAATCAACGCAGGAGAGTACTCAATCCCGTGGGCCGGAAACCCCGCCAGTGGTTCCGCTGAATCCCCGG
Source organism: uncultured Deferribacteres bacterium (assembly GCA_964568545.1). GTDB lineage: Bacteria > Zhuqueibacterota > JdFR-76 > JdFR-76 > BMS3Abin05 > BMS3Abin05. The sequence goes on along the minus strand of CAZMRE010000403.1, from coordinate 1,018 downwards.
AAAATTATGGCGGAGCTCCGCATTGCCATTTCAAATATCCGAGTTCTCAAAGGAAAGATGCTGGAGGATGATAATCGAAGTCGGGGAATTCCTCCAAAAACGGCTCCGCAATTTCACGTTTGGGCCTCCGGAATTATTCCGCGACTCAATCAGCATGTTCTGGATATTCAATTGGACGGACCTTTGCCTCAGGATATTTTTGAAGATCAGGAAAATGGGAATCGGATTTTTTATTGGAATTTAACACCCTATCTTGGTAAACAGGACAGCATTGTGATTCTCAGGCGGGTAAAGATTGAATCCTATGAATTGTTTGGAATCGTTGATTCTAGCCAAACATTTACGTATGATACCACCGGGAAAATCTTCAGATTTTACACGAAATCCGAGCCATTTCTAAGAATAACGCCAGAAATTCGTGCCGCGGCAGACAAAATTGTGGGCGGCGAAACCAATCCCTATCGAAAGGCATCACTAATTTTTGATTGGGTTCATCAAAAGATGACCTATTTTTATCCCCCCCCAAAACGTGGCGCTTCAGCGGCATTGGCTTCCCTTAAAGGTGATTGTGGACAGTATGCCGATTTATTTGTGGCCCTTTGCCGGGCAGCCGGTGTACCAGCTCGGTTTGTAGGCGGATTTCAGGCGAACAAAAAGCCAACACTAGGCTTCCATGCCTGGGCTGAATTCTATTTGCCAGGCATCGGTTGGCTTCCGGCGGATGCTACGCACGATCGGTCCCAATTTGCGCATCTGGACAATCGCCGATTGGTTGCCTCTGTTGGGACAAATATTTTTCTAAAACATGCCCCTTCTTGGGCAACCTATGCCAATAGCGATCTGGAAAATTCCCGAACTGACATTATGCAGGTGGCAACCATTGCTTGCGCGGGTGTACGGGCAAAAATTAGTACGAGTATCCGTACGCTTGAATTTGGAAAGGAAGTCGAAAAAGCACTTGTGCAATAGTATTTTGTAACCGTTGTATTTATAAAGAGTTGTTTCGCACTTCAAATTA
>CAZMRE010000402.1:0-2117 GCA_964568545.1 uncultured Deferribacteres bacterium | reverse complement strand
AACAGCGGAATGACAATGGAAAATGCTGTACCCCGTCCGATTTTGCTCTTTACTTTAATTGTACCACCATGTTCCTCAATAATTCCAAGACTGACGGCCAGACCAAGTCCTGTGCCTTTTCCAACGTCTTTTGTTGTGAAAAAGGGATCAAAAATTCGGGGCAAATCATCCTTTGATATTCCAACACCGGTATCTTCAATGGTAACGTTTGCCCATTTTTCGCGTTCTTCTTTCAACTGTATCCGGAGCTCGCCCCCATTGGGCATTGCATCAATGGCGTTCAGCAAAATATTCATGATCACCTGCTGCAAATGATTGCCGTCTCCGCGAACGAGAATATCATTTTCTGGATAGTGCTTGGTCACTTCAATTCCCGAGCGTGATAACCGATATTCCAACAAAAGAAGGGATTTTTCAATGATTTCCTTCAGAGAAATAGCATCCATTTGGTAATTTCGGGCGCGGGCATAGCCAAGTAATTGCTTCACAATGGATTCAATTCGTCCGATATTTTCGAGAATTAGATTCAAATACACAATATTCTTTGTTTGATCTTCGGGATTCTGAATAATATTGTGGATGCTATTTTGAATTCCATCCAGAGGATTGTTAATTTCATGAGCCACACCCGCAATTAAGCGGCCAAGGGATGCCATTTTTTCAGACTGAATGATTTGATTTTGGGCGTTCTTTAATTTCTTGTAGGCCTCCTGCAACTCTTTTGTCCGTTCCTGAACATGGACCTCAAGAAGTCGTGTGTAGTCTTGCATTTTTTTCTGCATTTTAGTCTTCTCGGTTACGTCCCGGCTAACCAGAATCATTCCCACAAAACCGCCATTTTCATCCCGAATCGCCGCATACACATTATCATAATAGCGATCTCCATTAACCGATGGAACCATTCGATGATATTCAGAGGCATTATTTGTTTTGAAACTATTAATGATTTTCTCCACAGCCCCACGCATTTTGGGTGGATGGCAATCAAAAACAGAATTTCCAATGATATCTTCTTCCCGGATTCCGCGGATAACCTCGGCAGCATGATTACAAAAAACCACCCGATTGTCTGTATTTACAAAAATAATTCCTTCGCTCAAATTCTCAATAATATGCTTAAAAATTAACGGATTGGCAGATGCGTTCATCGGAATCCTCTTTCAATCGGCTTTCATTTAAGTTGTGGTAAGAGATTGGAACCGCCGGGCTTGCAACGAGTTACCAATTTTTTCTCTGCGGCACTCCATGTTTCTCTGTGTAACCCAAAAAACAGTAACACAGAGAACCTCAGAGAAAAATTAATGGGATGGTATCTGTTTTTTAACATAGTGTTTTAGATATCCCCACTTTTAGAACAAATCCCTCGGCGTGCCTAAACACTAATTTAACCGCAAATGAAGAATTAACGGTCTAAAATTACTAATATTGGCTAAAGAAATCAATGTTTTTTTGTAGTGAAGGCAGATTTTATCCCAATTTTCTTTTGATTCTAAAAGCTCCCGCTTGCTTCACCATTTCGAATCTCTTTCAGAATTCCACGTACTAATTCCACACGATTAGAAACGGTTACTTCGAATATGCTGTACGGCAATCCCAATCCGGCAAGTGTTTTTGGAAAAGGGCTTCTTTTTTGAACTACCCAGAATTGATTGAGAGGTGACTTCCACAAATTTTTCAGTGCTTCTACAAAAGGCAGAGAACCCACCTCCATCACACCAACTTCATCGATCAGAATCCAGCTCCTTTCTGATACAGCCCTTTCCAAAATTTGAGTCCCGAATTCATCAAATGCCTTTTGATGAATGCCAAAACCTCCGAATCGTCTTCTACTCGTAAAATCCCTGTGTGCAAACAAGCGCTTTTCACTGGTTTGTAAATCCTGAATAAAATAGCCCATCTTCCGGCTATTTTTATAAAGTGGAATTGTCCGAAAGCCTGAGGGCTTAATCATCAGTTTTTTAAAGATTTGTTCAACCAGTGTCGATTTTCCGACTCCGCGTTCACCTGTAATTAGAATGCGCATCAGTAGGAACGGGATAGAATTTCAATTCTATTCACGGCACGAATCCAGCGATCAAAAAATAGATCATTTGGCAAAATCAACATAAATTTACCTT
>CAZMRE010000401.1:0-2143 GCA_964568545.1 uncultured Deferribacteres bacterium | reverse complement strand
AAGGGGGTATGAAGAACGCGGCGAGGGTTACGTACACCTCGATTTAAGGCATCTTGGTTCTGAAATCATTAAAAAGCGTCTTCCGCAAATTAGGGACCTTTCCATCTCGTTTGAAGGAATTGACCCAATTAATGATCCCATCCCCGTAAAACCAACAGCTCATTATGTAATGGGTGGCATTCACGTTGACAAAAATGGACAAACGCCAATAAAAGGCGTTTTTGCCTCCGGTGAAAGCAGTTGTATTTCTGTTCACGGGGCAAATAGATTAGGCGGCAATTCACTCTTGGAAATTCTGGTGTTTGGAAAACGGGCAGGTAAAGCCGCCTCAAAATATGCGACTCAGGCTAATTTTAGGGCCTTCCCATGGACGGAAAAGTTTATCGTAGAAGAAGAAATTAAAAATTTACTGGGCGGCAAGGGTGTTGAAAGAGTTGCCGATCTTCGATTGGAGATGGGGCATGCAATGGCTGAAAATGTGGGCGTTTTCAGGGATAAAACATTACTGGAGGCAGGGTTATTTAAGATTTACGAGCTTCAGGAACGATTTAAAAAAGTCAGGGTTACCGACCGGAGCAGGATTTTCAACACAAATCTTGTGGAAACTCTGGAATTAAAAAATCTCTTGGATCTGGCTGAGGCGGTCACAATATCGGCGATTCAAAGGGAAGAAAGCCGCGGTTCCCATTATCGAAAAGATTTTCCTCAAAGAGAGGATGAAAAATTTTTGTGTCATCAGTTGATTCAGAAAATCGACAGCGAAACTAAAACACAGTGTATTCCCGTTTTTATCGATAAATATCTTGCTTCGGAGCGCAAATACTAATGCAAAAGAGAGAAGTTGTACTAAAAATTTTCCGCTTCAATCCCGAAATAGACAATCAACCTTATTATGATTATTTTAATATCGCAATCGATCGGGGTGTGACACTGCTGCGTGCGCTGATGTACATTAAAAATAGCCTTGATTCACGATTGACTTTTCGGGCATTTTGCCGAGCAGGAATCTGTGGAAGCTGCGGGGTTCGCCTCAACGGCAGGCCTGTTCTTGCATGCAAGACTCAGCTCTGGGATGAATTTGACGCCTATCAGACCGATGAACTGCAGGTTGATCCACTTGAAAACTTCGAGGTCATTAGAGATCTAGTGGTGGATCTTGATCCCCTGGAATCGCGATTGAAAGCCATGAACAATTGGCTGGTTCCAGAAGAAGGTATGCATTCGATTCAGGCAGAAACGCGAATACTTCCCATGGAATTGGATAAATTCAATTTTGCTACGAGTTGTATTTTGTGCAATCTTTGTATGTCTGCCTGTTCGGTTGTTCCTGTGGATGAAACCTACATTGGGCCGCTATTTTTGGCCAGAACATTTCGATTTGTGGCGGACAAGAGAGAATCAAAAGTATCTGAGAAAACAGAAATGGCGCTGAAAAATGGGCTTTGGTCATGTACCCATTGCAATGCCTGTTTGAATGCATGCCCAACACAAACAAAACCGCTAAAAGCCATTGTTAAGCTTCGAAAAGAAGTGGTTGAAGAAAATGCCGATCAAAGCATGGGGGCCCGCCGAGTGCATCAATATGCCTCTGACATTTACCGCTACGGACAGGTGAATAAAACAATGCTCTCTTTTCATGTGGATTTTCCCAAGAAAAACATTAAACAATTTTTCTCTGGGTGGCGAAAAATTTTGGCTACTGAATGGTTCTTGCTAAAACATGGGAAATTCCTGCCCCCATTTCCCGCCACAGCGGTAGGTATTGGACGGGTACGACGATTAATGTCAATTGGAAAAACAAAACCCTCACGAAAGGAATAGAATGGCGGAATTAGAATATGGCTTTTATCCCGGTTGTTGTTTTCAGGGGACGGATGCCCGTTTGTACGACATCATAAAAAAAATCATGGATGTTCTAAATGTACGCCTGAATTTGATAGAAGGTGCAGTCTGTTGTGGTGCAGGTGTTTTGGAAGAAGACGATCCTCAGAAGGCTGTCCTGCTAAATGCCTACAACATTGCTTTGGCGGAAAAGAAAAACCTAAAATTCCTAACACCCTGTAATACCTGCCTTTACGAAAACAGAAAGATAAAACATGAATTGGATAATGATGCTGATTTGAAGAGGAATGTTAATGCCGAT
>CAZMRE010000400.1:0-2152 GCA_964568545.1 uncultured Deferribacteres bacterium | reverse complement strand
GCTGAGTTTAACCATTTCCGGTTAACGTGGGTGCAACGGGTTAATGTATTTTAACTAAATATTTTACAATCATTTTTGCAAAACTCGCAACGGTAAAGCTTAGAATAACTTCATTTGGTTTTTGTGTTTTTTTTCAAATTCTTCACCTTTTTTCTGGGTTCTCTCTTCTGCTTCTTTTTCCCGTTTTTTGCGGCGCTCTTCTTCCTGCCTTTTCTTTTCTTTCTCGACTGCCCTTCTCCGTTCTTCTTTTTGCTCATCTGTCATTAATTGTTCTTCGACTTGCCTTCTGACGAAAGAAAGCGGGTAAACAAATCCGAATTCATCCTGTATGAAGGTAAAATTTTCAGCAATTTCCCATCGGCAAAATTCAGGGTCACCCATTCTGATCCGGCAGGATTTTTCAATGAACGAGGCTTTGTTCCCTGTGGTTGTTTTTTTGGTCCCAAAAAAATCACAAATAGTATCAGTCGTTAAATAATATGGGTTTGCCTTGTCAAACAAAAAATTCAACCGTGCAATCTCGTAGACAACGGCTGCCGCCCAGATTTCAGGTTTGCCCCTCAAGATGGAAAGGGTGCGCTTGCGGCGGAGTTTGTCGACCAAATCAAATGCAAACTGTGTTAACTCTTCATCAAAATAGCGCTTACAAAAGGGCAAAAGAAGTTCTTCAATTTCTCTGGCTCGTAAATTCTTTTCTTCCGACATTTTGGCAACTCCATTTTTTAATGAAAAATTCCGTACTGAAGCAACCATTTCCACGCAGGGCGAACAAAAATGTGCTTGTCCTGAACAGATAAATCTTCTTCCTGAGAATGCGTAAGGATAAAACCCTCTTCCAAATCATAGGTATTCAGGACCTCAAGCAGCCCGTTTACTTCGCGCTCACGGTTCAAATTGCTTAGTTCCCAGGTAACCTGAACAGCCAATGTTGGCTTCCCATTTCGAGAAACCACAAAATCGCACTCATTCTTGTCCCGATAATAATAAACCTTTTTGTTCCTTTTGAACAATTCAAGAAAAATCAGATTCTCCAAAAGTTTGCCCTGGCCCACATCCAGACTGAGAATCTTTAAAAATCCATTGTCAATGAAATAGGTTTTACGTTCCGTTTCCCGTTGCATGAAGGATTTTTTGAAATTGTTGATGTGAATTACGAAAAAGCTCTCGCGGAGGATCTGCAAGTATTCAAAAATAGTCTGTTTGCTAATGGGATAAATTTGAGCAACGCGATTCTTCAGATTGGCAATTTTGTAATTTTTGCCCAAGTTTTCAACTAATTTTTGAATCACCAGCCGTAGTCCGGTTTCCTGCCGTATTCGATGCCGAACGATCATATCTTTGTAGAAAACAATCTCAAAATATTGCTGAAGCAAGTCATTTTTCAAGGAAGTCTGAATCACCTCCGGGAACCCCCCAAAAGTCAAAAATTCATCAAAGCCGTTTACAATTTGAAATCGATTTTTTGAATAAATGGAATCCGATGAAAAATCCACCTTTTTCAACTTTAAAAATTCCTGAAAATCAAATGGCATGATTTTTTTAACAAAGGCCCGCCCGGCCAGATGGGTAGCAATTTCCGAACTTAACAGATTGGCATTGGAACCCGTAAGAAAAACCTTGTAATTTTGATCAATAAGTCGGCGCACCTTGAGATACCAATTGTCGGTATTCTGAACTTCATCCATAAAAATATGCGGCTTCTCGTGGTACAATTCATAATAAGCATCAATAAAGGGATCAATCTCCTGAATTTGCAGGATGCGTTCGTCTTCAAAATTCAGAAACAGGAAATGTTTTAAGGAGATGGATTGAATAATCTCGCGCAGGTAGGTGGTTTTGCCCGCGCGCCTCGGACCAATGATAGTCAAAGCACTTTGGAGTTTGTAGATTTCCTGATCGAAACCCCGGTTCAGCCCCTCAAAATTGATTTCTTCGTATTCCTTAATGATGCGTTTTAGTTTTTCCATCACAGCCCTATTTTCTTAAATTGTCTATTATTAATAGACAATTTAATAGAAATAAGCCTTTTTTGCAAGACCTATTTTAGGAAAAGGATTTTAAAATGCTTACCGTCCCAAACAAATCCCCAACGCTTCAGCCATTTTGACCACCTGACCGTTGGGATCGACCAGCTTGTTTGCGCCGACCGCTT
>CAZMRE010000399.1:0-2152 GCA_964568545.1 uncultured Deferribacteres bacterium | reverse complement strand
TCATAAGCGGTTTGAGATGTTTCTCAATCACGGCAGGATTGGTGTAATCCAGGCGAACAACGGTTGTGTCCGCCGTGCAGCACGCTCCGGAAAGTTTCCCGTTTTTATCCCGTAGAAAAAAATTCTCGGGATATTTGTCTGCCATGGCGGGTTTGGCGTAATTGGCGCCGTACACATTTACCCAAAGAGCCGGTTTGAGACCTTTGCCGGTGATGTACTGAAACAGCCACTTGCCGCCGTGAGGAAATGAACTTTTTGTCCATTCCAGCCAGTTGGCGTCCTTCCCCCGGGTAAAACAGGCGTCCAATTGAACATATTCCAGACCGTAGGGTTTCAATTCCCTGGAAAGCGCATCCGTTTCTTTGACCATGTCTTTTTCATTGGCATTCATGTAGTAGCAGTACCAACTGCTCCAACCGGTGGGCGCCCGTTTAAATCGATTGGGAGCGGGACGGTAAACCGGCTTGAATTTGGTTTTCTGGTAATGGGCAATGCCCACCTTGTTTGTGTAATATTTTGGGATGAGCCGCAGGGCCGGCTGGTTTGCCTCAACGGGCATTTCCACAACCAGCGTATCGGGATGGGCGGCATCCCGGGTGAGTAAACTGCCTTCCGGAAATTCAATCATGATTTCGGTCTGGCGGTCAAATAGGTGATTGAAATTGCGGGCTGAAATGAAGCCAAGGGATGTGATCATCACATCGTTGTCCTGACTGCTAACCCGGGCAGGAAATCGAGCGTCCGAAGCGGGAGCCAGACCTTGTAGAATGGCGCTTTTATTTGAACACGTCACAAAGAGGGTTGAGTCGTTGGTGCTGAACTGCCAGGTGGTTTTTTCGGGAAGGGATGTTTGAATGGTTAACACAGACTTGTTCCTGTTGACCTTCCAACCCGTCAGCGGAATGGTTTTTCCAGATCGTTTGATGGCCAATTTAACATCGGTGACCACATTTCCCAACTCATCTTGTTGAATAGCAAGGCTAGACGTTTTGGCGTCCGGCTGGACCGTCCAGTGGTTCATCCGGAAATTTTTCGAGCAGCCGCTCAAAATCAGAATGCCTGCCACGAAAAAAATAAATCCGATTTCGGGTAATTTTTTGTGTACGAATTTTTGCATGGTTCTTCCTCCTTTTAGAATTAAAGTTTTTTTAACCTGAACAAATTTATGGCCACTGAGACGCAAAGACACAAGGTCTTAACAATAGATGAGATGAGCAAATTCCCAAAGATTTTTTCAGACCACCTTATTTTGGATTCATCCGTACCTTAACTATAATATTCTTCGTATTTTCGTGCCTTTGTGGCATAATTTTGTTAACATTACGTAACGGAATCAAATGGGAACAACCGTTTCGTTTGATTCCACATTGCCCCTAAAATTTAACCTCAAATGATTTGATTTCATAGTGCGAAATCGGAAACCGCACGGTCTTTCCCGAAAATCGCACGGGCGTTGGATTCTGTTCAATCAGGTTGACTTCTGTAATTGTTTTTGGCTTCTTGAAAAAATGAATGCTTGCCTGTGTATCTTTTCCCTGAGATTCGTAAACACGGAAGATAAGTGCGTCGGAATCCTCGGCTTTTTTGATCGCAGCCAAAATCACCGTTTGTGGTTTCGTCTGAACAAATGAGAATTCGGACGGCAAATTCCCCTTGTGCGGGGAGGCCTTGACCGCAATCAACGGCACGTTGTAGTCGTAACCCTGAAGAACGGTCTTGCCTGTTTGCCAGTTTCCGGCGTGGGGATAGAGAGCGTAATTGAAGCGATTGATTCCCCTGTCCGCTGTGGGATCGGGACTCAGCGGCGATCGCAACAGTGTTAGGCGAATCGTATTCTTCAGGGCATCGTAGCCGTATTTAGATTCATTGAGCAGGCTGACGCCGTAATCTTTGGCCGACAGATCGCCCCAGTACTGCGCAGAAACCTCGAATCGTGCCTTTTCCCAGGGGGTCTTTCGCTCGGCCGGACGCTGAATGGTGGCAAAGGGAATCTCGTAGGTGGCAACCTTACTTTCAACGGACAAGGGAAAGGCCACTTTAGCCAGCACGTGGTTTTCCCACCAATCCACAGTCATCCGGCAGTCGATAATGGGCAAGCCGGCGTAAAGTGTAATATCCTGCGTAAAAAATGACGACGGGAAGTTTTTTGTGG
>CAZMRE010000398.1:0-2159 GCA_964568545.1 uncultured Deferribacteres bacterium | reverse complement strand
CTTGATTTTTTTCCAAAAGCTTCGTATTTTGTTTTAAATGCAGATTCACTTACGGGAGTATTTATGATTCAACAAACCTTTGACCTTCCCGAATTCATTCAATCAGATGAAGAATTGGATGAATTCATTTCTCGCCCTACACCGGAGCTGGTTCAATCCATGGCCCGCTTAAAGGGCGACATTCTCATTTTGGGTATCGGCGGAAAGTTAGGCCCCGATTTGGCGCATCTTGCTCTCAGGGCCGTTCATCAGGCCGGAATTTACAAAACGATTTACGGAGTCTCACGATTTTCAACCCCGGGAATGAAAGAGCAATTGTCTCAATTGGGTGTGGAAACCATTCAGGCCGACCTTCTAGAACCGGATTCCCTCGCAAAACTTCCGGATGTTGAAAATGTCATTTTCCTGATCGGACGAAAATTCGGCACGGGAGGAGCAGAATCGCTTACTTGGGCATGGAACACCTATTTGCCAGGCCTGGTGGCCGATCGCTTCCGCCAATCTAAAATTGCCGTGCTTTCTTCGGGAAATGTGTATCCCTTTGTTCCGGTTACATCGGGCGGCGCAGACGAATCTGTACCTCCAGAACCTGTGGGTGAGTACGGTCAATCGGTTCTTGGACGCGAACGCATGTTTGAATATTTTTCGCGACAGCACCAAACGCCCGTTGTCCTGATCCGGCTCAATTACGCTAATTCCCTTCGCTACGGAATTTTGCTGGATATTGCCCAAAAAATTATCAGCGGCACGCCCATCGATCTGACCACCGGTGTTGTTAATGTCGTGTGGCAGGGCGATACAAACACCTACATCTTGCGAAGCTTTGAAATTGCCGATTCTCCCCCGGCCATCTTAAATCTTACCGGCCCCGAAACCGTTTCCGTTCGCTGGCTAGCCCGGGAGCTGGGTTCCCGAATCGGGAAGGAACCTGTTTTTGAGGGCGAAGAGTCGGATACGGCTTTGCTCAACAACGCGGCATTCTGCTTTGAAAAATTCGGCTATCCAAAAGTCCCGCTCAAAAAAATAATCGATTGGCTGGGCTACTGGATCACGCACGATGGCTCAACTTTGAATAAGCCCACCCATTTTGAAGAGCGAGAGGGGAAATTTTAAGGTAATCTCAAAAAACCTTAGTTACTAATTTCACAATTGATTTTATTGGAATTACCAAAATTATGATTCGTTTAATTCGTGGACATGGGTGTGTATCCAGAAATTACTAAAAACAAAAAACGGATTTACTGATGAAAAAAATTCCAGAAAATATTCTTCAAAAGTTAAAACTTGGGGTTGTGATCCCGGCTCATCCCCTGGCCCTGAACAGTCACCGCAAACTGGACGAACGCCGCCAACGGGCATTGACACGCTATTACCTGAGCGCCGGTGCGGGCGGGATTGCGGTAGGGGTTCACACCACACAGTTTGAAATTCATGATCCCAAATACGGACTTTACCAACCCGTGCTTCAACTGGCTTCTGAAACCATTTCCGAAATGGAAAGAAAATCGGACAAAAAAATTATTCGCATCGCGGGAATTGCCGGCCGCACGGCACAAGCCCTCAAAGAGGCCCAATTTGCTGCTGACCAGGGATTTCACGCCGGATTGGTCAGTCTGGGCACATTACAGGATGATACCATTGACACTCTGGTTGCGCATTGCAAAGCCGTCTCCGATGTTTTACCGCTGATCGGATTTTATCTGCAACCCGCCGTTGGAGGCCGGATTTTGCCTGTCGAATTCTGGCGAAAATTCCTGGAGATTGAACCGGTTGTGGCCATAAAAATTGCTCCATTCAATCGCTATTACACGCTGGACGTTCTTCGGGCGGTGGCCGAATCCGGACGGGAAAATGACATTGCGATTTACACCGGAAATGACGATCACATTGTGGGCGATCTCATCACGCCCTTCCAATTCCGGGTTGGAGAAAAACACGTTTCGCTGCGAATGGTTGGGGGACTGCTGGGCCATTGGGCTGTCTGGACACGGAAGGCCGTGGAGCTTTTAGATGAGATCCACACAATTGTTGAGGCCAATCGGGGAATTCCGGCCGAGATGTTGACACGCGCGGTTCAAATCACGGATGCCAATGCCGCCTTTTTCGACCCACAACATCAGTTTAAGGGAAGCATTGCCGGCATCCATGAGGTGCTTCGG
>CAZMRE010000397.1:0-2177 GCA_964568545.1 uncultured Deferribacteres bacterium | reverse complement strand
AGCAGAGGTTGTGGAATGCTGGGCGGAGCTGCGGTTAGAATAATGGCATTGAAGGGAGCTTTCTCCGGCCATCCAAGATAACCGTCACCGATTTTGATCTGAATGCTGGAATAACCGAGCGATTCCAAAAGTTTCTGTGCGCGTTGTGCCAATTCGGGAAGAATTTCAATGGAATACACCTCCCTTGCCACCTCTGCCAGAATAGCGGTTTGGTAGCCTGAGCCCGTTCCAATTTCCAGGACGCGGTCGGTGGGGCGGAGTTTAAGCGCTTCGGTCATGTAAGCAACAATGTAGGGCTGGGAAATGGTTTTTCCCTCGCCGATGGGCAGCGGCATGTCGCTGTACGCACGGTCGCGATAATTTTCCGGGATAAACAGGTGTCGGGGAACCTTTCGCAAGGCCTGAAGCACAGCGTGATTTCGGACACCGCGCGCTTCAATTTGCTCGTACACCATTTTTTCGCGCTGTTCCGCGAAAGGATCAGGTGCTTCCCGAGATGGCATTTTCTTCTCTCATGTGTAAGTTTTGTCCAAAAAAGATCTATGCCACTAATTTCATGAATTATCCCGAATTTGTTTCATGCAAGTTGGCAAAATTGAAATTCGTGTTAATTTGTGTTAATCCGTGGGAGATTCCATTAGTTCCTGCACGTGAACGGCCGCCGAATTTGCCAGGGCTGCCAGATTGTAGCCGCCTTCCAGAAGGGAAATGATGCGTCCCTTTGCAAATTGGTTGGAAATGTCCCGAACAATGGCGGTCAATCTGGCAAATCCCTCTTCGGTGACGGCCATGTCAGCCAGCGGATCATCCCGGTGGGGATCAAATCCCGCCGAAATGAGAACAAATTCCGGCTGGAATTTTTGTGCAATAGGAATCAGAATTTCCTCGAAGGCGCGGCAGTACACCTCGTTCCCCGAACCCGCCGGAAGCGGAACATTCCGCGTGAAGCCTTCACCCCGTCCTGAACCCTTTTCCGATTCGGCGCCTGTTCCCGGATAATAGGGGAATTGGTGTGTTGAAAAATAAAAGACCGTGTTGTCGTCGTAAAAAGCGTGCTGCGTTCCGTTACCGTGGTGAACATCCCAATCCACAATTAGAATCTTCTGAATGCCGTGTTTTTTTTGAAGATACCGTGCCAGAATGGCGATATTGTTAAAGAGGCAAAACCCCATTGCCCGGAATTTTTCCGCGTGATGTCCCGGTGGACGCACAGGGCAAAAGGCCCGCTGCACGGTCTTTTCAACAATCAAGTCTGCTGCCAGCAATCCCGCTCCCACAGCTAAACGTGCCGCACGAAACGAATCGTCAGAAATGGGGGTGTCGGGAGAATCGATTACAGCGGAGCCATTTCCGCACATGTGTTCCACCCGTTCCACGTATTGAGGGTCGTGAATGGCTTGAATCCATTTTCGGTCGGCCGGTTCGGGAGTTTTTTCCAGAAGGCCGGCTGACAAACCACTTTCTTTTAAGTGGCTTAGAATGGCCGTCAGGCGTTCCGGACGCTCGGGATGTCCTTGCCCCGTGTTGTGTTTGAGCATGTCAGGGTGGGTAATGAGAGCCACATTCTTTTTCATCATTTTTGTCCCTCCCCAAAATAGGATTTTCGCAATTGATTGACCAGAAAGTGAGCCCGACGTGTGGGTTCCGGAAGCCGATACCTGGTAACCATTTTCAGGGTGATTTCCACGGCCGTGCTCAAATCCACTTTATGTCCCACGGATACGAAAATTGGTTTAACGGATTCCCGCGTTCGCAGGACGACTCCGATGGTTTCATCTCCATCTTTTAATTCAGAAAACGCCCCTTTTTCATCAGGAACCGGGTCGTACTCACCAATAAAGCGCGATTTGGCGCAGCCGATCGAAGCGGCATCCAGTAATAATCCCATGTGGGCCGCCAGTCCCATTCGCCGCGGATGGGCAATTCCTTGACCGTCGAACAAAATTACATCCGGCTGAATGCGGATTTTCTTAAATGCTTCCAGCAAAACGGGTGCCTCCCGGAACGTAAGCAATCCGGGAATGTAGGGGAAAGTGGTTGTCAGAACCGCTTCCCCGCGGTCGACCTCTTCAAAATCGGGAAGCCGGAGTACGGTTACCACGCCAAATAGTGTGGGATTCTTTCGATTAAAAGATACGTCGGCTCCGGCCACAAATTCTAATTTTTTTACGTGATTT
>CAZMRE010000396.1:0-2183 GCA_964568545.1 uncultured Deferribacteres bacterium | reverse complement strand
TTATTAAAAAAAAGCTACCCACTAATTCTGGCGAGATTAGGATAGCGAGAGACTTGTTTGGATGGAAGCTTTATTCCGGAAAAGATTTTATTGAATGTCGTTCGGAAGAAGAAGCTCGCTATCTAAAGGTATTTCTTGATGCTGGATTGATAGAGATTTTTGTTCCCAAAGATGATAAATATCTGCAAAATATTCTTCCAGAATTGGAAAGATTGAAAGCTAAGACTGATGAAATAATTAATTCGTACCTTGAAACGATATTGAACCGCAAAATTAAAGCAAGGGTAAGAAACGAGGTATACATGGAGATTACAAAATTAAATACATAGTACATGCATATAACTGAGCATAGAAGGTTTGTACCTGAAGGAGCAGAATTTTGAAAGCACACAAACATTTGGTTGTCATCGGCGACCGCGTACTCATTCAGCCGGACAGCGAAGAGGAACGGACGGAAGTGGGACTTTATCTGCCCAAATGGGCGCTCGAGCGAGAGACCGTTCAGGGAGGGCGGATTATCGCCACCGGCCCCGGCATTCCTCTGCCTCAGCCGGGTGACATCGAAAATGAGCCCTGGAAATCGTACGAAAACAACGTACAATATTTACCCATGCAGGTTCAAATTGGCGATTACGCCATCTTTTTGAGAAAGTCCGCCATTGAGATTAAGTTTGAAGGCAAAAATTACCTCGTTGTGCCGCAGGCTGCTATTTTAGTGGTGGTACGCGAAGAAGATTTTGAAGATGACCTGTGACGACTATGCCAGTTTTTTGAAAATTTTGCCAGTGCGCCACCCTTCCAACCCATTCTTTCACTCACGCAGTTTTTTAAAACACCAAATGGAATATTTGCACGTCGAGAAGCCTTTCTTGATCTATTTATTTCATTTTTTTAAATTCGTGTCAATTCGTGCAAATTCGTGGGCCTCTTTTATGGGCTTCTTTTCACACTTTTTCAAGGTTTAGATTTTCATCCCAGATTTCTTCTTTTTACTCCCCTCGTACATGCCGTACTTTTGAAATTTGCACAGAAGTCCTCCATTGTAAAGTGTGTGTTTTTGAGAGGCTCTCAGCCCAATTCGTTTAAGGGCTTCCTGATTGGCACTTAAAATCCAGGCATCGTAACCGTTGAAGAACTGTTTCAGATGATCGCCGATCATCTTGTAGAACTCACCAATGGCATCTTTTTTCATTCGTTCTCCGTAGGGGGGATTTGTAATCAGCGTGCCTCCTCCTTCGGGTGGCACAAAGGATTCAAAGGATACCTGAACACATGCTATTTCTTCTTCCAAACCGGCCCGCTTTATATTTTCTTCAGCAATCCGCAGCGCACGATCTGATTTGTCTGCCCCCACAATTTCGAAATCGAATGACCGCCGGTTTTTTGGGATCTCTTTCAGAATTTTCTGCCAAAGCTTTGAATCGAAATCCTTCCATTTTGTAAAACCAAATACCTTGCGTTGGCCATTTGGCGGCAAATTCAACGCATACAATGCAGCTTCAATAACAATTGTACCGGAGCCGCACATGGGATCCACGAAATTGGAGTGCCTGTTCCATCCGGAGAGAAGCACCATTCCCGCCGCCAGCACTTCATTCAGAGGCGCCTGAGTGGATTCCAGTCGATACCCCCGTTTGTGAAGGGAATTGCCCGAGCTGTCCAAAGAAATCGTGCACTGATCGTTGTACAGGTACACATTCAGTCGAAGTGTTGGATCGGACACATCCACTGAGGGACGGCGTCTGAATTTTTCCCGAAATTGGTCGACAATGGCATCTTTTACTTTCAATGCGAGATATTTGGAATGCCTGATCCGCTCCGATTTTAGCACGCCATTCACAGCCAGAGTATCGTCAACCCCCAAATAGGAACTCCAGTCAATTTCCCGGACTTTTCTGTAAAGATCCGACTCATTTTCAATGGAAAATTCGGCGATCGGCTTCAGAATTCTCAGAGCCGTTCGCAGATAAAGATTCGCCCTGTAGAGCAGTTCCTGATCCCCACGGAATGAAACTGCCCTTTTCTGGATCTGAATCTCCTGCGCCCCCAGTTGTTTCAATTCTTCTGCCAGTACCTCTTCCAATCCGGAGAAGGTTTTGGCAACCATTTTAAACATCCGGTTGCCGATCGTCATTTAGCGTCACAGATTCGTCCTTTTCTATCCCGCTTTATTTAGAGACTTT
>CAZMRE010000395.1:0-2183 GCA_964568545.1 uncultured Deferribacteres bacterium | reverse complement strand
CATCCTTTGCAGCCCTCTGGATTGTTCTTCTCAGTGTGGTTGACTCCTTTTTTACGCTCGTGCTTATTCAATTTGGTGCTGTTGAAATTAACCCAATTATGCGCCTTTCCCTGGAGTTCGGCACCTACCCATTTTTCTTCATAAAATATTTTCTGACCATTTTAAGCGTGATTTTACTCCTCATCCACAAGAATTTTTATTTTTTGAATGGGCGGATCAGTTTGAAAAATATCATTATTGGAATGGCTGGTGCCTACACGGTGCTGGTTGTTTACGAAATTCTGCTTTACTCAAATGTGATGTGAAACGGGCGGTTTTTACAATTAGCGTGTCCGCATTTCTTTGTGATTGTGTACGTTCAACGCTGCCATTTTTAAATGATCCTGACTAAATTGCTTCCTCGAAATACCGCATACCCACTTTTTTGAATTCCCGACCGCTTTTAAGAATTAAATAATTCTGAACGCCGGCAGCGCTTGAAAGATCACGGATGATCGTATAAAGACTTTCGGGATTGGAGGCGTGAATCATGGTGTAATGACTGTAGGGC
Organism: uncultured Deferribacteres bacterium; assembly: GCA_964568545.1. Classification (GTDB taxonomy): domain Bacteria; phylum Zhuqueibacterota; class JdFR-76; order JdFR-76; family BMS3Abin05; genus BMS3Abin05. The sequence goes on along the minus strand of CAZMRE010000395.1, from coordinate 1,633 downwards.
CATTCCGGGTACACCAGCCGACGGTAGCAGTGGCTGACCTGAGGGATGTCTGCCATTATTCGCCCCACCTCGGATGCGCGGGCCTCCGGGACCTCCCATACCACCATCGCGTTGGCACGCACACCGATTTGCCGGTGATTTAAAACCGCACCGATTTTGCGAATAACTCCATTTTCTTTCCATTGCCTTAGTGCTTTTAAAACGTTCTCCTCCGTCCAGCCGATTTTTTCGCCGATAGATTGAAAGGGCCGGGGTTGCAAGGGAATTTCTTTTTGCACCACTCGAATCAGGGCCTTTTCGGCTTCGGAAAAAGAATGCTGTTGTGATACCGCAGGTTTTTTCACGGAGGGATTCGCTGCATTCTCCCCGGTTTCGGGATCCAGGGAAACGTTCAGTTTGTAATACTCCACAACCGGCAGGTTTAAAATGCTCTTCACTCCCTCCCGGGTCTGAACGTCTTTCAGGAATTCTTGAATAGCCTCATCCGAAGAGGCTGTCAGGGTAAACCACAAATTGAACGCGTGAAATCGCTCGTAATTGTGTGTTACACCGGGGTGGCTACTCACAAACGCGGCAACGGATTCCAGAAAATCCGGCTCCACACAAACGCCGGCAAGAGTGCTGACATAGCCAAGGGCTCGCGAATCAAAATTGGCGGCAATTCGCCGAATTGTCCCTTCTTTAATTAGAATTCGGATTGCTTGCAGAATTTCATTTTCCTCCACCCCAAATTGCCGGGCAAAGGGCAAAAACGGCCGGGGTTCTAATCGGAACTCCGTTTGTAAGTCCCGCAAGAGCTTTTTGTGAAAATCACCAATTTGATTCATCGGCCCGGCCTCCCATCCGGTTCGTAGGCACAATACGGGTCTTCTTCCAAAAAATCCCCTGTAAGCGCAAAGGCTCTTGAACGCGAGCCACCGCAAATGGAGCGAAACTCACAGCGCCCACATTTCCCCTTAAGCTGATCCGGATCGCGGAGCGCTCTGAAAATGGGCGAATCGCGGTACACATCCACAAGCGAATCGCTTCGAACATTTCCGGCGGGCGTTGGCAGAAATCCCGAAGGAAAGATGGCACCCGTGTGAGAAATAAAAACAAAGCCCTTGCCATCGTTAATTCCCGGCAAAAAGCGGCCTTTCCCTGACGTGGTTTCTTCAATTAATTTTTCCACCGGAATACCCATCTCTCTCGACAATCTTTGAACAACCACCCGACGGTAGTGAGGCGCTTCTGTTGTTTTGATTCGAAAGCGAAAATTTTTCGAGAAATCGTAGAGTTTATTCAGAACAATCTCATATTCCTCCGCCGTAATTTCATCCTCCACTTTTCCCCTGCCGGTGGGGACGAGAAAAAACAAACTCCAGCGGGATATTTCCAGCCGTTCCATTAGGCGAGCCATTTCGTCCAATTTTTGCCAATTGTAGCGGGTAATGGTCGTGTTGATTTGCAAATCCATTCCCAATTCACGTGTCCAGCGGGCACCATTCAAACACCACTGAAAAGAACCGTTCACATTCCGAAAGGAATCGTGCGTTTCCTTGTCGGGGCCGTCGATGCTTATGGAAACGCTCCGCAATCCGGATTCGTAGGCCTTTTTTAGATTTTCGCGCGTGAGAAGCGGCGTTCCGCTGGG
>CAZMRE010000394.1:0-2185 GCA_964568545.1 uncultured Deferribacteres bacterium | reverse complement strand
CATAACCTTATGAATAATACCGGCTGCATTAAAATACTGCTTTAGCCAATTCAAACTTGCCAATGAAAGATAAAATTTGCTATATTTAATATGATTTGAATTGCAGTGAATAGATTGAATGAGAGGGTACGATTCATGAAAAGAATAATTATTTTTTCAATGAGCTTTCTGGCTTTTCTCTTTTTGGCGAATCTGCTCAAAGCCGAAACGGCATCAGCCAGAGCTATTCATGCCACGGTCATCGATGTTTCAGGAGATTGGAAAATTGATGGAGACCTGCCCCGGCAGGCATTGCTTATCAGTCTGGAGGGGGTCGTTAATACGCACGGGCCTCAACTCTATTTACTTTACGGAAAGAATTATCCCTACACGAATGTTCAATCCCTCCTGGATTACTACCAGAAAAGGCATCATGTTGTACCGGAACCGGCGGCAACAGTGGAAGCCGTTCTCCGGAAATTCCAGCGTTACGTTAAGGGCTATGTGGTCTGGGACAAGAGCGTTCGCACATCTCTCATTGTGTCTTTTACAGTGGCGGGATTGGAGCAGGCAATTGTTGTTTCCGAGGATCAGCTTCCGCTTATGAAAAAATTGGGAATTAAACCAATTGAAGATTTCCGCGGAAAATTTACCGGTCAATCCGATTACGCCATTTACAAATGGGCGTACGATCAGTATTGGAATCGATGCAACCATCGGTACATCACCTTTATTGGCGGCGTTGGGGGCGATCGAATGCAGCCGGCGATTGCCGATTTTGGCATGTACCACCGCACCTTTTTTACGGATTTGTCCACACGGGAAACCGATGTTCAGGAATACGAATTGGCCTCGAAACTATTCAGTGAAATGGAGCCCTTCGGAATCGTTCTGGGATGGCACGCGTACACAAAGGATCTCGAGGAAGAATATGTAACCCTGGCGTCGCATTATTCGCTGCGAGTGGAGGGCTTGAACACCGCTCCCAACCTGAGTTTCCACTGCCAGATTCCGGCCACACCCGGCTTTAAATTCAAACAAAAGCATCATTTTAATAGAAATCCAAAAATTGAAAAGAAGGTTTACATTACGCTCATTCAGAGCGACGGCCTTGGTATCGGTGCCTGGCTAAAGCCGGGAAGAGGACAAATCCCGTACGGCTGGGAAGTGATTATGAATTGGATCGACATGGCTCCCGCAATGCTCCAGTTTTATTACGAACAGGCGACTCCAAATGATTGTTTTATCGGCGCACTTGGCGGAGCGGGCTACATGTACCCAAAAGCCATCCCTCCGGCGAGGCTTCCTCAATCCATTCAATTAGCCCGTAGTTTTATGGATAAACTTGACCTGCACATTTTTGAGATTTTCGACGCCTCAGAGCCGGGAACACGGGATTTACCCAAAAATGTGATCGATGCTTTTTACAAAGAAATGCCGGATGCACTTGGCTTTTTTAACGGTTATGGTCCGGCTAACACGTTTGATATGAAGAACGGCAGGCCCTTTGTTTCCTACGATTATTATCTTTCTCCCAAAACCTCCAAAGAACAGGCTGTTGCCGATTTGAAGGAGTTGGCCACCATTAATCCAAAACGTCCGTATTTTTTGGCGTTTCATGTGCGGGAGAGCAACGATGTGCAGCGTGTCAAAGAGATCATGGATGCGCTTGGCCCGGAATTTGAAATTGTGGCTCCGGATGAATTCCTGATTATGGCAGGAAAATCCAACACCATTACAACCCGATATGAGCAGATTCTGCCGCCGGACTTTTCCGGTGTCTGGAAACTGGATAAGAAACTGAGCACAAATATTGGGATTTACGGCAATTCCTCCTTCGGACTGGTGAAAAAAATTGCCCAAAAAGGTTCTCATTTTTCGATTGAAACGATTTCGAATTACGGCCGCCGAATTCGTAACAGCTTTATGGACATAACGGCCGGAGGTCCGCCTGTAAAGGCTTTGGATCGCATTCGAAGAATGGGTTTCCTCGGCGCAGTTGACGATTCCATTAAGAGTCAATTGACTTGGGGTGTCGATCAGGCAAGTCTTGTATTTCAATCTTCCGTAACACTGAAAACATCGCAGGGAACATATCCGCTGAAAATCCGGTCGGTTTACCGGCTTTCGAAAGACAAACGGCAGCTTGTTGTAACGGAAACGCGTTCCTCGCAAAAAGAAGGGCAGCCAGCCGTTTTCGTTTTCC
>CAZMRE010000393.1:0-2190 GCA_964568545.1 uncultured Deferribacteres bacterium | reverse complement strand
CGCCGGTCAAAATCGAGGAATTCCTCTTCGCTGAAAACATCGTCCATGCTGAGCATGGGAACACGGTGTGCCACGGACTCGAAGCCTACTCCTTCCGGCCGAGGCGCACCTACGCGCTGCGTGGGAGAATCCGGCGTGACGAGGTCGGGGAATTGGGCTTCCAACTGCTTTAGCTCTTGAAAAAGGCGGTCATATTCGGCATCGGAAACAACGGGATCGGCCAAAATGTAGTAGCGATAATTGTGGTAATTGATTTCTTTCCGAAGTTCCTCAATGCGTTTTTGAGCGTCTTCGTGCGTCATTTTCAAACCCCTCCATCAATTAAAAACGAAAATCGGCATAAATTTTTTTCGTTAGTATTCAGCCACCAAGACTCAAAAACTCCAAGCCAATATCTTTATTTGTCGCTATTTGGTGTCTGAGCGAAAATGGGGCACAAGCTTCTGATTTGTGAAATTTTATTTAGTTCATTTTTTGTTTCTATTATCAAACCAACGCAAGCAAGATGCTTACGTCACATTTTCTTTATGTTTGCGTTCAGGCACTATCTATAAAAAATTTTGTCTTTCCCAACAAAAAAGCCCCTTCGCTTGAATGAGGGGCTTTGAATTAGAAATAGCGTGTTAGAATTTTTGAAAGGCCTCCGACTTGGCACCGCAAACGGGACAAACATCGGGAACATTTTCACCGACTTCTGTGTATCCACAAATACCGCAAACCCAAATTGTTTGAGCCTCGATGTCTTCACCCTTTTCGGCGCGAGCTTTTGCTTCTTTGTACATCTCGGCGTGGGTTTTCTCAGCCTGAAGCGCCCAATCTGTTGTTCGTACGGCTGATTTTTCATTTTCCAGTTGGGCCACGGCCTTGTAAGCCGGGTACATTTCTTCTACCTCGAATGTCTCACCATTGAAGGCGTCACCCAGATTTTCCTTCGTGTTATTCAATTTCTTCAACGTCTTAAAATGATTGCTCGCATGAACAAATTCAGCATGAGCAATGGCACGAAACATTTTTGCGATATTGGGCAAATGTTCGCGATCCGCTCTTTCGGCATAAATCAGATATTTCATGTGCGCCTGGCTTTCGCCGGCAAAAGCATCTAACAAGTTCTTTTCAGTCATCGGCCTCATAGCGATTCCTTTTTTCAATTTATTAAATCAATTCAACACCAAAAAATTATTGCTTCCAAAAACTAATCAAACAATTTGGGATGTTTCACAGCCATTACCGGGCAGGAAGCAATGCGTATCACCTTGTCGGTAACGCTTCCCAACAGCAGTTTTGAAATACCTCGTCTGCCGTGTGAAGACATAACAATCATATCCACATTATTTTCACTCGCATAATTTACAATTTCAGAAGAAATCTCAAATCCACGTACTAGCACCTTATTAATGGTCACATCTTTAGCCCCACCCGGCATTTTCATGGCATCACGTACCTTATTCTGGAGGATTTCTCCTTTATCGCTTTTCATAAAATCTTCCACTTTATTTGGATCGTAGGTGTGCACATCCAGAACATGCAGTAAATCGATTTCCGCAGAGGTTGCTTTTGCCAATTCCACAACCTGCTCAAGAGCATATTCGGAATACTCTGACAGATCCGTTGGAGCAAGAATTTTCTTAATTTTGTAAGATTTAAAATCACCGCGGGTCACAACGACAGGGCACTTGGCATTTCTAAGTACCCGATCGGCTGTATTTCCCAGCAAAATAGACTCAATCTCGGAAACTCCCTTTGCACCCATTACAATTAAATCTGCATTTTTATGTTCCTGAAATTTAATAATTTCTTCACAGGGTTTGCCGGACAGAACAACTCTGTGAATGAGGGGATCTTTGGTGTCGATGACCGCATCGATTTTTTCTTCAATGTGCTCCTGAATACCGCCCATTAAATCGGACAAATCAGGATATAAGGATGAGTAAAAATCCGTAGCTTCCGGCAGAACGTGTAAAATCCACAACTCGGCCTCTAACGTATCGGATAAATATTTGGCAACCCGATAAGCTTTTTTTGAGGATTCCGACAAATCAATCGGGCAAATAATATTTTTTATTGCTTTCATAGGTTCTTACCCTCCTTTTTGCGATTCAGATTTCAAAGAAACAGGTTGATTTTAAAGAATGACTTCCTAAAATTTGCTCCATTACAGCCATTTTTTTACCAGTTGGAATAGACACAAAG
>CAZMRE010000392.1:0-2194 GCA_964568545.1 uncultured Deferribacteres bacterium | reverse complement strand
AAATTTATTTCCGGAATAAGGGCATGATTTAAAACCAGAGTATCTTAATAGCCTATTTTATAAGTTCCGGTACGTATTTTTATAGACAGATTGCATCACGCGCTCTTTGGTCAGAATAAATTCAAAATCCGAATATAAAATTTTGAAACAAATCCAAAAATCAAATAACCCAATTTCTCAAACAAAAATCAAATGCTTTTTTGCTTTGTTTTTAATTTAGGTCATTCGAATTTGTTTGAGATTTCGAATTTCATGCTTCGGATTTTAACTCATATTCGCCATTTTATCACTAACAATATCAATCTTTGAGAATATGTCACATTATTTGCGAAAAGAACAGCTTAGGATGTCGGGGATATTTACTGTTCACACCATCAGCATTGACACATCCAACACCGGTGCCGAATGCGTCAGTGCTCCCACCGAAATGAAATCCACGCCGGTTTCGGCAATTTCCCGAACGGTTTCAAGTGTGACTCCACCCGATGCTTCCAGCGGAACCCTGCCCGATACCCGCTTCACAGCCTTACGCATAGTTTCCACGTCCATGTTATCCAGCATGATTTGTTGAACCTGCTCGACAAGCGCCTCTTCCAACTCGGACAAGTTTTTCACTTCCACTTCAATGGGAAGATTCAAAGCACGATGGCTAAAATATTCTCTAACTGCCTGAACAGCCGGACGAATTCCTCCAGCCGCCTGAATGTGATTGTCCTTAATCAAAACCCGGTCAAAAAGCCCCATCCTGTGGTTGATGCCTCCCCCCTGCCTCACGGCGTACTTCTCCAAAAATCGCCAGCCGGGTGTCGTTTTACGCGTATCCAGAATTTTTGTCCGGGTTCCGGAAACAGCGTCTACAAATTTTCGGGTGAGCGTGGCAACTCCGGAAAGTCGTCCCAAAAAATTGAGGGCAGTTCGTTCCGCACTCAGCAAATCCACCACAGGGCCTTCGACAGTCATGATAACCTCCCCCGATGTTACAAAATTACCTTCTTCACAAATCTCTTTAACCTGTATTTCCGGGGATATCCATTCAAATACTCTTTTGGCAGCAAAAAGCCCCCCCACAACTCCATCAGACTTGGCAATAATTTGGGCTGCTTTTGCCTCATTTTTGCGAAAAATGGCCTGACTGGTCACATCCCCCAAATCACTGAAATCTTCTGCGAAAGACGATTTAATCAGCGCATCCAATTCCTTTTTGAGTCCTTTAATCCATTCTTGGTGCCAGTCGTCGATATTTTTCAGCTTCATTCGAACTCCATTTTTCTATTCCATTTTTTGAGATTTGAAAAATCACGCCTGCAAATTGAAATTTTACAGCCCTTCCCAGCGCAAAAACTTCACCCAACTGCGGATACCAGGTCAACAAATCGAAATAGGCCGGTGAGCCAAACGCCACGTTTTCATCGACCGGTTTTGATTCCACACGTTGTTCCACCCAAACGCTGTCTGTAAGAATAAAACTGCGGCCTGCCACAAATTTAACAAGGTCTGTCGCCGATTCTGAAGACACCGCCCGGCTTTCCTGCAAATTCTGAATGCCCTTGCTGATGTAAAAGGAGCTGGCACCACTTACTGCGGCAGCTTTACTGGCAAAATCCTGCAAAAATATTTTTTTCGACCGATTAAAGTGCGGCGGCTGCGGGGCTGGCTGTACTCCTGCCGTTGGCTGCAAAACCATAGGTTGTTCCGGCTCACGGATGAGATAAGAGGTGTACGGCGTTACAATTCCGAACTCCTTGCTCAGACGAATAATTTCATTCTTTAGTTCCTCATTTTCGCCATGCCACCGGATTTCATCCAGCAAATAGCCAATTTTTCGGGACGCCCAGATGACGGGAACAAAATCATTTTCTCGCGCCGCAGACGGAAAATGGAAATCCTTTTTAAAAACCTTCTCCCGATTTTGAAACATTCCCTTCAGGGCAACCCGAAAATCACCGGCTTTTTGGTAGGTGCCGGCCACAATCAATTGTCCTCCCTGAAACAAATCCGGCAATTCTTTCGGAAAAACCTCGTGAACATTTTGCCCACCCCAGTCAAGCGAAAGATTCGTTAGCACGGGAGCTTTTACTTTGTCAAAAAAACTTGAGATTTTGACTTCAAGATTCGATTCCGGCTCCACGTACACAACCGTTCCGTGCCCTTCTTGCGAAAGATGATTGAGCAAAAACGTGTTCACATCGAATCC
>CAZMRE010000391.1:0-2199 GCA_964568545.1 uncultured Deferribacteres bacterium | reverse complement strand
CGATCCGCCAGGGGCCGGATTTTGCCCGAGGGCAGGCTCAATTTAGAGGGGATTGAGACGGGGGATTTGGGGATTGAAGGATTTGGAGATGTTGGAATTGAAACGGACCTATTCAGTAGGAAAAGACTGAGGCTGTTTTTTTAAATTCGCGCATTCGCGGCTTTATTATTTTGAAATCGATCTTTTTTAATTGGCGTGTTCGAGGCTTTGGCATGAAAAATTTGCTTAATAAAACTTCTGCGACAAAAACAAGAGATTTGGTCGTTTTTATTCCGGTTATTTTGGGGCTGTTGTTTTTTCTGCTTGGCGGCCTTATTCCTAATGACCGTGTGAATGCTTCGGAAGGAAATCAGATGAGGGTTTACAGTGATGAAGATAGCCTTACCCGCGACGTCACTTTTCGCGATGTGCGGCTGCTCCGAATGAATACGACGGACACCCCCTTCCGGATGCCCGATTATCCGACCAAAGAGGCTTGGCAACGGCGGGCAAAGCAATTGAGAACCCAAATCCTTGTAGCCGCGGGGTTGTGGCCGCTGCCTCCTAAAACACCCTTGCATTCCCGTATTTTCGGCAAAATAAATCACGGGGATTACTCGGTGGAGAAAGTGTATTTTGAGAGTTATCCCGGATTTTTCGTCACGGGGAACCTCTATCGCCCTGCGGGGAAACCCGGCCCCTTTCCGGCCATTTTGACGCCGCATGGCCACTGGAAACACGGCCGTCTGGAAAACTCAGAGCGGGCCTCCGTGCCCGGGCGGTGCATTAATTTTGCCCGCCAGGGCTACATTGTGTTCTCCTACGACATGGTCGGTTACGTGGATAGCAAGCAGGTTACGCACAAATTTGCCAGAGACAGCCTTTCGCAGGCGCTGGGTATCAACTTGCTGGGACTTCAACTCTGGGACAGCATTCGCTCACTTGATTTTCTGGAAAGTTTGCCGGATGTGGATACCACGCGGATCGGATGTACGGGTGCCTCGGGCGGCGGCACGCAGACATTTCTTCTAACCGCTGTTGATCCGCGTGTCAAAGTGGCCGCTCCCGTCAACATGGTTTCCGCACATTTTCAGGGAGGCTGCCTCTGTGAAAATGCCCCCGGTCTGCGCATGGATGCTTTCAATGTAGAGTTTGCCGCCATGGCTGCGCCCCGCCCCCTTTTGCTGGTTTCCGACACGTACGACTGGACGAAAAACACACCCTGGGTGGAGTTTCCCATGGTGCAAAAGATTTACCGCCTGTTTGGGGCTGAAGACAGGTTGAGGTATGCGCAATTTGATTTTCCGCACAATTACAACAAGGCCAGCCGCGAAGCGGTCTATGCCTGGTTTGGCAAATGGTTGTTGGGAAAATCCAATTCTCAAAAGCTGAGGGAGCGGGCGTTTACGGTCGACCCGGATACGGCGCTTTTGGTTTTTCCCGATAAGAAGCCACCTGGTAACCTGACGGAAGACACTTTGAAAACCGAGTTGGTCCGCCTTGCCAATCAAAATCTGGAAACCTACTGGCCGAGGGACCGTGCAAGCCTCCGTGCATTTCAAAATATCTACGGAACAGCCCTTCAGACTGTCCTGGCTGCAATGCTTCCCACAGATGTCGTCTGTCAATCAGTTGGAGAGTTTAATGGCAGAAACTATTCAGCCCGGAAACTTTTGATCTCTCGTAAGGGAAAATTTGACTGGATTCCGGCAATCCTGGTTGAGCCGATTCAGCCGTACAAATCGGCGGTGCTTGCGATTTCTGGAAAGGGCAAAAAGAGTCTTTTTCAACCTAATTTGCGAGAAGTGTCAATGTGGGTTCGGGTTCTACTTAACAAAGGATATGCGGTTCTTGCCATCGATCCGTTTGCGGTGGGCGAACATGTTCTTCTAAAGGGAACCAAAACGCAGCGAAATAAGCGATTTAAATTTTTTACCACATTTAACCGAACAGATGCTCAGGAACAGGTTCAGGATGTTTTAACCGCGATTGTGGCTCTTAAAAAGTTGACGGGTTCAGATAAAATCTCCCTGATGGGACTGGGGAAAGGCGGGCCGATTGCTCTTCTGGCGGGTTCTCTCGCAAAGAATTTGCAGAGAATTCTAATTGACGGTTCGGCATTTAGAGCGGAGAAAGCGAATATCCTGCTCACCTATTTTGTTCCAGGGCTGGGTCGAATTGGAGATTTTACAACAGCCGCCGCACTGACTTCACCCCAAC
>CAZMRE010000390.1:0-2205 GCA_964568545.1 uncultured Deferribacteres bacterium | reverse complement strand
GCGCTATTTGATTTTCAATACCTTGTACCCTCCGTTTCGCCAGTTTTCAATATCGGACGTGTACCATTTGGAAAACCGGCGGTCAGACGGTCCCCCGGCCAGATTGGTTTCCAGTACATCCGTTGCCATGTCGGCGATCATTCGGAAAGAGGGGTGAAACGTAGTCTTCATGCCGCCGTTTTTGTAGATGGCACCTTGCGGAATGGTTGAGCGATTTCCCCTGAGCGGGAACGGGCCGTAATCAAAACCCAGGAATTTCGGCAGTTTTCCACCGAAGAAAATGTTCGTCATGGTAATCAGCCGTGTTTCGCCGTAGGTTTTCGGTTTTGCGGACAGGGCTTTTTCAATGGCTTGTCGGTAGATTTGTTCACGGGACTTACCTGCGAACCAGGCGGATGTTCCTTTGGTGAGAACGTTGTCGAAATTGCCGTAGAAATCCACAAAAATTCCCGTTTCTTTATCCACAAAATCAAATACCTCTTCGCTCCAATCCTGAAGCCCAAACACATCCCGCAGAAGCTCGTGGTAAATTTGCTCAAAGTAGTACGCGGCTTTGGAATCTTCCCGATAGCGGAAATCCCATTGTTTGAGCAGGTTTCCTGCCTCCGTATCAGGCAGGAGCGGTTTAATAATCGGCATAAAGCGCTCGGCCTGTTTGGAATAGAGATCGTAGTGCATTTTTTTCATGGTTTCGGCCGAATGCTTTTCCCGTAAATCCAGCAGTTCATTAATGCGGTCAAAACGATAGGGCGCCATTGGCAGATTGATCGGTTTCGCTTTGCCGAGATGATTAAAATCGTTGTTGGCCGTTGCCAGATATCCGCGTTTGGGATTGTATTCACGAGGCAGGTCTGCCGGGTCCACAAAACCCTCCCAATCATTTTTGGGATTCCAGCCCTCCACCGGATACAGGCCTGTCCAGCCCTTTCGACGCTTGGGCATGCGGCCGCACATCTGAAAGCCGATATTTCCCTGTCCGTCCACGAAAATAAAATCCAGCGGAGGGATGTCCACATTTCGCATGGTTTCCATCGCCTCTTTTGCAGAGGTGATGCGAGGTAGCCGGATCATATTCATTTGGGCATCGGCGCCCCCGTTTTTGCGCCCCGACCAGGCCATGCTTAAATAGTAGCCGGGTGTGTTGGGATCGCCTTCCAGAAATCCGTGTGGGTTCTCATAAATTGTGAGAGTGATGGGTTTCTTTCCCTTCGGGTGAATGGTTTCGGTCCGCGTTTCAAAAGGAATCCACTGATTCTCTCGGCGGAATTTGCCGTCTTTGCAGTCTTCAATGTAAAAATCGATCATGTCCATGAAAGCGTAGGTAAATCCCCAGGCCAGGTCTTTCGTACGACCGTACAGAATTCCGGGAACGCCCGGGATCGTATTGCCGAGCACGGCATTTCCGTCGTATTTCATCCGGATTTCGTACCAAACGGCCGGCAGCCGATTTACCTCAAGATGCGGATCGCTGCAGTAAATCGCCTTCCCGGAAGCAGATTTTTTCGGCGCGACCGCCCAATTGTTACTGGCCGACATCCGCGGCACCTGATGCAGCCACTTCATGGTTTCCGGCACGATGGGGGCTTCCAACTGGACCTTTTTGATTGCTTCCATATTCATCCCATCCAGGTGGCCGGGGAAAAGTTCCTCCAATTTTTCTCTGGACACACCGTTTTGAACCATTTGAATAATGAATTTTTCCATATCGCCCTGAGCCTGCGCCAGTCCCACATACCCCATAATCTTGATGGTGATCAACGAATCTTCGGGTTTCCAGGGGGTGGGTTTGTATTTGACTATTTTAAACTCAAAGGGTAATTTTTCGTTGGAAAGGAATTCATTCACACCGGCTGTGTAGGCATTTAGAATTGCCCGGGTGTCGGTATCCATGGCATTGACCTGTTCCAGGGCGTCGTCCCGAAAATTGATTTTTCGCATGAAGGTGTCAATGGCAATCAGGTCATCCGTTCCTTTCAGATTTTCGGAGGCTTCCCCGCGGGCAATTAGCCGCACAAGCATCATTTGAATCATTCGATCGTTTGCGTGCACCCAGCCGAGGCCAAAATAAGCGCCCGCTTCCGTTTGGGCCGAAATTTGAGGTACGCCATTCTCATCGCGCTCCAGATGAATGTCTTCCCCATTAAATTGCAAGCGAACTTTTTTTGTTTTAAGTCTCATTCTTGCCTCCCATTGGAAAAAGTTAGA
>CAZMRE010000389.1:0-2214 GCA_964568545.1 uncultured Deferribacteres bacterium | reverse complement strand
GACAAATTCCGGCTGGATTTTACTTTTCGCTCGGCAGAAGATTTTGCCCAACTTGTGGCCAAACTTAGCGATACGGCTGCCTCAGGGAAAATAGACGCGCTCATCACACTCTGGGAGGACAACTAATGGCTTACCGGAGGTACACCCCGGAGAAAATCATCGTGGAGGAACGAGTGTGGAATCTGCCCTGGACGCAGGAAATCCTCGGGCGTCTGAAAGGCATTCCCGTGCGGAAAATTACAACGATCGAAGAGGAAGCGCAGGCCTGCCGGGAAGCCGGGATGCCGCCCGAGGAAGCCCGAAAAACCCTGGCGTTGGCACAGCAGTCAGGAAAGTTCCTCAAGCCCTGCCCGGGCACGCAGAATTACGTTTGCTGCGGCTACTACTTTTTGAACCTCGCCACGAATTGTGATGTCAATTGCACCTACTGCATTTTGCAGGGCTATTTGAATGTCCCGTTTATGGTGGTGTACACCAATATTGAAGATGCCTTTCGGGAACTGGACGGCGTTTTGGGTGAGTTCAAGTTCCCGCTTTACCGGATCGGTACCGGCGAGCTCACAGACAGCCTGACACTGGAGCATATTACCCACATGAGCGAAAAGCTGGTGCCCTTTTTTGTGGAGAAAAAGAATGCGATTCTGGAACTGAAAACCAAGACCACGCAGGTTGAACATCTCCTGTCGTTGGATCATCGGCGGAAAGTCATTGTGGCGTGGTCGCTGAATCCGGACGAAATCATTCAAACCGAGGAGAAAAATGCACCTCCCCTGAATGAGCGGCTGGAAGCGGCGCGCCAGGTGGATGCCGCCGGCTACCGGCTGGCTTTTCATTTCGATCCAATGATCGATTACCCCAATTGGGAGGCGGGCTACAGAGGCGTGGTGGATCGATTGTTTGCGGCGGTTCACGCCAAAAACATCGCCTGGATCAGTCTGGGGGCGCTTCGCTACCCGGCAACCATGGATCGGGTGATCCGCGAGCGGCATCCGGAAAGCCGAATTGTGTTGGGCGAGCTGCTTCCGGGAAAGGACGGCAAGCTGCGGTATTTTCGTCCCATTCGCCAGAAAATGTTTCGCAAAATGGTGGACTGGATTCACGCTCACGATCCCAATGTCACGGTCTATTTCTGCATGGAAAGCCCTGAGGTGTGGGAATACGCCTTTCGGGATCAGGTGCTGCGCAAGTGTCCCCTGCCGAAGATGCTGGACAAATCGGTGTTTGAATGGGTGAAATGAAATCAAAATGAAAATGCAAAAAGCCCTTGACCAATTCAGGGGCTTAGTGCCACATTCTCATTGAATGGCTTGGATTTTGTGTTTATATTTAAAAAAGGGATTTTGTCTTAATAATGGAAAGGAGCACAGATGTCAGTAATTGAGACAAGCTACGAGCATATTGTCCTGAATGAGAAAAAACAGCTCGTGATCAAAGGGACACGGGTAAAATTGTTGCAACTTGTGCTGGATAAAATTGCTTATGGATGGAGCCCCGAGGAACTGCAATTTCAACACCCCGAATTGACGCTTGGCCAGGTGTATTCGGCCCTGGCCTATTATGTTGACCATCAACAAGAGCTGAACAATGAAATCGAAACGCAATTGAAAGACATGGAGCGACTAAAAAAGTCCATGAAACCGGGTTCATTCGCAAAAAAGATAAAATCGGAAAAACTCGCTTAATGTCCATTTTACTTTACACCGACCACAATGTACCCCGGTCAATCGTTAATGGGTTAAGGACACGAGGGGTTGATGTGATTACGGCATACGAGGATAACGCAAGCGAATTGGAGGATTCCGCGTTACTTGACAGAGCCACATCTTTGGGACGTGCTCTTTTTACACGAGATTTTGATCTTTTGCAGGAAGCGGCCATTCGGCAGAGAAATCATATTCCATTTGGAGGTGTTATCTTTGCTCACCAATTAAAAGTTTCAATTGGTGCCTGCATTCGAGATTTGGAAATTATTGCCAAGGCAGGAAATCCTGAAGACATTAAAAATGAGGTTGTTTTTCTACCCTTGTAAGCATTCCCTTCTTTCTCAAAGGTGTTACGTGATTCCGTCAATCATTAGAATATTCTTGGGATCTATATCCTATCAAATTAGGAACAAAAAATTGCGCATTCGCGGCTTTTAGAATTTTCGTGTGTTTCGCGGACAACTGTTTTCAATAAGGAGGAAGCCATGGAGTACCGTCGTTTAGGTCATTC
>CAZMRE010000388.1:0-2220 GCA_964568545.1 uncultured Deferribacteres bacterium | reverse complement strand
CAAAGCTATCCGGAAAAGAAACAGGTACATAAATTTTAACGGCAGGATTTCTTTTCAGAAAGGCCATTACACCACCGGTGTGGTCTGCGTGGATATGGGATAAAAAAATAACGGGAATGGTTTTCGGATCAATCGACAGAGCATTTAGATTGTGAATAAAGACATCGGGCTCGTGTCCGGTATCAAACAGCAGACGCTGTCCCTTCCATTCCACAAGACAGGAAAACCCCCAATCTTTCAAAAGCCCGGCTTTTAAAACATGATTATCTACAATTGTAGTTAATTTAAGTGTCATAGCTCTTTCCTTTGCAAAAAGCGCTGCATTTAAAAAAAATCCCACGCTCAGAAGGACAATCCCGAAAGCCACAGCCATTCTAATGTTTGAACTAAAATTGCTCCATTTCATTTTTTTGTTGACCAGATTTAATATCAACAACGGGCGTTCCAACATGGGCATCCAATCCCCGTACCAGAAGGCGATTGGCATCTTTTTTAATCAGAGTAACTTGGCTAATCCCGATGGGATTGGGTCGAATAGGGCTGCGGGTTGCAAATACTCCTCTGAGCGGCTTTGAGCGGTCACCCTGAGGGTGTACCAAAAGGACACTGCGAGTTTCTTCCGGAAGATTAGGGAGCCAAAATAAAATCCAGAGTGTTTCAAAGCGTTCAATTCCCTCTAGCCCCGAAAGTAAGCCCGGAAGAACTTCAATGGCTTTAATGTCAGGGTTGTCATTATCCAAAGTATCTTCGGACGATGCTACGTAGCCAATTGGCCTAATTTCAAAGGAATCAAGCAATCCCATCATTTTGTCCCGCATCAGAAAAGTGATCGGAAAGAAAGGTCGTCAAAGCTTCTGTAATTAAAAGCTGTTTTGTAAGAATCACTCGAAATCCAGCTTTTTTCATTCGCTCAATTCCCTTCTTTCCAATATTGCGAGAAATAATAATCTGACAATCCTTCAGAACTTCCATTACATCGAATGTTTTTCCCCGCTGTAACGTACGTTCATAAGGATTGGAACGCTTTTCAAATAAATCGCACTTCCCATTCAATCCTACTTCATAAATGACAAAATATTTCGCCCGGCCCAGCATCTTTCGGGGAATCGTTTGAAAATCATCCGTTGGAATTGCAATTTTCACTTTTGGTATGGCTTAAATTTCTTTTCAATGGAATCAAAATAAAGGAATTTTTCCTTTTCGTCTCGAAGGAACGCCTGTACTGCTTCCCGAGCATTTTCAATTCTTGTAAGAACAGGGAGTACGCCCCGCTCAATTAGCTTCGGGACGGACTCCCTTCCCATACTTCGACCAATAAATACATCCACGCCATTTAGCGTCGACCAAATTGCATCGACTTTTCCATGATGATGCCTTCCTGCTTCATCAGCATCATTGGAATTTGGATTGTGGAGGACAGACTCAGTGACAATTGTCTGTCCATCCACCGCAAAAATGAAATAATACGAACTATCGCCAAAATGACCCTTACGAATATGCTGTTTATCGTCTGTTCCAACTGCAATTTTCATACGCATATTTTAGTCTTTTACCACTGCAAGGATGTCATTTCGGGACAGAATAATGTATTCCTGGCCGTCGATTTTAATTTCTTCGCCGCCGTATTTTGCAAAAATAATTTTCTCTCCGGCCTTAATAAGGTTTTTTAAATCCTCATCGGTTCCCACTTCGACGACCTTTCCCATTCTTGGCTTTTCCTTGGCCGTATCCGGAATGATAATGCCTCCCTGTGTCTTTTCTTCTTCCTCTAAGACCTCGACCAAAACCCGATCATCCAGTGGTTGAATCTTCATACAGCACCCTCCTTCCTTTTTGGGTTCACTCTACTTTTTCACATTATTTTATGGTAATTTTATCCCTCGATTTCAGAATAATCGCAGGCAAATAGTTTTCAAAAATTCTATTTAAATATATTACAAACTTTCCCAGAAATCAATATTTAAGATGAATAAATTTGTATTTTTTTACACCTTTATTTAAATGGTTCTGGCAGTCAACTCCGTAGAGTGCTAACAAAATCACAGTGTTTTTAAGTATTTATGCCCGAGTCATTTTGAATACTCGAAATCATTTCTAAGTGCTTATTCAGGATTTCCTGAAGTTTGTTTTTTTCAGATGAATCCATTTCAGTGAAGCAGTGATCACGGTCGCCTTCGACATTCAGAGCAACGCTTCTGCCGGCAAATTCAGTCAGTTGAA
>CAZMRE010000387.1:0-2229 GCA_964568545.1 uncultured Deferribacteres bacterium | reverse complement strand
CCGACCCAATGAAAGCGCCGTTAGGTGCGACATGTTTGTAGTAGCATAAATGCTTTGTCCTTTTAAGTGCCGTTAGGTACGACATGTTATTTTTATTTTTTTGTTTCCCGAAAAGCAAGATTTGCCTGCAATAATAGAAAATACGAAACAACAATTCGTAAATACAGCGTTTACAAAATTTTAAATAGCAATTAGGTTGACGCCAATGAGCATTGCTGGACACCGAGCCGTGTCGAGGTGTCCAGGTGAGCAGAAGAATCTGAGCTTCCGGTCACCTCGACTCCGCTCGGTGACCGGAACAAACCAGCAAGCAGTCATACGGAGCAACCGACCAACCGAGTAACATTCTTTCAATCTTCCACATTCATGGTTTTTTCTAGATTTTTGTAAAAATATTCAAACGCACTGGTGGTCACTACGCGTGTTCCAATGGGAGGCCCCTGAATTAATTCCCGAAAAGCTCCGCTTCTTTTTCCAATCTTTACCTGCTGGTTTTCATATCTCCCGTTTTTTTGAATCACAACAAAATAGCGGTTTCCCTCTCTGACCAGAGCCTCTTCCGGAACGGCGGGTGCGCGATATCCGTCAAACCGCAATTCGAATTTAACAAACATTCCGGGGACCAGATCGCCCTTCAAAGAATGCAATTCAATCCAGAGCTGATGCCCGCCAGTTCCGGTCTCTACCGCATGCGATTGGAAAATCACCCGCCCCGGTGCTTTTAATGAATCATTCAAAAAAACTGTTATTTGTGGAGATCTTTTCAAAAAAGTGGGATCACCAAAATAATTGATGACCAACTTTAAGCGGGATGCACCCAAAAATTGAGCCACCCGCGTGCCAGTCTGAACATAATCCCCCTGCGAAACCGCCAAATTAGACAAAATCCCATCGTAAGGGGCGCAAGTGCGGGTCATTTTTTTGAAATAATTCCAGTTACTTTTTGCTTTTTGAAGCGCCTGTTTTGCCAAATCAAAATCTCGCTGCAATTCCTGCCAGTTCTCCTTCGATAAGAATTCCTGTTTTCTGAGAGATTTTCTCCGTTGAAGCCTATCTTTTGCAAATTGATAACTGGACTCTGCAGCCATTAAAACAGCATGCAATTCTGCCTCTTTTCGCACGAAATCCGAACCTGATAGTGAATAAATCAATTCCCCCTCTTTATAGAATGAATTCCTTTTTTCATTAATGTGAATGACACCACTAAAACGAGTAATCAGCTCGGTCGCCCGGATGCTTTGAAGTTGCCCGTAGCCATTGTACGTGTTGTAAAATGTAGTTTGCGTAATGGCCGCAGTTTTTGTAGATAAATGTTCCGGATTAATCTTATTCTTTCTTTGACCACAGCCATTAACAAAAATTAAGGAAAAAATAATTAGAAAAAAATAGACTCGCATATGAACAATCTCCATATTAATATTTTTAATATATTAAATAAAAATGAATATACTATGAAGAAACGCTGCCTCAATTTTGATTTTTGTATATTTTGTTCACCAGTACTTTAATTTGCGGCAATGCCGCACGAGCTGCTTTTTCGCCAATCTTGACCCCTTTTTGCACATCGTCAAAATCCATGTAACTCAAATCATACAGATCAGGTCGGATAACCACATCCGCGTCTCGTTCAACCTTTTCCACATTATTCTGCTGGGCAATATAAATTGCCTGTCGAATCACATCGAACGGCGTCTTTATAGATTTCTTAATTATCGGATGATGCACATCCACGGCAATTATATGCTCCGCACCCAATTGCTTCGCCGTCGGCACTGGCAAGTCTTCCACGATGCCTCCGTCTGCCAACAAGTGTCCATCAATTTTGACAGGTGTATAAATACCTGGGATAGAAGCACTGGCCAGCATCGATTTGACCACATCACCCGAATCAAGGACAACCTTTTGCCCGGAATATAAATCCGTTGCGACCGCTGCAAAGGGTATATTCAGCTCACTAAACGTTTTCAGACCAAGCCTTCGCCTAAGAAAGGCCTCGGTTTTGTCCCATCCCAGGAAGCCAAGACCCACGATTTTAAAATTGACAATTCTCAGGAGACTAATTCCTTTTGCTTCGGCAATTAGCTGATTCACAGGTATTCCTGCCGCAATATTTCCCCCCACTATGGCACCGATGGAGGTACCCACGATCAAGTCGAAAGAAATATGATTTTCTGCCAGTACTTTTATTACCCCTAAATGCGCATATCCAAGAGCGGCCCCGCCGCTAAG
>CAZMRE010000386.1:0-2235 GCA_964568545.1 uncultured Deferribacteres bacterium | reverse complement strand
CCACATTTTTCGCTGCCGGATCGTACCTAAAGACCGAGCGAATATCGTGAATCATACCCATTGCAAGCTGTTCCTCTCTATTTACTGTCTGAACGAAAACCTGGCACAAGCCTCCAGCTTGTGAAATTAGATCTAGCGCATTTTTTGTTTCTAACGGCAACCAACTCAAGCAAGATGCTCAGGTTACATTTTTTGGTGTTTTCGTTCACGCCTATTTAGTTTGATTTTTAAACAATTCAGTTGATAAATATCTTTCTCCGTGGTCTGGAAGAATAACCACAATGTTTTTTCCCAAATTTACAGGCTGTTTGGCCAGTTGTAAAGCGGCAAAAAGAGCAGCCCCAGAGGATATTCCGGCCAGAATGCCCTCTTTTTTGGCCAGCTCCCGAGTTGTCTGAAAAGCGTCTTGATCCGAAACGATAATGATTTGGTTGATCAAAGACCGATCCAGTATTTCGGGGATAAAGCCCGCGCCAATTCCCTGAATCTTGTGCGGCCCGGCTTGCCCCTTGCTTAAAAAGGCAGAATTTTCAGGCTCAACGGCAACAATCTCTACATCCGGATTCTTTTCCTTCAAAAACCGGCCGGCGCCCGTTAGGGTTCCACCTGTGCCCACGCCCGCGACAAAAATGTCGACGTTACCATCGGTGTCCCTCCAAATTTCAGGCCCTGTGTATTTTTCATGTGCTTGCGGATTGGCAAGATTGCTAAATTGCCCCAGAATAACAGAACCGGGTATTTCCTTGTGAAGTTCTTCGGCTTTTTCGATGGCTCCTTTCATCCCGTTAGAGGCGGGAGTTAGCACCAGTTCTGCACCGAACGCCTGAATCAATAAGCGGCGCTCCAGACTCATGGAATCAGGCATGGTCAAAATCAACCGGATTTTGTAGGCGGCTGTCAGAAAAGCTAATCCAATTCCGGTATTTCCGGATGTGGGTTCAATGAGAACCGTTTGGGGCGTAATCCTGCCGGTTTGGAATCCGTCTTGAATCATTTGCCGAGCGATTCGATCTTTCACCGAGGACATCGGGTTGAAAGACTCCATTTTTGCAAAAATGTTGCTTTTGGCAGAAGGCAATAGTCTTCTCAAATGTACAAGGGGAGTGTTCCCGATTGTCTCTTCGATTCCTTCAAAAATCCGTGCCATGGTCATTTTCCTTTCGTTTTTTGATGTACAAAAAAAGCCCCATTGCGTGGTACAATGGGGCTTTTATGAAATAATAACTAAGTTGTTTTTCAGGATAAAGCACACCTCCACGCTTGCTGTTTCATAAACAGAGACATTTGACAACAGAGACAGATTTTCTTGGATGTGCGTATCATAAATGGCATTTCCTTTTTAATAATAATAAGATAAAACTAATGAGAATGAATTGCAAATAAATTTTTGTTAATCCATTATTTTATTGAATTATTTTGGGATTCTTTCTATATTAGAAATATTATCAAGCCTATTCTAAAGACATATTGCCCACGAATTTCACGAATTGCTTTTATTGAAATCAATGTGATTTACATGAAAAGTGATTTTTAAAATGTACCCATTTTTTATGCTAAAGCGGAGATACAAATAATGGCGTCACAAAAAAGATCAGCTGTTTTTAAGGATGTCTTGTTCTGGATTTTGGCAATTATTGTTACCCTTTTTGCTGCCCGCTATCAGCGAACCACCGGTCCAACATATCCGATTGCGGGTGCAGTATTATTTGAAGGAACGAAACTTTCTTACAATCTTCACCGCAGTCATGGGGGAGCGGGAGATCAGCCGGTAGAAGTACAGGTGCCCGACACATCGGTTGGCGGAATCCTGGAATATCGGCATTATCCGACAAAGGAATCCTGGTCGAGTGAGGCACTCGTTAGAAAAGGAAGTGAGCTAGTAGGCGTACTGCCTCACCAACCTCCGGCCGGGAAACTGGAATATCGAATCATTTTGGAAAAGGGAAATTCCCGGATCAGTCTTCCCCCAAAAGAGGCAGCGATTATTCGGTTCAAAGGTGCCGTGCCGCTTGCAGTGCTTTTTCCGCACATATTTTTCATGTTTTTAACCATGCTGCTTTCCACCAGAGCCGGATTGGAAGCCCTTTTTAATCCCGGTGGAAATTTGAAAGCGTACACGTACTGGACAATCGGTTTTTTATTGATTGGCGGTTTTATTTTGGGTCCTCTCGTTCAAAAACATGCCTTTGGAGCGCTCTGGACAGGCATTCCTTTTGGCTGGGATTTAACGGACAA
>CAZMRE010000385.1:0-2236 GCA_964568545.1 uncultured Deferribacteres bacterium | reverse complement strand
TTCGTAAGGAAGCGCAAAAACTTGCAAAAGAAAAAAATCTCAATTATATTATCATTGATGGTCCGCCGGGGGTGGGATGCCCGGTTAATTCGGCCATTACAGGCGCTCAGTTGGCTGTTATTGTAACGGAGCCTACCATGTCCGGAATTCATGACCTGAAACGAATTCTGGAATTGACTAAACAATTTCGGGTTCCGGCGCTTGTTGTAGTAAATAAATTTGATTTAAATCTTGAAAATACCGAAAAAATAGAGGGGTATTGCCGCGAACAGCAGGTAGAATTAGTTGGAAAGATTCCCTTCGATGCCAGCGTCATTAAGGCGCTTCAGGCCGGGGAAATTGTGGTGCGATTTTCAGGAGATGGAAAAATATCAAGGATCGTTGCGGATATCTGGGCAAGGGTTTTTGATCGCCTGCGAAAGGGGAATAAAAATTAGAGCTTTTTCCGTTGCGGCTTTTGCAAAATCAAATAAGAAAAATCATTGTTGGTACATGCTCTACTGTTGCGAATTTTGCAAACATTTTCACCACAATAAATTGTGGTGATTGTTCAAGGCAATTGAAGAGAGCAAACAGCTTTTTTATATCATACTTTCCTTGTACAATCACCATAATTCACTATGGTGGTAGAAGATTGGACTGCGGTAGAAATTGAAACAGACGAAAAGGCAATGGGCCGAATGATTGTGGAACCCGATTAAAAATGATACATGTGAAAAGGAATCGAAAATGAAAATAGCCGTTTCTGGAGCCGGAGATTCGTTGGATGCAACGGTAGATGAGCGTTTTGGCCGTTGTCCCTATTTTGTTTTTGTAGAAAGTGAGACCATGGCGTACGAAGCCGTGCCCAATCCGGGTGCTGAGGCAATGGGAGGTGCAGCCCCAAGAGCGGCACAGATATTGGCGGAAAAGAATGCTGATGTGGTTATTACAGGAGCCGTAGGGCCCAATGCGGAACGCAGCCTTGCCGCGCTTGGAGTAAAGATTGCAACGGATATTTCTGGTACGACTGTAGGAGAAGCTGTTCGAAATTTCATAAATAAACAAGAAGTCGGTTAGAAACACCACCCTCAGGATGGTGTTTTTTTATTGCCCGGGCAATAGGCGCAAAGCAAAACTTTGCCTATTTATGTACCAGTTCGTAGCCACACCTTTTGTGGGTGCGTTTGAAGAAGAATTCGCATCAAAAATAAAATGGAGGATAGAATCATGCCAAGAGGAGACGGAACGGGACCCGTAGGTGGATTTGGATCCGGCAGCGGCCGGGGATTGGGCCGGAATCGGGGAAGTCGCCCCGGTGCAGGTCCATCAGGAAACTGTGTTTGTCCAAAGTGTGGATATTCGATGCCACATCAGGCTGGATCACCCTGTTATTCGATAAAATGTCCGAAATGTGGAACCCAAATGATTCGCGGGTAATTTCTTACAATGCTTGTTGATGAAGGAAAAAATGACATTATCGCTAGATGCAGTTGAGCCGGGCAGTGTTGGCAGAGTGCGGGATATTATTGGTGGCATGGGTGTCCGTCTGCGTTTGGAACAAATGGGAATTCACCCCGGAGACGTGATTCGAATTAAGCGCAGAGGCGTTCTCCGGGGCCCGATTTTAGTTGAATCAAATGGGACAGATGTGGCGCTGGGCCGCGGGATCGCTTCCAGAATTCTGGTAGAGGTGTAGGATGAAGATTGCGCTTGTAGGGCAACCCAATTGCGGCAAAAGCACCATTTTTAATCACATTGCCAGTTACAAGGCCGTTACGTCCAATTTCCCAGGAACGACTGTTTCTTTTACGGAAAGCAAAGTTTCCCTGCATGGTCAAATTTGCAACTGCGTCGATTTGCCGGGAACCTACTCTCTGGTTTCCTCTGACTGGGCGGAAATTGACACCCGGAATTATTTAATTTCGGAGGAAATTGACGCTATTGTTAATGTGCTGGATGCCTCTGTTCTGGGAAGAAGCCTTGAACTGACACTTCAGCTCTTGGAGCTGGAAAAGCCCATGGTGATCTGCCTGAACATGGCGGATGAGGCACGGAGAAAAGGTATTTTTATCGACACGGAAAAACTCTCGAAGATTCTGGGAATTCCCGTTGTCGAAACGATTGCAGTCAAAGGAGAGGGTTTAAATGAACTTTTCCGAAACGTGCAAAGGGTGACGAAAGAGAAAACCGTTGGAAGTGTTCCCACCTACAGCCCTTACATTGAAAAAGCCATTCAAACGTTGGTAGAACATAT
>CAZMRE010000384.1:0-2245 GCA_964568545.1 uncultured Deferribacteres bacterium | reverse complement strand
TTCATAAGAAGTAACTCTATAATTTCTTTAAATTTCTTTGAATTATCAAATTAAAATATAACCATTTTCCCTGACGATTACAACTGTTTTTGGTTTTCGAAATATGGCCATTTGCATGAATTGAACAGTAAGAACGAAAATAATTTTGAAAATCCAAAAAAAGTCTTGCATTCGCAAAGTATATTTATTATTTTTGTTTCAATTTTTAGCCAACAAATAGAGGCGCCTGTTGCATCAGTAGCCGTTTTTTCAGAATGCGGTCTGAAATAAAAAGCGGCGAAAGGGTAACAGGCCGAAACAATTTGTCCCGCATGGCAAATTGTTGGGTCAGTGTGTGAAGAACCACTGGACTGTCACGGAGAGGATTTCCGTGGAGCGCTATTTGGACGGCCTACTTCAAAATATGTCATCAAAAAGTAGGTTGATTAAATCAGAGCTCTTCGGTTTAATCAGCCTTTTTTTATTTTGGGCCTGATTTTTTAGCGTATTTCCATTCCTTCCTTCCGTTACGAGTTCATTTCTTCTCTGCAAAAGCCTCTATTCGAGACCCGATTGGCTTACCAAAACTCATTTTTAATCCTAACAAAAAGGAGTCTGGAAATGAATCTTGCACTTTTGGGTCACGGGAAAATGGGATGTGCGGTTGAAAATCTCGCCCAACACTATGGCCACAGGGTCGCTGCTATCTTCGACCAGCAGAATCCGCTTACGGCACATTCCGCCTTGCAGAGAATCGATGTTTTCATTGATTTTTCCACTGCAGACAGCGTGCCGAATCATCTCAAATTGGCAGCTGCTTTGGGTATCCCCATCGTCGAAGGCACAACGGGCTGGTTTTCGGAGCTTGAAACGATTCACACAATCAAAGGCCTTACCCTTCTTTACAGTCCCAATTTTTCATTTGGAGTTTTTGTCTTTTCAAAGATGGCCGATTTCGCCGCCCGCCTGTTCAATGCGATTGGCGGTTACGATGCCTACATCCACGAGTGGCATCATTCGGGAAAAGCCGATAGTCCCAGCGGAACCGCTAAAAAACTGGCCGACATCTTGCTGGGCAATCTGGATTCCAAAACGCAGATTCAGACCGAAACCAGTCACGGAAAAATTGAGCCGAATGCCCTGCATGTGACCTCTACCCGCGCGGGTGCGATTTCCGGAACCCACGAAATCGGGTTCAGTTCTTCCTCTGATTGGATTACACTGCGGCATCAGGCCCTCAATCGGGAGGGATTTGCGCAAGGAGCCATCCGGGCGGCCGAATGGCTGGTGCACCGAACCGGCATTTTTACAATGGACGATTTTATGAATGATCTTTTGCAGCATTGAAACCAACAACCAAACAAAAGGAGTATACAATGAATGAGACACAATTTCGCGGAACAACCGTTGCACTGGTAACGCCTTTCAGGCAAAATGGGGAAATCGATGAAAATCGGTTGCGGCAATTAGTGGACTGGCAAATTGAGCAGGGTACCGATGTTATTCTGGCGTGCGGAACCACGGGCGAAAGCGCTACCCTTTCTCACGAGGAACATCACCGCGTCATGAAAATTATTATTGAGCAGGTCGACGGACGCATCCCAGTTCTGGCAGGTGCAGGAAGTAATGCCACATCCGAGGCGGTTTCTCTTACACAGTTTGCTGAAAAAGCCGGTGCAGACGGCATTCTTTCCGTTGGCCCGTACTACAACAAGCCCACCCAAGAGGGATTCTACCAGCATTTTAGAACCATTGCCGAAAGTACCCGCCTTCCAGTCATGCTTTACAATGTACCGGGACGAACCGGCACCAATATCTCCGCTGAAACCACCCTGCGACTGGCGGAAATCCCAAACATCGTGGGAATTAAAGAAGCCAGTGGAAATTTCTCCCAGATTATGGAAATCCTCCGGCGCCGCCCGGAGAGATTTCTGGTTCTTTCAGGTGATGACTCAATCACACTTCCCTTAATTTCTCTTGGTGGCGACGGTGCCATTTCCGTTGTGGCAAATGAAGTACCGTCTCTGTTTCACGAGATGGTTCATCTGGCCCTTCGCAACCAGTGGAATCAAGCACGGAAAATTCACTTTCAACTACTACCCTTAATGGAAATGAATTTCATCGAAACCAATCCTATTCCGGTTAAAACCGCCCTTTCTTTAATGGGAAAAATTGAAGAGAATTTTCGGCTGCCCCTAGTCAAAATAAGCAATTCAAATCGAACGGCATTGGCCAAATTGCTGCAAGATCTAAAGTTGATTGCTTA
>CAZMRE010000383.1:0-2247 GCA_964568545.1 uncultured Deferribacteres bacterium | reverse complement strand
CACTATTCCAAGACTTCAAAGAGTTTATAGAATCGCTAAACGAAAATAATGTCCGATTTTCGATCTTGAAAATCTGAAAAAAAATAAAAAAGCTTCGGGTCGGCATCAGGATTTAGCCGATTTGGAAAATTTGGGGTAAAGCAAGAATATCATTATCCTAAAAATTATGGAGGAATGATCAATGGCGCAGGATATTTCGAATGATCAGAAGAATGAAATACTGTTTCTGCAATTAATTATGACATTTGAAACAGCAGCCTGGCAGCAAATGGGGAAAATTAAGAATCCCCTTACGGATAAGATTGAGCGCGATTTGAATCAGGCGCAATTGTCCATTGATATGCTGGACATGATCAAGGCCAAAACGCTTGGCAATTTGACTGACAATGAGGTTCGGGTTCTTGACAAAGCAGTTTCGGAACTGAAATTGAATTTTGTGGATGAGCTGGAAAAAGAACGAAAAGAGCGGGAAAAAAAGGCTCAAGAAAAGGCTCGGGAAGAGAAAGAAACTACGCCTGAAGGCGGGAAAAAAGAAAAACCGAAAGAAAAAGAAGAAAAAACAGACGAAGCAGAGAATAAGTAGCCTCAGGTTTTACGTCTACGGTATTTCTGGATTTTAATGTAGATTAAATGGTTTTGAATGAAATTCTATCAGCTTGGAGGAATGAAACGGATGGAGAAAAATCGGATTGTGAATCGCTGGGTAGCGATTAGTGTGTTTGCGATAGCTTTTCTAACCTATTTGCGCACAATTGCTCCCGATGTGTCGTTTTGGGATTGTGGTGAATTCATTGCTTGTTCGTACACCATGAGCGTGATGCATCCTCCAGGCGCCCCTCTTTTTACTATTATTGGCCGACTTTTTACATTATTCCCGATTATGAATGTGGCGTGGCGGGTAAATTTTATTTCAGTGCTGTCCAGCTCATTTACAATCATGCTGCTGTATCTCGTCATTGTTCGCTTGATTAATATTTGGAGAGGTCAGCCTCAGAATGCCACCGATCGTTGGATTACCTACGGAGGGGCGGTTATTGGCGCGCTGGCATTTGCCTTTTCGGACAGCTTCTGGTTCAATGCGGTTGAGGCAGAGGTTTACGCCATGAGCATGTTATTCACGTCCCTCGTGGTCTGGCTCACACTGTATTGGAAGGATAACCCTGTCGGCCCCTTCAATGAAAAATGGATGGTTTTGATTGTGTACCTTTTTTGGCTAGCCACAGGTGTTCACCTATTAAATTTGCTCGCTTTCCCTTTCATTTTTATGATTGTTTATTTTGAAGATAATTTAACCGTAAAACGGCTGGTTTGGGTGGTTCTTTTGCAAGCAGGAGTTCCGGTAATCTTGTATATTTTATTCTTTCATTATGATCCCAGCCAATTATCCTATCAGCAGTTCATGGCTCATCAAGCTTCTGCATGGAAGTTCTTTCAGGTGACATTTGTCGTTGTGTTGATTGGGACTCTTTATTATTTATGGAAGGTGGACAAAAAGGCATTCAAATTGTGGTGGATTATTCCGTTACTGTTTGTGGTTGGTTACTCGGCGTATCTGGTCATTTTTATCCGATCGAAAATGAATCCGCCCATTGATGAAAATGATCCCGAAACCTGGACGGCCATTAAGGATTACCTGGCGCGAAAACAGTACGGCGAAAACAGCCTGTTGCTGACCATTTTTGCAAGAAAGGCACCGTTTTGGTCGTATCAGATTAGCAAAATGTACATCCGTTATTTCGGGTGGCAGTTTATTGGCACCGGGACAACAATTGGGAAAGACGGCTACATTGCCGAGATTTTGAGTCTCAGAGGCTTGTACGGCCTGCCGTTCTTGTTGGGAATGATTGGAGCTGTTCATCATTTTACAAAGGATTGGAAGCGAGGGCTGGCGGTTTTGTTCCTCTTCTTTATGATGGGGATTGCGATTGTGCTGTATGTGAATCAGGACAATCCACAGCCCCGGGAGCGAGATTACTCTTACGTGGGCAGTTTTTACGCGTTTGCGGTCTGGATTGGAATTGGTGCGGTAGCGGTGATGGATTCCATTAAAGAATTTCTTCAAAATCGAAAAACGTGGCTTCGTCCGGCGCTTCTTGTGGCACTTTTGGTGATGGCCATTGCGGTTCCTATCAATATGTTTGCTTTTAATTTTCATTCACATGATCGTTCCGGAAATTATGTTCCTTACGATTACTCATACAATATTCTCGAAACATGTGAACCGAATGGTGTTATTTTCACCAATGG
>CAZMRE010000382.1:0-2251 GCA_964568545.1 uncultured Deferribacteres bacterium | reverse complement strand
TGGTGCATTCGCAGGATTTTGAATCCTTCCAGACGGATCGATTGTTGCCGCCCAGCGAACGGGGCTGGGATCACGACCCGTGGTCGCCGGCCATGGGAGACGGCGGCTATTCGGAAAAGGACGGCAACTGGTGGATGCTTGCCTACTGGATGGGCCGGTACTACGGATTCATTCAGGCACCCAAGTAGCCCGTGGGCTTTATGCCTGCGGATTATTGACAGGATTTACAGGATAGTTTATTCGATAGAGAATCGCGTAGCTGCAGGCATTGCAGAGTATATAAAAACGAGGTCAGACATGTCGCACCTAACGGTGCTAAAAAAATCTAAATGCAATTTTGAATGTGTTTTAAAAATGACTAATCGTACAAATTATACAGGATTAAATTCCATTGCGTTCAGTAAAATTAATTCGTGATGATTTGTGAAATAAGTGGGAGATATCCTTTTTAGACTAAACTCAATTTTCCCTCGAATAAAGTCCCGTAGGGACGACGGGCTTATTTTTCAACAATTCCTCCATTCCCTAAAATCGCGTTATGGGCTTAATATTGCGTTGCCAACTCTGCCATCTTTAATACCTTTTCGCAAATACCGGAAACTCAAACATCTAATCCTTTTCAAAAAACAGGCCGATAATATCGTTGGATTTTATCCGTATTTGCCTTATATTATAAGCGATACCAAACATCCAATGATCATTTCAAATAGACTGGAAAGGAATCCATTCATGCGCAAAAAAACCTACTTTTGGGCCGGTCTCTTTCTTATTATATTTTTCACATCGATTGCACCTGGTTTTGCCACGGAGCAAACTCCTCGAAAAACTATTGCCGTCCTTTATTTCCAAAATAACAGCCTTGCCGACCGGCAAAATATGGAGCCACTACAGAAGGGGCTGGCGGACATGCTGATCACGGAATTGTCTAAAATTCAAGCATTGAAGGTGATTGAGCGGAATCAATTGCAGCAGATGATTGAGGAAATGAAATTGGGGCAGAGCGGAATGGTGGATGAGCAAACCGCTCAGAAAGTGGGTAGCTTGCTGGGCGCGCAGACACTTCTCCTGGGAAGCTACGTGGCTATGTTTGGCGGGAAAATGCGCATCGACGCCCGGATTGTGGAGGTGGAAACGGGCCGAACCATTGAAGCTGAGGAAGTGACGGGCAAGGTCAAGGATTTGTTCAAACTGGTACAAAAGCTTTCCGGAAAGATAGCGAAAGCGCTGAATGTGAAACTGACAAAAGCGGATAAAAAGCGTCTGAAAACCGTACAAAATAAATCGTTCGATGCAGCATTGTATTTTTCCAAAGGATTGGAGTTTGAAGATGCAGGTCAATTGGATCAGGCGAAGACGATGTTTCAGAAGGCGCTGAAAATTAATCCAAAGTACAAATCGGCACAGATAGAATTAGATAGAATTCAATCTACAAAAAAATGATCAGGCAAAGGAGATCAATGAATGATCCGTTTAAAAATAGGTGTGTGGGCATTGGTGATTGGCGTGCTATTTTTGGGATGTGCAACCTCTGCGTATCACGCCGGACAAAAGGCGCTTCGGCAGGGGAAATACGAAGAGGCTATTGGTGCTTTTAAAAGGGCAGTGCAGAAAAATCCTCAAAATAATGAGGCGTTGCGCAATCTGGGAATTGCTTATTTTAAAAATAAAAATTACAAAATGGCCATTCCGATTTTGGAAAAGGCTCATAAAGCGGCGCCCCAAGATGGCGTGGCCCTGTATTATCTCGGGGCCGCTTTCGAAAAAACCGGTCAATTAAAACAGGCGATTCAAACCTATCGGCAGTTTACCCGCTTGGGTCGGTTTAGCAAGATGCGAAAAACGGTGGATGCGCAATTGCGCCTGCTGATGAGAAGGGAAATTCGGAGCGAGGTAAAACAGGCGGTTGCCAATGAAAAATCCCTTGGAATCGCTCATGTTGCTCCCAATTCGGTAGCGGTTCTGTATTTTTCAAATGTGATGAAGATTCACGAGTTAGACCCTCTTCAAAAGGGAATTACCGATATGATTATCACCGATCTCTCCCAGGTGCATTCTCTCCAGGTCGTGGAAAGGGCAAGGCTTCAGGCGCTGATGCAGGAAATCGGATTGGGAATGACGGGTCTTGTGAATCCTGCAACAGCCCCAAAGGTAGGAAAACTTCTGGGAGTGAGTTCCCTTGTTAATGGAGCGTTTTTGACGCTTTCGGGACAAAAAATTCAATTGGAGTACGGAATCAGTCGGGCAGCCGATG
>CAZMRE010000381.1:0-2252 GCA_964568545.1 uncultured Deferribacteres bacterium | reverse complement strand
TAGTTAGAGATTGCTTCGCTATCGCTCGCAATGACAATTTATTGTAATATTAATTTAGGGATTTTAGATGAATCGAAAATTTTTCCGTCCATTTAAAATCGTCTTGCTCGCAACACTTTTTTCTCTATTTTGGATTACATTGACTCAAACGCTCCTATTTCCGAAGGAGGTTCGGAATCTGCCGATTCGGGCTTTGTGGGTAACCCGATGGGACTATCATTCCAGAGAAGACATCTCAAAAATTATCGAAAATGCCCGCTGGGCAGGTTTTACCGATATTTTTTTTCAGGTTCGTGGAAACGCAACCACCTTTTATCCCTCCCGTTTTGAACCCAGGGCAAGAGAATTATCCGACACACCCCTCAACTGGGATCCCCTTCTAACAGCTACAGCGCAAACTCATCTGGCCAATATGCGAATCCACGCCTGGATAAATATTTATCCGGGCTGGCGGGGAACCAATCCTCCTCAAAATCCGCACCAGCTCTGGAATAGTCATCCGGAATGGTTTCTCAGGCTGACAAATGAAAAGCCTCCTGACCTGAATTCACACTATGTCTGGTTGAATCCGATTCTGCCGGAGGTTCAAGATTACCTGAAAAATATTGTGCTGGAACTGGCCCGCAGGTATGATTTAGACGGCATCCACTTTGATTATTTTCGTTACCCCGGGCCGGGAGATTTTCCGAGCGACTCCGGTTTTGTGGATTTAGAGCAACTTTTTTCCTTCGCGAATGCTACCGAAGCCAACTGGGACGCTTTCAGAAGGAATCAAATTTCCCATTTCCTGAAAACCTGCCGGGATTCCCTGCGAAAAGAGGATCCCCAATTAATTTTGTCGACCGCTATTCTCGGTGACATTCTGCTGGGACAACGCGTTTTCTTTCAGGACAGCCCCCGCTGGGTTGCTGAGCACTGGCTGGACTGGGTCGTGCCCATGACATACACATCCGACACGCTTCAATTTCGCCATTGGCTCACCAATTTTTCAGACTTCCCTCGAGCGACCGTTCTTCCCGGCCTGATGGTAAAATCGGCGTCCGTTGCGGAAGAGGAACTGCCTCTCATTCGAGATTTCGGCTTTCCCGGTTTTTCCTTTTTCAGTTACGGCTCCCTTTTCCCCAATCATCAGCCAAATTCATTGGCGTTTTATTTGCGCAAAACCTTCCAAGGCCATTCACCGAACAGGCTTCCGCTCCTAAATCGGGACAGCGAGAAAATGCCCTATCCTGAAAAAATCCTGTTTCGTACAGGTAAATTCCCCCGGGTTTCAGTGGAACGTACCCGGGTTTTATTCTCAGATTCTGTGCCAGGAAAGGCTCGGTTTTTCACCCTTCAATGGAAATATCCCAATCCCGGCGGCAGGTGGAACCGATCCCTTCTGGAACTGATGAGAGAAAAACCGAAACAATTACGAACAACGCTCCCGCTCATACTGACAAAAACAACAGAAAATCTTGCGGTAGAAATTCTTTTCCAACCGGATTCGACCGGGGCCGCTAAAATCATGAGATCGTTTCATTTTCCGGTAACTCCGAAATTCAGCGAGTATCATTTTTATTCATTTTGGGGAACGCCGGTGATGAACGCCAGAAGAGTCCTCATGACCCAAAATCATTTTACCTACATTCCTGCAGGCAATCGGATTATTGTGCTGGATTCGGCCGGCCGAGAAACGCCCTTTTCACCGATTAAGATGGGACTCGACGCCCGGGGACGCGTCATTGCTCTTCAGGCGTGCTACGGCATTGTACAATGTTCTCGTGCTGAAATCGCGGTAACCGGTTTTAATGGCGGCGGACACATTTTTCGATTTGAAGAAGAGGGCGGAAAACCGCTTCCCGCAATCGATTTGAAGTTTTTCCCGGGGGATATTGCTGCAGATACTCTGGGGCATTATTTTGTGTTAGAAGCCGAAAACAGCCAGTGGCATGTTCTGGACCAAAACGGCCTGGAACTCACTGGCAGCCCCGTCAAAGGCAGTCATCGCAGCTACGGAATAGCCGTCACCCCCGACGGGCAATCGGTTTTCGTAAGTTGCCGGAGCGATGGAAAAGTCCACCATTGGGTGGGTGATATTTCGATGGGAGAAGCCTCATACCAAATGCTTGACGATTTACCGGTTCGGGATGTCGGTTTCGGAACACTTACGTTGACCTCACCAACTCATCTGCTTGTTTGTGAGCCGGATTTGGGATACATTTCTGTCTGGGATATCCGGCAGTACGCCTTGCAGGAAATTATTCACAGTC
>CAZMRE010000380.1:0-2257 GCA_964568545.1 uncultured Deferribacteres bacterium | reverse complement strand
TTGGCCGCCACAGCCTCTTTTCCCGAATGCCCCTTCGATCGATTACCAGTTTGCTCACCACCTGGGCAGAAGAACCAAGCGTGCCGAGAGAGTCCCCATTTACCCACAGCTTTAGGCCGTCGGCCCGTCCCATTCTGAGTTGAAGCAAGGAATCCGCTTCAAAATCACGGATGCTTCCCGGCTGAAAAGTGTATTCGCTTGTGTCTTTTCCATCACGAATAACCCGCACCCAGGTGGTATCCAGCGTGACAACATGCAGTTTAACTTTTTGAGTTGCCGGTTTGGATTTTGTCTCTTTTTTTTGAACGGGTGGTGTGGATTGCTGCCCTTTTTTTGCCTGCTTTTCATGCTTTAAAATATCCTCATGCGCCTCAAACACCGTGATTTCTTTAACAGGCTCCTTCTTTTCCACAAAATACTGCCGACCATATTTCCAGTAGATATACCCCACAGCAAGAAAAATAATGGCTACGGCTATAATTAAAAATACCTCTGTTTTGTGGGATGGCTTACTTGCCGATTTTGGACCGGATTTTACTTTTCGCGAGGACGGCAGCTTTTTTTGTTCAGTTTTATGGGGAAACGTGACTGCTTTCTCCGGTATTTTTCTCCCTTCCGAAGGTGGTTTTTCCTGATTTTTTGAGATTGCGGGATTTCCTTCTTCGGATTTTTTCTCTGGTTTCTTTTTCTCCGGTTTTGGAACCGTTTGACTTTTCGATTCTGTTTCCGCTCTTTCCCAAAATAAATCTGTAGGATGCAAAATATCATTGAAATCCTGAAGAACCTTTTCCGGAGAAAGACCCAACTCAATTGCAATTGTTCGGAGAAACGCACGAATATAAGGTTCCGGTAGAAACGTCAATTTGCCATCTTCCAAATCTTTGAGATAATCCTCATTGATTTTTGTGGCCTTGTAAAGATCACGAATCCGAATTTTTTTTGCCAGTCGGGCTTTGCGAAGCTGTTTTCCAAATTCCTTGGGAGTCGGCATCCTGCTAATTCCTCATTGCTCCAATTCAATTAAAAGTGATTTCAAACGAACGTAAAACTTTGCTAAGGGAAAACCCACTACATTATAATAACATCCGTGGATGGATTCAACAAAAAGAGCGCTCGTATCCTGGATGCCATAGGCCCCTGCTTTGTCAAATGGACGATCTATTTCAATATAGCGATCAATTTCCCAATCTTCCAGCTCCCGAAACGTCACAGCCGTTCGCTCCCACCCTGTGACCCAAATATTTTCCGGGCGGGAAACAATGGCAAATCCAGTGAACACCGTGTGCGTTTGGCCGCTTAAAAAGCGCAGCATTTCCCGTGCTTCAGTGGCATCTCTCGGCTTTCCCAGAATTTTTCCCGCCAATACAACCAGTGTGTCCGCTCCGACTACAAGTCCATTTTTAATTTGATGGGCCACTGCCTGAGCCTTTTGCTGTGCCAAATCAGCGGCCGATTTTTCAGGAAAGGCTGAAGTATCGGTCGTTTCATCGATATTCGCAGGAATGACATCAAATTCAAATCCAACCTGGCGCAGCAGTTGCGCGCGTCGCGGTGATTGAGACGCCAGAATGAGCGGCTTTGGAAGCTCAATAAATTTCATCGGTTTGTTTGGTGTATTTCTTTAGGATTCAATAGGTTGTCCATTCACATTAATAGGCTATTTTTTCATAGCTGGCAAACAATTGTAAATTATGCGGGGGTTCGCGGAGAGGCGCAAGATCTTGCCCCTTTGCTATTTCACATCTCAAAAAGTGACACCTTAAACCTACTTTTCCCGTCTCGATTTGTGCCGGTCTTCGCTGTCCAGAATAATGGTTACCGGACCGTCGTTGTAGATTTTAACCAGCATGTCGGCGCCAAAAATCCCAGCTTCCACCCGAAGGCCGCTTTCGCGCAGCATATCCACAAATCGGTCAAATAGCGGACTGGAAACCTCCGGCGGAGCGGCGTCAACAAAACTGGGGCGACGTCCCTTTCGGGTATTTCCGTACAGCGTAAACTGTGAAACAGCTAAAATGTCCGCGCCGATTTCCAATCCGGAAATGTTCATTTTCCCCGCGTCATCTTCAAAAATACGCAATTGCAGGCACTTATCCGCCATATAGCGGGCATCCGTTTCGGTGTCACCATTTTTAATTCCCACCAAAAGCACCAAGCCTTTGCCAATTTCACCCACAATTTTTCCGTTCACCGAAACGGAAGCCTTGGTTACCCGCTGCAAAACAATCCGCATATTTTTTACCTGAATCAAAATGAA
>CAZMRE010000379.1:0-2270 GCA_964568545.1 uncultured Deferribacteres bacterium | reverse complement strand
AAATGGGATTTGAGGCGCTGGAGGCTGGCGTTGACACTGTGCTTATTTCCACCTGGCAGGGTCCCCACACACTGGAAAAGCTGCTGACACAAAAAGAAGCTGTGTTTACAAAATTGGGAGAAGATTAACCATGCACAAATGGATTGAAAAGGCCGATCGATTTTTACTCAATACGTACAAACGCCCGCCCGTGGTATTCGATCACGGCGAAGGAGCCTATTTATTTGATCTGGACGATAATCGCTACTTGGATTTTATTGCCGGAATCGGTGTAAATGCCCTGGGGTACAATCACCCCATTATTCAAAAGGGAATTGAAGAAGCGGCCAAAAAGGTGATTCACACATCGAATCTCTATTTTACACAGGCACAAATTGAGCTGGCCGAACTCTTGGTTTCTAAAACTTTTGAAAGTCGTGTTTTTTTTGTAAACAGCGGTTCCGAAGCGGTTGAAACGGCTTTGAAGGTTTCCCGAAAGTGGGGCAAACAATTTCAACCGGCGCGTACCAAAATCCTTGCTTTTGAACATTCATTCCACGGACGAACCATGGGCGCCGTTTCTGCCACCTACACAGCCAAATACCGGGAACCGTTTGAGCCTTTGATTGAGGGCGTAGTTTTTCTGCCATTCAACGACCCTGCGGCTCTGGATTCCGTTCATTTTGAAGAATTCTGCTGTGCAATTGTGGAACCGATCCAGGGAGAAGGCGGCATAACACCCGCTACGCCGGAATTTCTGACCAAACTGCGGGACAAGACCACACACGCAAATGTTGCCCTTATTTTCGATGAAATTCAGTGCGGCGTTTCGCGATCCGGGAAACTGTACGCTTACCAACACACCGGCATCGAGCCGGATATTTTGACTACGGCCAAAGCACTCGGTGCAGGGTTTCCCATCAGTGCCGCCCTGGTAAAACCAAAAATCGCTGATATTATTCAGGTTGGCGACCACGGTTCCACTTTTGGCGGAAATCCGTTTATCGCACACGTGGCGAAAAAAACCTTCGCTTACCTTAGTTCCGACAAATTTCTTGAACATGTGAATTCCGTAGGCCAGTATTTCGATGAACAGTTGAAGGCTCTTGCCTCACGCTATCCGTTTATTAAGCGCGTCAAGGGAATGGGATTAATGAAGGGTCTGGAAGTGAACATTCCGGTTCTGGATTTGGTGCAGGAGTCTTACGAAAACAAACTTTTGGTTGCTCGCGCGGGAGAGAATGTCCTTCGCTTTCTCCCCCCGCTTATAATTGAAAAAAAGCAGGTTGACGAGGCCGTCGCAATTCTTAATCACATTTTTAAAACGAAAGGAGTTTAGTACCCATGATTCGCCAGGCTACAATGAACGACATTCAATATCTCTTGCCATTTGTAAATCAGTATGTTCAGCAGCAAACCGACCCTTTTAGAAGTGGATTGGATTTCTACGCCCGAATCCCTGATTTCAGCCTGACCACTCCCAACGGGTTTGCTCCCGTCATTGGCGTATTAAGAGTGTTGAATAACAAATACGCCTGGCTCCACCTTTTCGGTCTTGAAGATGAGGTGATCAAAACGAAGAAATTTCGGGATTTTATTCATTTTCAAATTGACAATGCCAGAAAAATCGGCATTCAAAAAATTGTAACCGATGCTCCTTTAAATGATATGTTAAAGGATTTTGGCTTTTGCAAGATTGAGGATTTAGAGCGAGCATTTGTCCTTGAATTGATTGAAACGGTTACGGAATTCAAAATCGCGGTAAATCCTCAGAATCTTTGCCTTCGCGATTTAGGCCAACCGGAAAAAATATCCCACGCCGAGAATGATCCGCTCGTTCGGGATGCGACCCTTGCGGATACAACTGCCATCTGGGAAATTATCAATCACTATGCCCTTCACGGCGAAATGCTGCCTAAATCCCTGACATTCATTCAACAGAATATTCGCAATTATACCGTCGTTGAAAGAGACGGCATCGTAAGCGGTTGTGCAGCCTTGCAGGTAATGTGGAATGACCTGGCCGAAGTGGCCTCCGTTGGAATCAAAGAAGAGTTGAGAGGATTAGGAATGGGACAGCAGCTCGTCAGCCACATTATTGATCGCGCAAAACGTCTGCAATTACCCAAGATTTTTGCACTGACCCGCCAGGTAAATTTCTTCCAGAAAATGGGCTTTCACAAAATCCCAAAAGAGACCCTGCCTCCAAAAATCTGGAAGGATTGCATGCACTGCAAAAAATTTATGGGCTGTGATGAAGTGGCCATGATTCGGGAATTGTAATTTTCGAT
>CAZMRE010000378.1:0-2322 GCA_964568545.1 uncultured Deferribacteres bacterium | reverse complement strand
GAAAAGGAGTTTGAATCCATCCATTACGAGGGCGGAATTTATCCCAACCGCCCGGGACACGGGCTCCGAAAGAAAAATCCTCAGTACGTGGTGGTTCACCATTCGGCTACGGATCACAAGCTGAGTTTCGAGGATATTGTGGAGATCGAGCGTGAGCGCCGTCTGGATCCCAGCTACCATTGTGTGGTCACCAACGACGGTACCCGTCACAATTACTGCCGCTGGGACAGTGTTGGGTACCATGTGAAGCGCGGGAATAAAATCAGCAATGGAAATTCGCTGGGAATTTGTTTTGTTGGCAATTTCTCCACGGATCCGGCTGTGCCCGGTAATAATGCCAGCGGAAAGTTTGGCCCGCCTGTTCCCTCTGAAGCCCAATTGCTGCAGGGAGCGCGGCAGATTGCCCTGTGGACAAAAATCTACACGATTCCCCTGACGAATATTGTTCGCCATCGAGACGTCAAACGCGGACACACGGATTGCCCCGGAAACAATTTTCCGTTTGATTCTCTATTAGAGCGGATAAAAGAAACTCTGAAGCAATGGGAACAAAATCCGGAGTTTGATTCATTTGTGGAATCTTTCCGCAAAAAGAAATTTGTGATGATTTCCGAAAGCGAAGGAGGTGCGGCATGAGACGAATCCTGGCATCTTGTATTGCAGCCTCTGAGAAAAAACGTGGAAAACGAAGTTGGCGATTCGGCACGCTTGGGTCTTTTCTCGTAGTTTTGCTGCTGGCGTCGCCAAGTGCCGCCCTGGCCCAAGGGAATATGCTTGCCGTGATGTCCTCCTGGGCTGAGAGCGCTCAGGTAGTGGCATTCTTTTTCATTATTCTGACACTGGCAACCATCTTAAATCGCTTGTTTGAACTGCTGGTTGATATTTTTAAACTTGTTTACGAAAAATCGGCACTGCTTCGGGACATGTGGGATGCCATCTGGGAATCGCTTTTGAAAAAGTTGCAGGCACTTGATCCCCATTTTGAAAATCCGGAACTATCCAAACCACTGAAGGAAAAAGTTCGGGTTCTTCTAATTCAGGGAACGGTGTTTTTGATTGGTTCAATTATTGGGGTTTGGCTGTGTGCCGTTCTTAATTTGGGAATGCTTTTTGCACTACAAATTACGACACACCCAACGTTTTGGGATTATTTAATTACAGGCATGTTGGTGGCATCGGGAACGGAGCCCATTCACGCTATTTTTCGGATTATTGAAGCCAAAAAGGACAAGAAATCTTTGCAAGCAGCAAAGGCTTCCCGCCATTAAATTTACGCATATTTGGAAGGAAATTCTGTGAATTCTTTACAAGCAACATCTTCTTTTTGGGAGGGATTTTATTTGCTTCTCAAAAATCTTTGGAACGCATTGGCCGTTTACTGGCTGCAAACGCTCATTTTGGTTCTTGTAATTGTCGTGCTAGTTTTATCGATTAGAGCCGCAAGGGTGGAAAAGGAATCTTCCGCAGGAACGGGTGGAAAAATTCTCCGTGGTTTCTGGGAATTTTTTATTTCTCTTTTTCGTTTGATTCTTCAATCACCACTGTTAATTCTGTTTGTTCTGGTACTCATTTTTTTTAGAAGTCCAAAATTGTCGGAATTCTTCATTCGATTTTTAAAGGGATTAGGAATTCCGGTGAAGGAAGATTCTGAAAAAACAGAGTTTGTGGCACATGGAGAGTCCCCGGACAAAGAAGAAATCCAGCGAACCATTAAAGAAGGAAAACGCCTGCTTATTCCTCCGGTGGCTCCGGTAAAGGAAGTCTCTCTGAAAGACCTCAAAGAGGAATTGCACGGAAAAATTAGCTACGAATACAAAAAGGTTCCAAAAACGTATGTTTATCACGGGATTTTTATCCCCGATCTCGGAGAAAATTTTACCTTGCCCATGTGGGTACGCTACCAGGACATTTTAGCTGTTGTAAGAGGTGACAAAAATAGCAAAATTGTCGTTTTTGTCCGACCGCAGGTTCGGCCCACTCAGGCAAAAAAGGAATGGGATGCTTTGGTTGCGAATAAAAAAAGCGGCTAAGCCGCTTCGGCACTTTGGAAAAATTACCGGACTGGCTTTATTCTTTTGGTACGCGGTCGGATTTTCCGCTGTCTTTCCGCAGACGTCTCCGGACTCCATTCGGGTTTCCCGGACTCTTTTTCGAGCCGTGCAGCGGGATCTGGCAGAATGGGATTCGCTTTCTCACGCAATGCCCTACACGCCCTTGCCCGACACCACAACCGTTGTTATCTCAAGAAAACAGTTTAACGCCACCTACCCGGATGTCATTGCGAATCTTCTCCGCTATCAGGCATTTCGTACGGAGAAGCTC
>CAZMRE010000377.1:0-2327 GCA_964568545.1 uncultured Deferribacteres bacterium | reverse complement strand
ATGGATAAGGCCGCTGAAATTATGATCGATGAAGCCCGCAAATTTCTGCAAACGGCACACAACCTTAAGAGGATCGTGTTTGTCCTGTTTGACGATTACAGCTACCGGATATTCAAAGATGAGTTGAATCGTTCGGAAAACGCCGGGTGAAGCGGTTCTTGTTTTTTTATCCGGGAGCTCTGGGGGATCTGCTGCTGGCTGCTCCTGTGTTTCAAACCCTTGGCCAGCAGTACCGCGATGCAAAAATTGAATGCGTTGGAAGTGTGCCCCAAATACGGTTGCTTTCCGTGTTGGGACTGGTTGACCGGATTTTCCCGATTGAGGATCGCCGTTTCCTGCCCTTGTTTGTGGGGAGCAAACTTCCCGAGACGCTTTTGGTTTTTTTTCGCTCATTTGACGCAATCGTCTTTTGGGTGTCCGATTTCCACATAAATTTGGCCGGCGTTCCGCTAAAAATTATCAATCCCAGGCCGGAGCCTCATCCGCCTGTGCATCATGCGCAGTATTTGTACAATTCTGTTCAATCGCTTTTGAATCTGCCTCCCCGGGACGTATCCTCATTTTATCTGAAAAATGCAGCAGCCGATCAGCCCAAAGAATCGCAAACACTGTTGGTTCACCCGGGGAGCGGCAGTCCGAAGAAGAATGCGCCTCTTGAGGATTTTGTGGTTCTTGCCAGGAAATGGAAACAGAGAACCGGAGGGAAGGCCATATTTTTATTCGGCCCGGCAGATGCAGACATCCGGCAGGAATTTCAAAGAAGTGTCCCAGCATCGGAATTTTCGGTTTGCGGTTCCCCCGACTTTGAAAATCTTGTCAAGATAATTGCGGCAGCGGATTTTTATCTCGGCAACGATTCGGGAATTTCACATCTCGCGGGAGTGCTGAACAAGAAGGGATTTGTTTTTTTTAGGGCAACTAATCCGAAAATCTGGCGACCGTTAGGGGAGAAATTGCACCCGGTTGTGATCCATTAGCCACGAAGACACAAAAACACAAAGAAATAATAACGGGTTATATAAATTTACATTCAAATGAAAAAATGCGCAAAACAAACATAGTTTCAATTAATTAATTATTTTACTTAAATAATCTTCGTGACTTAGAGTCTTTGTGGCAAGTGTCTGTAAAATGCTGCTCTGACGCTCACTCCCTCAAAACCACTCCAAAAGGCTGTCGCTTAGCCAGAACCCTTTGGTTGTGAGAAAGAGCCGGTCGTTTTGCAAAATGAGAAGCGGCCCCGTCTTTTCTTCGGTTTTGCGAATGGTTTCAATGGAATGAGAGAATTCTTCCAAAAAGTTTTTCCCGAATTTATGCCGGTAGGCAGACAGTGAAAGTCCCTGTTTTTGCCGAAGTGACAAAAAAATGAACTCCATTTTCCGCTGCTGGGGAGTTAATATTTCCTGGCCTCCGATAGGCAGTTTTTTATCCTGTAAGCGTGAAATGTAACCATTGACATCGCGCACGTTCCACCAGCGTTTATTATTTCGGAAAGAATGGGCGGAGGGGCCGAAGCCGAAATAAGCGGTTCCATTCCAGTAATTTTGATTGTGGCGACAGGCTTTTCCGGGAATGGAAAAATTGGAGATCTCGTAGTGCTGGTACCCGTTTGCCTGGAGCGTTTCGACGGTTGAACGGTACATGGCCCACTCAATCTGTTCCTCTGTCGGCCTGATTTTCCCGGATTCGCGCCAGCGCCAAAAGGGGGTACCGACTTCATAAATGAGATTGTACGTTGAAATGTGAGCCGGCTGCCAGTGAAGCGTCCTCTCTAAATTTTCCTGC
The DNA here is from genome assembly GCA_964568545.1 of uncultured Deferribacteres bacterium. Taxonomy (GTDB): domain Bacteria; phylum Zhuqueibacterota; class JdFR-76; order JdFR-76; family BMS3Abin05; genus BMS3Abin05. Next base: position 542 of record CAZMRE010000377.1, on the reverse strand, counting down.
CAGTGATTTCGGGTCTGTCCGGGAATCCCAAAAATCAGGTCCAGGCTGATATTGGCAAATCCTGCATTTCGGGCGGATTGAATGGCAGCTTCCGCTTCCTCTGCGGTGTGAATGCGCCCCAGCCGCCGGAGTTCATTATCGCGGAAAGACTGAATGCCCAGGCTGATCCGATTAAATCCCATTGAAAAATAGGCTTCAAATTTGCCCTTATCCACGGTTCCGGGATTGGCTTCGATAGTGATTTCGGCATGGGGTGCAATTTGGAATCGGTTGCGGAGGGTCTGAATGATTTCTGTCAATGCATCCGTTGGCAGAAGCGATGGGGTGCCACCGCCGAAAAAGAGGGTTTCCACAAGGAGAGGTATTTCGGAAAATTGCGCCGCAACTAGTTCAATCTCAATCAAAAGGGCACGAACAAACTGCCGCTGCAAATCTTTAGAACCCGTAAGCGAGTAAAAGTCGCAGTAAGGGCATTTTCGTTCACAAAAAGGAATGTGGATGTAAAGACTAATGGGTTCCATGGGCGAGAAAACCAAGGGGCC
>CAZMRE010000376.1:0-2328 GCA_964568545.1 uncultured Deferribacteres bacterium | reverse complement strand
CCGTAAATATCCACGTAAAGCCATTTTTGAGAAATACGCGTAGCGATGCTGGAAGAATTAAATTTTCTTAACGTCATAATGCGAATCAATGTTCCATTTACCTTTTCTTCCACCTGAATGCGGGCAATATTGTGGGTTTCCTGCAGAATGTTTAGCTGAATGCTTTTCGGATCAAATTGAAATTCCTGTGAATAATAGGTTCTGAGCAATGCAACAAATGGCCGAACCGGCACCCAGATGCCGCTCTGGTCGTAGAGGGTAGCCACAGGCATCTGGTACACATGAGAATCGATAACAATAAAAGGATTTAATGCCGTCACTTTTATTTTGTGATCCCCCAGATACAAAACAATTTTCTTCGCAAGATTGTTGTAGTAGGTACGAGCTTCCATCACATCCGCCAATTTGCGAATGGGCACGTAATACAATTTTCCCTCAACCCTGCAATCCAGGTGTGTGCTAAAGTTTTTTTCACCTTCCACATTAATCTTCAATGTTGCATCTTGAAATGAAAAAAGGGTTCCCATCAGGAAAAAGAAAAAGTAAATTCCCACAAGAAGAATCAGAGGAATGAATTTTGGGTTAATACGCTTCATCAATCTCTATTCCGTCCTCGGCTTCATTCACGCTTCTCACATAAATCGGGTTTGAAAATATCCACGGTTTGCCTTCGCGATAAGCATCCACGCGGTACACGCCAGGCTCGCGAATCTGAAAGGTTAAGCCGTCCGAGAGACCGACCATCACGGGCTTGCCATTTCTTAAAATCCGAACCTGCGCTTTTTGTGGCAGCTCCACCGTCAAAACATCTTCCGGGTCGAAAAACACCTCATCTCCCATAATGGCAAAATTTATGGGGCCTTCTAGTGCAAATTTGAATCCCCTCGGATTGCCCATTTTTTCGTACGCTGCATACGCATGCCCATCCCGAAGGGCATCGTAAATAAGATTTGAATCCCGCTCAAGGCTCTTGGCGAAGGGCTGTTCCAAAATAACATGCGTGAGTACCGTTTGAAATGTGTGCTTGTACGAAAAAACAACGATTGGCCAAATCCCTCTGGCATGTACATCCAATCCGCCAATTCCAACCACCCGGCGCCTCCGGCTGATCTGATCCCACATTGCGAGGGTTTCGCTAAAGGGACCGGTAATAGCTCTGTGCGGAAACAAGAAATAAAACGGCAATTTCAGCAGGCTCACTTTCGATATCCAATCGAACATGTACGACCATATTTCGATGCCGTTACACCGATCCAAATGCCAGTGATTCCATTCGTAATTTTTGCGAAAAATCCCTATGCGATATTTGCCGTGAGGATGTACCACGAAACTCATCCCCCGTTGGTTGTAAATGCTCTGAATGCCTATTTCCGGTTCCTCATCTTTTGGGATACAATCGCTCGTATTCAAAGCCAGTACGTGCTCGTTTCCAAAGGACACCTCTTCACCCACCAGAACCAGCAGCATGTTTTCATACCAGCCTTCCGCTCCCTCTTCTTTCAGAGCCAGCGTGTCGTGATCGCTAAGAATAAGAAAATCAAGATATGTTTTTAACCCTGCTTTTACAATTTTCTTGAGACTTCCCGAACCATCCGAATACTTGGTGTGAATGTGAATGGCTCCCCTATAATCGAAAAATTCGACGCGTTTGTTTTTCTTTTTCACGGAGGCTATTTCCCCTTATTCGTCCTTCTTATCCTTGTCTTTGGAAAAATGACTGCTTGCCCGTTTCAAAATCCGTTTTTCTTCGCTGGTTAATGCATCGTATCCGACTTCATTGATTTTATCCAGGATTTCGTCGACCTGCTGTTCAATCGTTTTCAAATGCTGCATCTTTTTGATGTCTTTTTTCACCCGGTAGAGTTTCATTGGCCGCTTTAGTGTATCTTTAAAAAGGGTTCGGCGCAAATCCGTTTTCAAATAAAGATATCCTACCAGCATTCCACCCAGATGGGCAAAATGAGCCACACCATCCCCTACGCCAAACAAATTTGAAACGCCTGCAAAAACAGAAATCAAGGCCATTATAACCGCCATGTGTGTCGCCTTCATGGTGACAGGCAAAACAAACAAAATGAGCAGCGTAATGTAGCGCTCGGGAAAAATCAGAGCGAAGGCGATAATAAGTCCGTAAATGGCACCCGAAGCACCAATGGTAATCACGTGCATGCCAAAAATCAAATTGACCAAAAAATCAATGATGCCAGCACCGATTCCAGTAATGAAATAATATTTCAAGAAGGGTTGCGTTCCCCATGCATTTTCCACCTCGGCTCCAAAAATCCACAGGACAAAAAGGTTAAATAAGATATGCAGAAAATTGCCGTG
>CAZMRE010000375.1:0-2339 GCA_964568545.1 uncultured Deferribacteres bacterium | reverse complement strand
AAAACCAGGACGTGCCGGTTTTGCACATCTTTGAAACGCCCGCAGTTTTGTTGGGAACAGGCGGCGCCGGGCAGGTTTTTGAGCAAAATGTGTACCCGTCGGGGATGACAGGGGATGGCTATTATCTGGCGTACGAGGCTGGCGCAAAACTTGTCAGCATGGAATTTCAACAAATTGGATTATGTTCGGTGGAAACGCATCTTGCCTGCTCCGGAAGTATGATGCGTGCCATGCCGCGATTTATCACGGAGGATGGTCATGAATTCCTGCCCGACCATCTTCCGGATAAATCGCCAAAAGAACTCATCGAGCTTGTTTTTGGAAAAGGTGCCAACTGGCCTATTTCGGCGGAAAAAGCAAACACGGCGATTGATATTGCTGTTTTCAGGGAGATTCAAAAAGGGCAGCGCGTTTTTCTAGATTATTCTAAGAATCCGACGGGATTTAATTTTAGGGATCTTTCTCCCGAAATTCTCAAGAAATATTCAAGAGAAGTTAGGCAAGAATTACATACTGCCTCCCCTGAAGTCAGTCCGCTTGCGCGGCTGGAACAAATCAACCCAGCCGTGCTTGCCTGGCTGAAAAAACATGGTGTGGATCTGGAGGCGGGCGATTGGTTAGAAATTGCACCGTCCATCCAGCATTTTCAGGGCGGAGTTAAAATTCGGCAGCGGGGCAATACCTCTGTGCAGGGATTGTTTGCAGCCGGTGAATGTGCAGGGGGCCAGCACGGCGCCAACCGCCCTGGCGGAAATGCGCTGATGGATTCGCAAGTTTTCGGCAAAATTGCAGGAGAAGCGGCGGCTCAATATGCTAAGGAGGATTCTGTTTCAAAAATTGTCGAAAGCGCCGTAGAAAAGGAAATACACTCGCTGAACGCAATTCAGTCTCGGGAAGGGGTGCCCGCATCGCAAATGTGGACAGCCATTCGAAAATTAGCCTACCAATATGCCGGGGTTATTCGCACAGAAGAGGGACTCCGGATTGCTCTGAATAAACTGCAGGATTTGCAAACCCGGCCTGTAAAACCGGACGGCAAAGGATTAACCCGCTATTTCGAAGTTCAATCTATCGCCCGGGTAGCGGAAATGATTTTTCGGAGCGCTGGTTTACGAAAAGAATCTCGCGGGCCGCATTTATTTTTTAAGAATCCGGATGATGCCTGGCCTCAGCTTGCCGGCGGAAAAGAGTGGCAAAAATACCTCGTTTTGTGGAAAAGTGGACTGAAAATGAAAACGGAATTCCAGAAGCCGGTGGCATTAGACATGGGCGATAACAATGAGGAAAAATAAAAGTGTCTGATCTAAAATCGCGACGAAACTTTTTAAAGGGAGTAGCAGCCGCCACGGTCGGCGTTCCCTGGTTGTTGTCAGGCGCTAATCCCTTGCGGGCAATGGTTCACCCGGAGCCCTTTGCATTTGAGCGAGTGCCCGGAAAACCTTTTTCAAACAAGCGATTTTGGGAATTGGTACGAAAAGAATTTTCGCTCACTCACGACCGTATTTATTTTAATACCGGCGGGTTGGGTCCCTCACCCCGCTATGTAATGGATGCCGTAACGAAAATGATGCGAAAAGTGAACGAAATTTCTGAAACGGAACACCATGTTCTGGGAGACATTCGAAAACGAGCCGCCGCGTTTTTGGGTTGTGACGCGGATGAACTGGCTTTTACCCGCAATGCCACGGAAGGAATGAACATCATTGCCAGAGGAGTGGCTAAGGGAATGGGGCTCAAGGCTGGTGATGAGGTTATTATGACAACCCACGAACACCCCGGTGGAGCCATGCCCTGGCTGGCTCTAAAAAATGATCTGGGTGTGAAAATCAGGCTCATGGATCCCGTCGCTGATCCGGAAGAAAATTTAAAGCGGATTTTGCGACTGATTACACCAAAGACAAAAGGAATCAGCATTAGTCATGTAACCTGTACCCTTGGTTACAAATTTCCGGTGAAGGAAATTTGTGAGGAGTTTCACAAAAGAGGCCTATTTTGCGCACTGGATGGAGCTCAGGCCGTCGGAATGTTGCCGGTTAATTTGCACGACATTGGTTGCGATTTTTACACCACCAGCGGTCATAAATGGCTGCTCGGTCCCAAGGGAACTGGCATTGTTTATATTCGCAAGGAAATTCGAGACAAATTTGTACCAGAATTTGTGGGGGCTTACTCAAATAGTGATTACGATCTTGACAAATTGGAATTGAAGTATTTGAATTCAGCCGTTGCCACCGAGTATGGAACTCGAAGTGCTCCTCTGGTAGCAGGCATTGGCGCTGCAATAGATTTTCTGGACACAATCGGAATGAAGCGTGTGGCCGAACACGGGGCGGAATTGG
>CAZMRE010000374.1:0-2342 GCA_964568545.1 uncultured Deferribacteres bacterium | reverse complement strand
TGAAACGACGGAAAGCGTGCCATTAAGGCCTGCGATGTCGTTTCTTTCAAGGGTTCTTCATGTAAAAAAGGTCGAGAAGGGCACCACCGTGAGCTATGGCCGACAGTACACCGCTCCGCAAAAAACGACGATTGCCACGATTCCGGTGGGCTACGCGGACGGGTATAATCGCCTGTTGACAAACCAAGGAGACGTGTTGATTAATGGTCGGAAATACCGCGTTGCCGGGCGTGTGTGCATGGATCAAATTCTTGTTGATGTTGGACCAGGGGCACATGTAAAAGTTGGAGATGAGGTCGTTCTTTTTGGGAAAACGGAGCAGGGCGAGATTTCGGTGTACGATATTTGCCGAAAATTGAACACCATTCCCTATGAAGTGACGTGTTGGGTATCGAAGCGCGTGCCGAGGATTTATGTGAATGACAAGAAGTAGGATTATGGCCAAAAAAATTCCTTATAAAGATCAGAAATTTTTGGACCAAGTTGCCCGATTTTGCAAAGAAAATCATTTAGCAATGATGGTTCTTTTTGGATCGCAGGTAACGGGTGAATTAACGTTTAAGAGTGATATTGATGTGGCTATTCTTTTGAAGGAGACGATTAAAAGGTTTCAGCGCCCAATTGATTTTGGCCAAATTCCACCTGACATTCGTCGCATTCAAGAAGAAAAAATTGAACTAATGGGTTTGCTTAATGATTTTTTTATGAGCGACCAAGTGGATATGACCATACTAACACCGGAAACGGACCCTCTTTTGGCCTATGAAATTTTCAGAAAAGGTATTCCTTTGTATGAAGAACATCCGGGGATTTTTGATGAATGGTATCTTCGCAGCTGGAAACTGTATATCGACAGTGCAAAATTTAGAAGACTTCAATTGGAGCGCCTAAAAAAATCAATAGATCAAATGTGAGGAAATATGTCTCCTGAAATTATCCAACGAAAAATTGCAAAGATTCGAACCCTTTTAAAAGAACTTGAACCGTTCGAAAATCTCACTTTCAAAGAATTTCAACGACCTCAAAATCATTATGCCGTTGAGAGAATCCTTCAGCTTTTGGTTGAAGTGAGTTCGGATATTTTGCAGCATATTTTTAAAACCAAAAATGAGGATTATCCTCTCACTTATCGGACGGTTTTTCTGAGGGCAGGGGAAATTGGAATCCTTTCAAAGGATCTTTCATTAAAATTGGCACAGGCAGCGGGTATGAGAAACATTTTGGTTCATCTTTATGAAACTATAAACGACTTGTTTGTGTTTAATTCACTTAAAACACTGCGGAGAGATTTTACGCAATTTGTAAAGGAAATCGAAAAGGAAATATCGGACTGAAGGAGAAACGTGTGGAACGGACCTGGCAAGAAGAATTAAACGAGTTAATGAAAATTCGGCGGCAGAAGATTGAAGAATTAAAGCAAATGGGAGTAAATCCTTATCCCTATAAATTTGAACGTACCCATTTTTCGATAGATGTGATCAACAATTTCGAGAAACTGGAAGGCAAAACCGTTTCTCTGGCAGGACGCATCATGGCGTTGCGACGGATGGGAAAGGCCAGCTTTGCCCACATAATGGACTCCAGAGGCAGGATTCAAATATACGTGCGCCTCGACAATGTGGGCGAAGAATCGTACAAGATTTTCAAGCTATTGGATATTGGCGATTGGATTGGAGTAACGGGGGAGGTTTTTAAAACACGCACCGGCGAAATTACAATTGTTGTCAAGCAACTGAAACTGCTTTCAAAAACGCTTCGACCGCTTCCGATTGTGAAGGAAAAGGTGCAAGATGGGAAAAAGACGGTCTACGATCAATTCGCGGATAAGGAACTGAGGTATCGCCAGCGCTACGTGGATTTGGTGGTCAATCCAGAAGTACGGGAAGTCTTTGTAAAACGCTCGAAAATCATGTCGGCCATGCGGCACTACCTGGAAGAAAAGGGCTATCTGGAGGTCGAAACACCCATTTTGCAGCCAATTTACGGCGGGGCCTTTGCCCGACCGTTTGTTACCCATCACAACACGCTGGACATGACCCTCTATTTGCGCATTTCCAACGAATTGTATTTGAAGCGCCTCATTGTGGGAGGCTTCGACGGTGTCTTTGAGTTTTCAAAGGATTTTAGAAATGAGGGGATGGATCGTTTCCACAATCCGGAATTCACCCAAATGGAACTTTATGTGGCGTACGAAGATTACTATTTTATGATGAATTTGGTCGAAGAAATGATCAGTCTGATTGCCGAAAAAACAACAGGATCCAAAAAAATTGTTTACCAGGGAAACGAGATTGATTTAACACCTCCGTGGAAGCGCATCCGAATGTTTGACGCCATTGAGG
>CAZMRE010000373.1:0-2352 GCA_964568545.1 uncultured Deferribacteres bacterium | reverse complement strand
ATTCGCCGAAGGAAAGTGCTCAAAATAGGTCATCCGCTTTTGATTTAAATATTGACGTCCCTCAAATCGTAGGATTTTCAGCTCAGGACGGTTTGCGAGCGCCATTTGTAAATAGTTTGATAAGGAATCCAACTGAACAGATCCCTTGACAAACTCTTGCAAAGCAAGTGAGTCCCCCATGCGCAGCCCAGCCAATTCCTTGATATAATTCAATGCGGTCTGGTATTTTTTCTGCACACGTGCCAGTTTATTTTCCTGCAACAGATATTCTACTCGGGATTTTTTTACGTCCAATTCCGGAACAAGGCCATTTTCAAATAAGAGTTTGCTCTGGCGATATAAAAGATTAAATGCATTGAGGTTCTCTTGATAAATTTTTATTTCTCCCTTCGCCTTCAAAGCCATAAAATAGGCATCAATCACCTGAAGAAAAATATCTTGCTTTGCCTTCTGGTAAATGATCGTTTGCTTCTTTCGTTCAAGCCGACTATTCAAAACATTCAATATCTGACCGCCCTTAAATAATGGCTGGTAAAAGGAAAGCCACGCGATTTTTTCAATTGTCCCATTCGCAGCCACGAAATCGGGAACGGCTCCCTTCCCAGAACTCTTAATATAAGCCGCCTCCGCATCGGCCTGCGGGAGCAATTGCGTTAAGGATTGCGTCATTTTTATTTGCGCGATGCGTTTTTCTTTTTTTTGAATCTGAATTTGTGGGTTCTTTTTTATGGCCAATTGAAACAAATCACGAAGGCCAAGCGCCCGACTCTGTCCCCAAATGATCCGGGGCTGTATCAAACAGATCACTAATCCCAGAAAAATCAGAGATTTTCTAAATCCCATTCTTTTCATCTGTCAAGGATCCTTTCTTTACTTAAAGTTTTACCGTTGTGATTTTTAGTTATTTGCTTGATATTACAATGGTTACACCATACGAAATAATTTTCGACATCCGGTCGCCGAGTGGCCGCCGAAGGCGGATGTATCAAGGCGACTGATAGCAATTGCGGTCGTTTGGATACGATTCGCCGGCTGGCGAATCACTCAACGACCGGTTCCTACTTGAACACGCCAAATCAGCAAAGATAGAGATTTAACTCCTAAAAAACAACGAACCTGCATTATTTTATTAGAATTTCCGGCGTTGTGATAATTGTTTAATCAGGGCTTGCCAAATATTTTTAAATAAGCTGTCTCATAATTTTCCTGAACAGGATCCAAATCGCCGCAGGCCAAGACAAAATTTACCGGGGCAAAAACAGGATCCGGATTTACTGTCAGGTCACGGATTTCCTTCAGGGCTCTCACGTACGAATCAAAGCCGGCCCGGTTGTCTCCAATTACAGCAAATGTCCACTTGCCTCGGCTAACGCCAGCCGTTCCATTGCTGCTATCCGTCCACTCATCAATAATGTGAAACGGGCTGTTCGCATCCTTCGCCTGCACGGTGCGATAACTAATTTTATCACCCATAATTCCCACCTCTACGATTGTGTTCCGATAGCTATCCCTGCCCGTTACACCACAATCAACCTGGTAAATTCCCCCCGGTTGATCCGGAGAATCCACGGCATCTCCCACGGCAGGGTCTTTTACCCGCATTCGTGAATAATAATGTGTGTGCGCCACAAATACGGCCCGCACTTTGTCACGGTGATGAACCAGCATTTTCCAGAAGGCGTCGCGGTCCTCTTTGTAAACATTAAAGGAGGAATGCAAATGCCGATGGCGTGGAAAAGCCGGTTCGTGAAAAGCAATAAACACATGATCAAGATTTGTTGCAGATTCAATTAAGCTTTCTACCCATTTTCTGCCATGTGCATTGATGTCTCCACCCTGGTTTTTTAACCAGCTAAACATGCCTTGATCATCGGGCCTGGAAAATATCGAAAATTGATCAACAACAATGAGGCGAATATTTTTCCAATCCACGTAATAATTGACCGACAATGTGTCCAAAGGATGAATGATTGAACCGTAGGATGGAAAAATAGTGTGAATAATATAGTGCACATCTGTATCTTGTTCATGATTTCCGCGTACGGGGAAATAGGGAACGGTGGGCGTACTGAGCGCAGCCGTTTGTTTTTGCAAGGGTGAGAGTGGAGAAATAGATGGCGTAGAGCACCCCACCACCACACCCATTAGCCAAGCTAAGGCTAAAAGACCGAATATTCTCTTTTTCATTTCCAAATTCCCTTTCAACAAGGGGCTTCAGCCCCTTGTTCTGAAATATCCTCAAAAATTGAAGCCTAAGCCAATTCCTCCCCAGGGCAAAAAGTAAAATTTGTTATCATAAATTAAAGGCGTAAATGTGACATCAAAAAAATATCGTGAATTTGTCTTCTGAAA
>CAZMRE010000372.1:0-2371 GCA_964568545.1 uncultured Deferribacteres bacterium | reverse complement strand
CAATTTCTAATTTTAATTTCGATTTGCCTGGTGCTGGTGCCCACTATTTTTCTGAGCGGCGATGTGGGTTCTGTGGCAGATTTTATTCACAAAGTGCCGCCCATCAAATTCCACTATGTCATTCGGGGAAAAACGTCCTACACCCTCTGGTACATTTTCGGACTTTTTTTCGTGAACATTTTCGGTACGGCTGTAGGAGACAAGGCACAGCGTTACTACAGTGTGAAAAATGAAAAGGCCGCCATGAAAGTTGGCTGGACGGCATTTACCCTTTTTCTCACAGCGCCCATTCTTTTCGGAATTCCTCCCCTGGTTGGAAAGGTGCTCTGGCCGAACATTCACATGCTGACCGAATTTTCAAAAGTAACCAAGCCGGACGAAAATATCTACATCGCTGTGGTGCTGAGGTACATGCCCGCAGGCATGGTGGGAATTTTTCTCTCGGCCATGATGGCCGCCTCCATGTCGGCGATGGACAGCGTGTGGAATGCCGTTTCTTCTATTATTTCCGTGGACATTTACAAAAATATTTTCAAGCCCGATGCCAGCGAAAAAGCGGTTCTGCGCGTGGGACGCATTACAATGGTTTTTCTGGCTGCGATTGCTATTACTCTGGCACTGGTCATTATTCACAGCTCCTACGGCGTGTTTACGTTTACCAATATTTTCTTTGGATTAACCGGCGTTCCCGTGGCCATTCCGCTTTTTTTGGGCATCATGTCCCGAAAAATTTCCCGCTGGTCGGCTTTTTCTTCAATTTTAGCGGGAACCGTCATGGCTTCTGCAGAGCGCTTTATTCTGCATTATTCCATCGGTCCCCAGTATGTGTCCACCATTGTGGTAACGTTGATTTTTATTTACATCTCTTTTCCATTAGGCAAGCTCTATTTGAAATCAAAAAGGCTGGCGCTGGGTGCCAATATTTTACTGGCGGTTGTTCTTTGGGGCTATTTTCTGACTCTAAGCGCGAATCCCAATCTTTCCTGGCAAACCCTGGGCAGATTTTTTCACGAAAATGTGTGGCAGATTTTGATTTCAGCCAATTTTTGGGCGATTATTTCGACGTTGGCTCTTTTTGCCATTTCTTACTATTTCTCAAAGTTGTACGCACTCGATCTGAAAACGCCTTCTCCCGATCTGGAAGGCTTTTTTCAGAAAATGGACACGCCAATCGATGTGGAGAAAGAGGTGCTTTCCAGAGGAGCAAAAGAGATCAATATATTCCCGATGGTAGGAGTCATTTCGTTAGGACTGGCAGGACTGGCGCTGGCAATTCTTCTGTTCCCTGTGGCCCGCACCAAAATGGCTGTCAATTTTAGTGTGGCGGGATTGCTGACATTGATTGGCATTCTGATGATTCTGTCCGGCAAATGGACGGAGACGGGCAAAAAATAGATTTTTATCCAAAAGCCGTGAATTCGCGAATAGATGATTTAAGTAGATTCGCGCATTAGCGGCGAAACAATTCCTTAAATCAATTGAATACGGGTCATTAAAAAAACGAAGGAGATTCCAATGAGTACACGCCGTGAGTTTTTGAAATGGGGAGGCATCATTTCCAGCGCAACGCTTCTCCTGCCGTTGGAAAACACTGCTTCTTTTCTTGTCCGAAATTCTCAAGCAAATACCCATCTTTTTTTTAGCCCCGATGAATTTCCTGAAATGCAAAAACGCGTTCGCCTGCCCCTCTTTCAGAAATTCTGGCAGGAAATGCTCAAGGCTGATCTGAAAGCCGATGAAAAATTTCTGGAAAAGGAAATTCGGTTTAACAATCAGATCCGGCATCTGGCACGTGCGGACAAAATCCTCATGCGCGAATCGTTCGTGTATGCCATGACCGGGAAGAAGACTCGGGGCGATATGGCCCGGTTGGCGCTTCAGAAAATTCTGACTTTCAAAAAATGGGACTATTTTTTGTCGGATGGAAAACATGTAATGGGACTTCAACGGGCGCCGCTTACAGTCAAAGCCCTTCTCCTAAGCTACGAATATATGGGCAATGCCTTTTCGAAATCCGAAAAGGAAGCGATTGTAGCCCAATTGCCCGAAAAGGGACTCGAGCCCTGTTACCGCAGTTTGTGGGGAATCTTGCATCCTGCGGAATCCACTGGGTGGGGATTTGATCCGGAAAGCAGTTATTACGAAGTGCGCGATATGCACCGCTGGCCGATTATTTTGCGCCACACAAACCTGCGGGCAGTGCCTTTGAGCGCTTTGGGATTGGGGTCGCTTTTCCTGGGGAAAGAGTACTCGCGCTACCAGGAATGGATGAACATTGTTAAGGAAAGCTACGATGATTTTAAAGGGACCTACCAACCGGACGGCAGTTATCCGGAGGGAACCAGCTACTGCCGCTACACCAGCCAGGAAT
>CAZMRE010000371.1:0-2381 GCA_964568545.1 uncultured Deferribacteres bacterium | reverse complement strand
CTAAGTAAAATTCCCCTCTAAAAAGAAGCGACTTCCCTCGTCGCTGAGTTTAACCATTTCCGGTTAGCGTGGATACAACGGATTAATGTATTTTCAATAAATATTTTTCAATCACTTTTGCAAAACTCGCAACGGTAGAGTTTGTTCTCTTCAATTGCCTTGAACAATCACCACAATTTATTGTGATGAAAATGCTTGCAAAATTCGCAATGGCAGAGTATTCAATTTTTCAAAACCTTCGATTGAGCTATTTTAAAGATAACTAAATGGAAAGGCTAAATCAACGAAAGAATTTACAATTGTCATCGCGGCGAATCTGCAATTCAAAAATATTGATGCCCCGGATTCACAAATTGCCGAGTCGGCGAGTCCACCTGCAATTTTTCAAAATCAGTTCAAGGCTAATGGCTGTTGGCGCATGGCTTTCCCCCAATTTTTCCATTTTCCAAAATTTAATTGCATCTGCAGCCAAACTTTGGTATACTAAAGTACATACGCAAAAAATGGGAGAAAGAAAAATGGCACAAGGTAAACAATTCCAATTCGGGGATAGCGAGATCAAAATCCCCCACCTTAGCGGGAAGTGGATTACGCTCGGCGTTTTAGCGCTGCTTGTAATCATTTTCATCACGTCCTCTTTTTATCAGGTAGGACCGGACGAGGAGGGCGTTATTCTGCGCTTCGGGAAGTACGTCCGAACCACAGAACCGGGACTTCACGGGAAATTTCCTTTCGGGGTTGAAACAGTTAAAAAGGTGAAGGTAAAGTACATTTTTAAGGAAGAATTCGGATTCCGCACGCTCAAAGCCGGTGTAAGAACGATTTACTCCAGCCAGCGATTTGACAACGAGTCGCTCATGCTAACCGGCGATTTGAATGTAGGGGTGGTTGAGTGGATTGTCCGTTACCGAATCAAAAACGCAAAGGATTTCCTATTTAACGTTCGAAATCCTGAAAAGACACTTCGCGACATTTCCGAAGCGGTCATGCGCGAGGTGGTTGGCGACCGCAGCGTGAGCGAAGTGCTCACCGTAGGCCGAACGGAAATCGCTGAGAATGTTCAGATTCAAATCCAGAAAATTATGGACACGTACAAATCGGGCATTAAAATTGTAACCGTAAAGCTGCAGGATGTGAACCCGCCCGATCCGGTGAAGCCGGCTTTTAATGAAGTAAACGAAGCCAAACAGGAAAAAGAACGCATGATTAACCAGGCGTGGGAGGCGTACAACAAGGCCATCCCTCAGGCAAAAGGCGAGGCTGAAAAAACGATTCGCAACGCAGAGGGCTACGCACTGAACCGTGTAAACCGCGCCAACGGAGATGCCAATAATTTTATTCAGGTCTGGCAAGCCTACTCGCGGGCAAAGGATGTCACACGGCGCCGCTTGTATCTGGAAACTCTTCAAGATGTACTGCCAAAGATTCACAACAAATACATTATTGATCCGGAAATTAAGGGCATTTTGCAAACCCTGCCATTGGATCGGGGAGGGAAAAAATGAAAACGAAAACGATTATTTTAAGCATTATTGGAATTCTGATTCTGATTACGTTTGCCAACGGGTTTTACACCGTTTCCGAAACGGAGCAGGTGGTCATCACGCAATTCGGACGACCGGTGGGACACCTCATTAACACCGCGGGCGTTCATTGGAAAATTCCCTTTGTCCAGGATGCCCACTTTTTTGAGAAACGCATTCTGGAGTGGGATGGCGATCCCAACCAAATTCCAACCAAGGACAAAAAGTACATCTGGCTTGACACAACCGCCCGCTGGAAAATTTCTGACCCACTGCGCTTTTTGCAATCGGTTGGGAATGAAGTCGGCGCACAGGGCGGATTGGACGATATTATCGATGCGGCCACCCGCGATGTGGTTTCCGATCACCTTCTGGTGGAAGTAGTGCGCAATTCCAATCGGCCTGCCGGTGCTGCAGACACCGAACTGATGCAGGATTCCACTAAGGTAATGGAAAAAATCCATTTCGGACGGGAGAAAATCACCCGAATGATTCTGTCCATTGCCGACAGTCTGGCACCCAAATTTGGAATCGACATCATCGATGTACGGATTAAGCGCATTAATTACGTAGAAGACGTAAGGAAAAAGGTGTACGAGCGGATGATTTCGGAACGGAAGCGCATTGCCGAACGCTACCGCTCCGAGGGAAAAGGCCAGATGGCAGAGATTGAAGGAAACATGGAAAAGGAGCTCCAGCGGATTACGTCTGAAGCGTACCGCAAGGCCGTTGAAATCCAGGGAAAGGCAGATGCTCAGGCAACACGCATTTACGCCAATGCCTTCAATCGCGACCCGGAATTCTATTCGTTTCTGAAAACGCTCCAGACGTACAAATCGTCGCTCGATTCCAGCAGTA
>CAZMRE010000370.1:0-2386 GCA_964568545.1 uncultured Deferribacteres bacterium | reverse complement strand
TGATGGCCATGACCAGATTGAAAAAGATGGTCGGCGTCAGCATAGGAAGGGTTACGTGAAGAAATTTCTGTCGCCCGTTTGCCCCGTCCAGATCGGCCACCTCGTAGAGATGGGTGGGAATATTCTGCAGCCCTGCCAAAAAAATGAGCATGGTGGTACCCACACCCCACAGATGCATAATAATGAGCGCCGGTTTGGTCCACGCGGGATCGAATAGCCAGGCAGGCCCGTGAATGCCAATCATTTTCAAAAGACCGTTCAACACGCCAAAATCGGGATTCAAAATCCACTGCCACAGGACGACGGTAGCCACGCCGGCTACCAATGCGGGAACATAAAAAATCGTTCGAAAAACTGACATTCCCCGAAGCTTTTGATTCAGAAGCATGGCCAGGAAAAGAGCAAAAATAATTCCCGTTGGAATGGCAAAAAAGGAATAATACGCTGTGTTGTACAGGGCTTTCCAAAACAGGGGATCGTGCAGAAATATTTCTTTGTAATTTCCCAATCCGATAAATTTCATGGCGCTCATGGGCTCGTGAAAATTCCAGCGCGTCAAACCCAGGTAAAGGGAGAAAAGCATCGGGCCTAACGTCAGGCCAAAGAAGCCAATAAGCCAGGGCGAAACAAATAGGTAGCCGCTCAGCGCTTCTTTGAAACGAAGTCGATTAACCTTGAGTCTCATTTCCAAACCTTCACATTTTTTCGCATTTCGGACAGGCTCTCATTCGTGATCCGGACAATTTCATTGGCCAATTTTGGGATGTTGGCATTCGGTAAAATAATCTGGGAAAAAAGATTTCTGGTCCGGGAATAAATCACCGATTGGTACGCAATGTTGGGAATGGTCCGGCCATATTTTTCCATGGAACGAATGGCAATTTTTTCATCCTGAGGAGTTTCGGGGCGGTCGTACCAGCGATAAGCATCTGATTTCCGGATGGGGAGCGCCCTTCCTTCCCGGGCAATTTCCTTTTGTACCAAGGAACTCATGACCAACCGAATCCAGTCCCACGCCTCCTGTTTGTGATGGGAATGTTTGTAAATAGCAATGCCATCAAAAGAGGTGCGGGCAAATTTTCCTGCGGGACCCGAGGGCAAGTAGGCAATGTCCCAGGGCAATCCCTCCTTAATTGTACGTAGCTGCTGAATGAGAAACCCGCCGGCTGTAATCATCGCTACACGTCCCGTGAGCAGCTTGATATGCGAAACCATGATTTTGTCGTTCAGCTCCCCGCTGCGGGGCGCTATGTTGAATTTGTACATCATGTCGTGGCACAATTGCATGGCCCGAATGGCCTGTGGACTGTTCAATTCGGAGTGCGTAAAATCCGGACTGTACAAGCGCCCACCGTAGTCCCAGATGATCGAAATGATGTCTAAAAGGGTGCTGCTTACGTTGAAACCAAACTGATCCAGATAGCCATCGCCGTCCAAATCGAGCGAAAATGCCTTTGCAGTGCGAATTAAATCTTCCCACGTCCAATCTTCAGTAGGATAGGGCTGATGGTAACGATCGAACAGGGCCTTGTTGTAAAAAAGAAGCACGCTGAAACCGTCCCAGGGCAGGCCGTAGGGCTGGCCTCCCAGCTCAAATGCCTCAAGAGAATGGGGGAAATAATCATCAAGGCGAAGGGAATCTTTGTCCTTTTCAATATAGGATTTTAAATTTTCGAGATGTCCTGTGGCTGCGGTGATTTTGAAGTAGTCGTCGTCAACGAGAAACACATCAGAAGCCGATTTGGCCACCAGGCTAAGACTTAGTTTGTCCTGGTACTCTCCCGGAACATAAATTAGTTTTACCTCGCGATCAGGGTAAAGGGATTCATATTGTTTTTTCACCCATTTCCAGAAATTAAAGTCCTGGAATCCACCCCAAAACATAAAGCTAATTTGTGTCTTGTGACGGCCTGATGTATTTTTCCCGGTGCATGTAATGTTGAAAAGCAGAGCCATTGCAACAAGTACCAAAAGGATTTTTGACCTTTTTCTCATTGACGTATTCTTCCCTCCGCAACTCTATTTGGTGTCCGAACAAAAATACAATCCAAGCCTCCGGCTTGTGAAATTCAATTTAGCTGACTCTCCCTTTTTAATGGTCAAATAGGGCAAGCAAGATGCTTGCCTTACATTTTTAATGAACAAATTCAACTTGGGTTGGAAAAAACACTATTCCCGCAAAAGATTATTTTTTAACAATCTTTTCGAATCGAATATGCGCCCCCGGAAGCGATTCTGCGTGACTTACCAGGGACATAAAAGTCTGACCTAAAATTAGGACCACAAAAAAGAGAAGCCCGCTGACCAGGATGGAGCGCCATTTAAACACGCCCCGTACGCTGCCTTCTGAATCCGAGAAAACCGGCCATTGTGCCCCGCCCACATA
>CAZMRE010000369.1:0-2397 GCA_964568545.1 uncultured Deferribacteres bacterium | reverse complement strand
AAGAAGCCTCTTAAAACCTCGATTCGCTTTCTTAGGGGAATTGGCGAAAAGAGGGGCGTGTTCCTTGAAAAAATCGGCATTAAAACCGTTGAGGATTTACTGGAATATTTTCCGCGGGCGTATCTGGATCGCCAGCACGTGAGTGAGATTCGAGATTTAAAAGCCGGAATGGATGCCACAGTGGTGGGAAAGGTGACGTCATTTCGGATGATTCCCGGACGAAAATCGCGCTTTGTGTTGCGTTTGTACGATGGTACCGGCGAACTCAATTGCGTGTGGTTCAAAGGCGGATTTTATCTCAAGAATAAATTTCAATTGGGAGAAACCCTTGCCGTAAGCGGAAAGGTGCGTTTTTTCGGGGGATTTCAAATGACGCATCCCGATTACGATCGGATATCGGATTTCAACGACGACGAGAAATTAAACACGGGAAAAATTCTGCCTCAGTACCCCACAACACACGATTTGAGCAACGTAGGGCTGGACAGCCGGGGAATCCGGCGCATTTTGTACCGCGCCGTACTGGATTATTCCCAGTTTGTTACGGAAAATTTGCCCGACGAACTGCGGCAGCGCCACAGCCTTTTGGGCAGACGTGAAGCGATCAGTGCGATTCATTTTCCGGATTCATCTAAACAATTAGAAGCAGCCGTTCGCCGTCTGAAATTTGAGGAATTGTTCTTTTTGCAGCTCATGCTGGCGTATCGGCGGTATCTTTCTCGTCAAAAGGAAAAGGGAATTGCTTTTGCAACGGTTGGAAAGCGCACCCGAAATCTGGCTGAAAATCTGCCATTTCAACTAACGGATGCCCAAAAGCGCGTGATCCGCGAGATCTGGTCGGACATGAAAAAGCCCATGCCCATGAACCGCTTGCTTCAGGGAGATGTGGGATCGGGGAAAACAATCGTGGCTCTGGTGGTGATGCTTCTGGCGGTGGAAAACGGATTTCAGGCTGCGTTGATGGCACCCACGGAAATTCTGGCGGAGCAGCACTACCTGACATTTCACCGAATGTTGGAACGCCTTGGTGTTCGGGTGGCACTGCTCACGGGGAGCCTGAAGAAAAAAGAAAAGGAAGGCGCGTTGAAGGCTTTGGGCGAGGGACATTTGAATATTGTTATCGGCACGCACGCCCTGATTCAGGAAACAGTGGGTTTTCAAAATCTTGGGCTTGTTGTAATTGACGAACAGCACCGATTTGGCGTATTGCAGCGGGCAAATCTGCGTGCAAAAGGGAAACGCCCGGATGTTTTAATTATGACGGCAACACCCATTCCGCGCACGCTTTCGCTCACCGTTTACGGCGATCTGGATATTTCAGTTCTGGATGAGAAACCCGCCAATCGGAAGCCGATCATTACCACCTGGCGGACGGAAAAAAAGCGGGAGGACATCTACAAGTTTGTGAAGGAGCAGCTCCGATCCGGACGGCAGGCGTACGTGGTGTTTCCTCTGGTGGAAGAATCGGAGAAAATTGATTTGCGGGCGGCAACCGAGGCGTACGAATCCTTTCGGAAGGGGATTTTTAAGGATATTTCCATCGGACTTCTTCACGGTAGAATGAAAGGCAGCGAAAAGGAAGCCACAATGGAGGCATTTAAACGGGGAGATATTCAGCTTCTGGTGACCACGACAGTTATCGAGGTGGGGGTAGATGTCTCCAATGCGACGGTTATGGTTGTTGAGCACGCGGAGCGATTTGGTTTAACCCAACTTCACCAACTCCGTGGACGGGTAGGGCGCGGCGCTGAACAGGCCTACTGCATTTTGCTGGCCTACCAGCCTATTTCAAGCGTTGCCCGACAACGGTTGGCCGCCATGAAATCGACCGCAGACGGATTTAAATTGGCAGAGGTAGATTTAAAGCTACGTGGCCCGGGGGAATTTTTCGGAACACGGCAGCACGGTTTACCTCAGCTAAAATTAGCCAACGTTATCGAGGATTCCGACCTGCTAAAAAAAGCCAGAAAAGAAGCCTTTCATCTGGTTCAAACCGATCCGGCGCTGAAATTGAACGATCATGCCCGGGTTCGGGAATTCTTTTCGGAACGATATCGTGATAAATTGGGTCTAATAAAAATCGGCTAATGTTATCCAATGATGGGAAAACACAAAGTTAGTTAGTCAACGAAATAACAATAACCATTTCAATGATTTAAATAAATCACGCAAGATTGAAATACACGTTAATTTTGAAAGCGGAAAATGGATAAGACGGTTATTAAAAAGATAAAAATTATTGAAAAACAAAATGATTTTATGTTTTGGCAGTCGCAGCCTTTTGAAAAACGCCTCGAAGCATTAGAAGAAATCAGAAGGGAATATATTCAGTGGAAATATGGCACTATTCCAAGACTTCAAAGAGTTTATAGAATCGCTAAACGAAAATAATGTCCG
>CAZMRE010000368.1:0-2413 GCA_964568545.1 uncultured Deferribacteres bacterium | reverse complement strand
CGGTCAATTAGCTCCGCCACGGTTGTTTCGACTAAACAGACCGTTGTGTCTGCGGCGCCATAATAAATTAGAACACGGCTGTTCAAATCAGCAAATCCATCGGAATCGACATTCTCCACAACAGATCCGCTTGGAAAAACCACGTTCGGCACCTGGCCCGTCAATTCGTACAGCTCGCGTGGTTCCAAAAAATTGTACTGACTGCGTCCGATTACCATTGCTGGATTTTCCAAATCCAAAAGCAGTACCCCAGCCTGATAAATAAAAATACTGGACAAATGAAGTGCAATGCCGTGATAAATCTGAATCCATCCTTCTTTGGTCTTAAACGGTGGAGGTCCCGCGCCAATTAGCTCGTCCCAATAGTGGGGGCGTCCACGGGCCAATTCTGATTTAATTTTCCAGTGAATTAAATCATCCGATTCGGAGAGAAAAATTGCATCACCCGTAGCCGGACTGTTTTTCACTTTCACACGATTGGGCCTCTCGATCCGAACAAATTTGCCTCCAATTTTTTCGGGGAAAATTACCCCGTTGCGGGAATCCCAATCAGACACCACGCCCAGGAATTGGAATCGCTCAAAATCCGTGGTTTTGGCCAGGCCCAGATGACAGCCATCATCCATGTCCATAGCGAACATGAGGTAAAATTCCCCCTCAATCCGGGTAATTCGGGCGTCGTAAACGTGGTAAATTGTCCCATTGACGGCTTCAATCCCGTCAAAATGAACCATCTTGTCAGACACTCTAAAATGCACGCCATCCTGGCTCCTGGCGGTCAGAAAAAAGGTTTCCCGGCCACGATTTTGAACCCGCAACAGCAGGAGGACTTCCTTTTCAAAACGTGTAGCTCCCGGATTGAAAACGGATGTCACATCTACCAATTGCGGCGGGACGTCCGGAATATCCGCCCGGGTGAGAATGGGGTTGTGTTCGGATCGTTTCATTTCTTGGTCTTTCTGCAAATCACTTCAGAAGGTTTCAGAAGTCTTCATAAGGTAACCTTCTTCAAGAAGGTTACCTTATGGCTTTTCATGTCATTCTAAGTTCGCCGCATGCTTTGACACTTCGACGTTGCTCAGCGTAAACTCCGCTCAGAAACCGGGCGGACGAAGAATCTATTTGAAAGCGGGTTTACTACCAGTGAGATTCTTCGCTGCGCTCAGAATGACACGAAAGATTTACCATACCAGATTTTTCGCTACGCTCGCTCAGAATGACATGCCTTTTCTACCTCATTTCCTTAATCAGTGCCCACTGGTCGCCGCCGATGCGTTCGAGCGGGAAAAGTGACACCCCGTCAGCGCCGCCGGTCAGGGCCTCAGAAATACCCCGCTTCAGATCAGCACCTGGCAGTTTGGGCACGAAAATGCCACTGTACAATTTCATCCGATCGTGCAAAGCCTGTACCCCTTCCTCCGTGGCTTTGCGAATCCAGGAAATAGGTTCATCGTAGGCGTTGTGGTAAATCATTGGAAACACAGCATCTAAATTCCATTCCGGCCAATTCTGACGTACGTATTTTCGTGCCAGGTCCGGGGTAGCAAACACGGCTGCAGAAGCTAATTTTCCAGATTTTCTAATTTTTTTGCCTGCCTCCTTCACAAGATAGGTAATGCTGTCTTCCCTGTACCGCTGCCATGCCTTATTTTTTGACGGATCAGGCATTTTTAGAGGATCCAACCCCGTTTCGGTCTGAAAATTCTTTCGGCAAACCGGACAGTAGCAGTAGTCGTATTGCGGGTACTCCTTGTCCTGCACAATGCCGTACTTTTTGTGCAATCCCCTGGGTAGAATCACGTCCGGGTAACGAATGTAATCGAGGTGAATACCGGCCAGTCCTTTGAAATGCGTCAGCTCGTCCACAATGCCGAGCAGAAAAGCCCTCACTTCTTTGTGCGAAGGACAGAGCCATTTGTAATATTTCACATACGGCTGCTTCTCCAAAATGGAAATACCTTCCCGATTTACTACGTACCAATCCGGATGATCCTTTTGAATAGATTCCACATTGCAGATCAAACTGAACATCCAGGCATGCAGTTCAATCCCCACTTTGCGGGCAATCGGAAGCAGACGTTCCAATTCCTTAGCTTCGACCGGTAAAATGCTGCTTTCGTAAAATGCATTTCGTCCATTGTACACCAAGAAGAGAACCCTGTTCACACCGGATTTTTTGAGATGGACAAATGTGTGTTTGATTCTGTCCGGGCTCCACGCGGTGTGAGGATGCATCCAGACCCAAAATTCCGGAGCTTTTTTGTTCATCGCTGCCGCTTCCACTTTCCGCCCTGCCATCAGCACACCTCCCAGAATTCCTGCTGCTGTTCCTAAAAACTGTCGCCTGTTCACCTTCAAAAAGTCCCCTTTTTTTATTATTGGGTTGACTCCAAAAACCAGGAATTACATAAAT
>CAZMRE010000367.1:0-2414 GCA_964568545.1 uncultured Deferribacteres bacterium | reverse complement strand
TTTTTGATTTACCCTCTTGCTATCTTTATTCCGGTCTGGGCTACCCGCACGATCGTGGGTCCCATTTCAAACGGCGAACACGCTTACATTCTGGTGGCGGAGAAAGTGCTTTCGAGCATTTCTCCCGGATTTCTGGGACTGCTGATTGCTTCCATGTTTGCCGCGACCATGTCAATGGTGGACACGGATCTGAACGCGCTGGCGGCTGTTTTTACCAAGGATATTTATCAGCGAACCTTTAATCAAGGCGCAAGTGACACCCTTTTGCTTCGGGTGGGAATGATTGCTACGGCGGTCCTTGGAATGCTCACGATTGGTGCCGCACTTTTAACCATTCAGCTTCAGGGGGCGTTTAAGGCCTCGGTGGAATGGTTCGCGGCTATTTTGGGGCCGGTTTCCATTCCACTATTGCTGGGAATGATTTACCGAAAGGCAACTTGGAAGGGAGCCTTTTGGTCGTGGATTCTGGGATTTGTGACGTTTGTGTTTTTCAAATACGGCTGGCCGGCGTTTACCGGATTATCATCCACATTTGCCTTGTACACAGGAATGGAGCTTCTGGTAAGTTTCGGAGTTTTTATTCTGGAAGGAAAATTTTCCAAACGCAGTCCCCAAGAACGTGCGCGTGTAAATGAGTTTTTCGCACAATTTGAACAAATGAACAACTGAGGAGAACCGACGGTATGAATGAGCCATTTGCCTTTCGGATGGGAGATGTAATTGCGATTGTTGCCTACTTTATTTTATTGGTTATTGTGGGTGCCTGGACAACCAAAAAAATAAAAGTAACGGATGACTTTTTTATCGGTGGGCGCTCCATGCCGGGCTGGGCTGTAGGAATGTCTCTTCTGGGAACGGCTATCAGTTCTATCACCTTTCTTGCTTACCCGGGCTCCGCGTTTGCCGGGAACTGGAGTCGTTTGGTTCCTGGTTTCATGCTCCCCATTGCGGCTTTGGTTGGAATCATTTTCTTTGTTGATTTTTACCGCCGTAGTGGATTTGTAAGTGCGTACGAATATTTTGAAAAGCGATTCGGAGGCTGGGGCAGGGGCTACGCTAGTTTCGTTTATCTGATCTCTGCCCTTTACCGCGTGGGATCCGTTCTTTTTCTAATGTCACTGCCCATTCGGGTACTGACCGGCTGGAGTCTTACATTTACAATTGTTTTGGTGGGCGTGTTAGTTACGGTTTACACGCTAATGGGCGGTTTGGAAGCCGTCATTTGGACGGATGTTTTACAAACCATTTTCCTTGTACTTGGAGGATTTGTAACATTAACGGTTGTCTTTTTAGAGGTAAAGGGTGGAATTCCGGCGGTTTTGCACATTGCCTCCGAAGCCGGAAAATTTAAAATCTCTACCTCATGGAACTGGGATCTTACGCGGGATACCTTCTGGATGTTTGCACTAACGGGAATCGTCGGAAATATTCAGGAGTTTTCTGTTGATCAGGTAAAAATTCAACGGTACGAAGCACCTTCTTCCAGCCGTGAGGCCAAAAAGGCCGTTTGGATGGTCGGCCTGGGTTGCATTCCTATTTGGGCGCTGTTCATGTTCATCGGAACCAGTATCTGGGTGTTTTACCATGAATTTCCGGGTCTATTACCGGCAGGACTCCGCGCAGACGAAGTATATCCTCATTTTATTTTGACGGAATTACCGGTTGGCATCGGAGGTTTTGTTGTAGCTGCTGTTATGGCGGCAGCCATGTCTACCATCGATTCGGGATTGAATGCTGGAGCCACCATTTTCATATTAGACTGGTATAAAAAATTCTTTGTGAAAGGAAAGGATGACAAACATTACCTGCTCACTGCACGGGTTGCCACACTTGTTTTGGGAATCGTGGGTATCTCAATTGCGTATTGGTTGACACTGTTGAATATGAAGACATTTTTAGATCTGGCGTTTTTCCTGGG
Organism: uncultured Deferribacteres bacterium; assembly: GCA_964568545.1. Lineage (GTDB taxonomy): Bacteria > Zhuqueibacterota > JdFR-76 > JdFR-76 > BMS3Abin05 > BMS3Abin05. The sequence continues at coordinate 496 of CAZMRE010000367.1, read as the reverse complement.
ATCGGTTCTATCTGCCGGATTGGGAGGCTTTTTCTTATTGGGTTTTTTCTTTAAGCGAACCAATCGCCAGGGAGCTATTGTAGGGGTTATTGCCGGAGTGTTGGTTATCCTGTGGCTCACGGTTAGTAATATGGCAACATTTAAGGTAACGGATCAAACCATTCTGAATCTAAAATCTATTGGTCTGAAAACGGAGGTTCTTCAAAATCTAGAAAAAATAAAGGGCTTGGAAATTCGAGGGGAGGGGCAATTTGTAAATAAATTGGAAGATACCATTGGAGAAGATCAGGTCGATTTGTACAAATCCCTGATTTTAAGACAGGCCGTCCATTCAAGCGTGTTGCCCTACTCTTTAAACAGCTCAGTTCACCCGTTTATTATTAATGTTTTTGGAAACCTAACGGTTTTACTGGTGGGATTTCTGGCTAGCTTTTTTTGGCCGGCACCTACGGATGATGCTCTTAAACGGGCTACCTGGTGGACGAGAAATGCGTAG
>CAZMRE010000366.1:0-2436 GCA_964568545.1 uncultured Deferribacteres bacterium | reverse complement strand
AGCTTAAACACAAAGAATGTTTTATCCCAAACATTGTGAAACATTGGGATTTACAAGCAGTGTCAAAATATGCCCGGGAGGCGGCGGAGTTTGTGAATTTATACTCCAAATGGCGGGGAATCAATCGTTTTCCGGCGCTTGTGAAGGTTTTTGATCTGCTTCGGGAACGTCCGGAAGTGCAAAAAAGGGAAGTGACCATTCCCGATGTTCCTTCTTTGAGAGAGTTTATCGATTCCGGGGTTCCGCTGGGAAATCCCGCCCTAAAGGAAGCCGTTCAAAAAACGGGCGATCCCGTTCTGAAACGGGCGCTCGTCTGGAGTGAGGCGGTCAATGCGACAATTGCCGATATGGTTCATGGGGTGCCGCCCTTTCCGTTCGTTCGGGAAAGCCTGCAAAAGCTTTCTGATCGGGCGGACGTGATTGTGGTTTCTGCCACGCCCGGGGAAGCGCTTCAGCGCGAGTGGAAGGAGCACGGCATCGATGCCTTTGTGGACCTGATTGCCGGCCAGGAGATGGGCAGCAAGAAGGAGCATCTTCACCTGGCAACTGCGGGGAAATACGCACCGGACCATGTATTGATGCTTGGCGATGCCCCCGGCGACATGCGTGCCGCAAAAGCCAATGGGGTGATGTTTTATCCGATCAACCCCGGCCACGAGGAAGCCTCCTGGGAACGTTTCCACAATGAAGTGCTCGATATGTTTTTGGACGGAAAATACACGCCCGAGGTAGAAGAAAAATTCATTCGGGAGTTCGATGCCTATCTCCCTGAAAATCCGCCGTGGAAGCTAATTTAAATTTAGCTTCTTTTCCGAATGCGCTTCGGCGCATTTTTTATTTGTGAAAAATTTGTGAAAATTGGTGTCAATTCGCGGGCAAATCATTTCTTGCAATGCAAATTTTCGAGTGGCTTTTTTAATCTAAATCGTCCGTTAGCCACTAAAACGCAAAGACACAAAAGCATAATAAACAACAAGGTAAATAGATTTATATTTAAGAAGCAAAAATACCGATAACAAAAAGCGTTTCAATATGCGATTTGTAAAACTATTCGTGGCTTGGGGTCTTCGTGGCGAATGTCTATGAATAGTGTAGGTTACAAGATGCTTCCAAAAGCCTTTGATCCAGAAGTGAATGCAAAAATTCCAAAAAATACCTTGTAATTTTGAGTCGAATTGCTTAAATTTCAGAGTAAATAATCGTAATTTCTGAATTTACAATAGAATGGAGAATTGGGCAAAGATTGAGATGAGAGTTGGTTTATGAACAAAAGAATTGCTCTTGGATTGGATTTTGGTACGGAATCGGGCCGGGTCATTCTGGTAGATGCGGAAAATGGCAGGGAATTGGCAACAGTGGTGAAAAACTACCCGCATGGAGTCATTGATTCAGTTTTGCCAAATGGGAAAACCCGCCTGGGGCCGGAATGGGCTCTTCAGCATCCGATGGATTATCTCACCGTTGCGCAGGACATAATTCCCGAAGCGCTGCAGCAAGCCGGCGTGACCGCCGATGACATTGTTGGGATTGGCGTGGATTTCACCTCCTGCACGATTTTGCCGACCCTGGCGGATGGGAAACCGTTATGCGTGCTGGATGAATTTAGGGATGAACCCCATGCGTGGGTCAAGCTGTGGAAACATCACGCGGCTCAACCGGAGGCGGATGAAATTAACGAACTGGCAGAAAAACGCGGGGAACGCTTTTTAAAGCGATACGGCGGCAAGATTTCTTCCGAGTGGCTGTTTCCAAAGGCGCTGCAAATTCTGCGGGAGGCTCCCGATGTGTACCGGGCAGCGGACAAAATTATCGAGGCCGGGGATTGGTTTGTTTGGCAGCTTACCGGTACTGAAAAGCGAAGCGCCTGCCAGGCTGGGTACAAGGCGCTCTGGAGTAAAGAGGATGGCTATCCTTCAAAAGAATTCTTGCGCGAGTTGGATCCCCGTTTTGAATCATTTGCAGAAGAAAAACTCTCTAACGATATTTACCCGGTTGGTTTTCTCGCCGGCGGACTCACCAAATCTATGGCCGATGCCCTTTCTTTGAAAGAAGGAACGCCCGTAGGTGTAGGAATTATCGATGCCCACGCTGCACTTCTCGGAAGCGCTGTGGCAGAGCCTGAAAAAATGGTGCTCGTGCTGGGGACATCCACCTGCCACATGGTTTTGGGTGAAAAAAATATTCTAGCCAAAGGCATTGCAGGCATCGTAGAGGATGGAATTGTCCCCGGCTATACGGCATACGAATCGGGGCAATCGGCAGTGGGTGATATTTTTGCATGGTTTATGCGGACATCGGTTCCTTCGGAATATCACAAGGAAGCCGAGGAAAAGGGTGTGGATATTTACAAGCTTCTGGAAATGAAAGCGGCCAGGCTAAAGCCGGGTGAAAGCGGCCTGATGGCTCTGGATTGGTGGAATGGGAATCGCTCCATTC
>CAZMRE010000365.1:0-2440 GCA_964568545.1 uncultured Deferribacteres bacterium | reverse complement strand
TTCAGCCTAATGTGCCCAGGCCGGCAACTGCTGTAAAACAATTCCAAAAATTGGAATGGCCAGCGCGTAAATAACAATCGTGGTAACAATCACGCCCAAAACATCCAGTACAATGCCTACTTTGAACATTTGTGGAATTGTCAGGTAGCCGGAGCCAAAAACAATCGCATTTGGCGGCGTGGCCACTGGCAGCATAAACGCCAGCGAGGCAGCAATTGTGGCTGTAATCATTAACAGAAATGGATGCTCCCCCATCCCGATGGAGGTTGCCGCCATAATTGGCATAAAGATTGTCGCAATGGCTGTATTTGAGGTGATTTCGGTTAACATCGCTATTAGCAAAGCAGTTAGCATGACCATGAGAGGCAAGGGAATTTCCTTCAATACTGACAGCGAATGGCCGATCCACTCAGCTAAACCGGTCACTTGAAATCCTTGCGCCAGGGCAATTCCTCCACCAAACAGAATCAAGATTCCCCAGGGTACTCCCTTGGCCTGCTCCCAATCCAGAAGGAAAATTCCTTTTTTAAAATTAACTGGCGTGAGAAAGAGAAAAACACTCACAAAAATTGCAACAGTTGAATCGTGGACGTATTTGCCAATTCCGAGCAAATCAGACCAGCCTGGAATGGTAAAAAACCCCGCATGGATATTTTTTCTGAAAATCCAACCAAGCGCCATAATCAGAAACCAAAAGAGTGTGTATCGTTCCGCTTTTGAAAGGGGGCCAATTTCCTTCAATTCCTTGGTAACAATTTCCTTTCCACCGGGCAGGTTTTTCTGACGAATTGGCAAAGCGATTTTTACCAGATAAAACCAGGCAATGGGCAAGAAAACAACCACTAAGGGAAATCCAACCAAAAACCACTGGAAAAAATCAATCTCAGGGGCGGCGGGAAACAGCTTTTTCACAGCGGCTGCAAAAACAATATTCGGCGGCGTGCCGATAATTGTACCAATTCCTCCGATGCTTGCGGCGTAAGCAATTCCCAGCAGCATAGCAACATTGAAATGATCCTCCTTCGTAATGATTTCGCCTGCCTTTCTCCGCATGGTTTCCGTATGATAAATAATGGCCATGGCAATGGGAAGCATCATCATAGTGGTTGCCGTATTTGAAATCCACATGGACAAAAAGGCGGTTGCGACCATGAAGCCGAGAATGATTTTTCTGGGGCTGGTTCCCAGAAAATGAATAATATTCAGGGCAATGCGCCGGTGCAGCTTCCACTTTTCCATGGTCATCGCCATTAAAAAGCCACCCAAAAAGAGGAAAATATTTTTGTCACCGTAGGCGGTAGCTACCATTTTGGCATTTGAAATCTTGAGCAGCGGAAACAATGCCAGAGGCAAAAGCGCTGTTGCCGGAATTGGAATCGCCTCGGTAAGCCACCAAATAACCATTAGAGAAGCCACGGCTGCCGTTTTCCAGGCCGCAACGCTCATTCCATGTGGAACAGGAAGAAATAACATGATTAAAAAGACGGGAATTCCCGACCAAAAACCCAACTTTTGCCGCAATTCGTAAATGTTCGATTCTCTCTTTTCCATCGTCACTTCTCCAGTTTTTTCGGCTCCCAAAGGGGGGTCAGTGAAACAATTGCTCAAGAAAGGGCAGTAAGCGCCCCAACCGATCCAAACCCTTTACTTCATCTCCGAGAAAGGGAATTTGAACCTGTGGAATGTGTGGATATTTATTTTGAAGTGCTTCAAGAATTCTTTTTTGAGATTTAAGGTAGCCAGCGTAGGGAAATGTGTCATCCACGACCCGATTGATCACCAGCCCTTTTACCTGAACATGGTAATGGCTTAACAATTGAACTGTTCGAGATGTTTCTTCAAATGCCAGTGTTTCGGGATTGAGTACCAGCATAAATTTTGTCTCTTCAGAGGTTAATAAACGGCCAATTTTTTCAAATTGATCTTTCATTTTATAAAGCGTTTCGATAACAGGGTCTTTCTCCCGCGTCAACATTTCCCGCAATTTTAGAATGCCCTTTCGGGATTGAATTAGAAATTTAATCCAGCTATTCAAGTATTCCGGCATAAAAATCAGGCGCAGTGTAGAACCGGTGGGAGCTGTGTCGAACACAATTGTTTCGTAGTCATCTCTCAAAAGATGCTTTGCAAATTCATCGAAAATAGCCGACTCGTACGCCCCCGGGTTGTGTTCAATGGATTCCAAATAGGATTCCAGATTCAGATGAAATTCCTGAAGTGTTTCACCAAATTGCTGAACAATTTTCTCTTTGTACGATTTTATTGCCGATTCCGGATCGATTTCCAGCGCAAAAAGATTTTGGCAGATTTCCGTTTCCGTACCGCCAATTTGCATCTCAAAAATATCCGAAAGTGAGTGTGCAGGATCGGTGGATACGATTAATGTTCTTGCCAACCCTGAAAAGTAAAGGGCAGCCGCTGCTGCCGTTGTGGTTTTTCC
>CAZMRE010000364.1:0-2443 GCA_964568545.1 uncultured Deferribacteres bacterium | reverse complement strand
AGCAATGGACAAAAATCTTGATGAAATTATTGAAAAAATAAATAATTTAAAATTGCCTGAATTGAGTAACCTGAATTATGATTCATGGGAGAAATATTTATCCTCATTTAATAAAATTAAGAACTTAAATAGACAGCTCAATTTGTTTAAATAACTTGTTTAGTCAATATTGATTTAAATTTATTAGGAGTGCAATGTTTAAAGATCCACAAAACCCCATTTATTTAGATTACAACGCCACTACGCCTATCGATCCCGAGGTGGCGGATGCCATGCTTCCCTACCTTCGTGAGCATTTTGGAAATCCGTCCAGCTCGCATTGGTACGGGATTCAAACGAAAAAGGCTGTGGAAGAAGCCCGGCAGCAGTTGGCCGATCTTCTGGGCTGCTATCCGGATGAGATTGTTTTTACCGGCGGCGGAAGTGAATCCAATAATTGGGCCGTCAAAGGCGTGGCGGAAGCGCACCGGGAAAAAGGTACCCATATTATTACCAGTCAAATTGAGCACGACGCGATTTTGAATCCATGCCGCTATCTGGAACTTCACGGATTTCGGGTATCCTATTTGCCCGTGGACGACTACGGCATGGTGGAATTGGAGGCATTTCGGGAGGCACTTTCTGACGACACCATCCTGGTCACGATTATGACGGCTAACAATGAGGTTGGAACCATTCAGCCCATTGCTGAAATTGTGCAACTCGCGCACGAAAAGGGGATTTTGGTTCACACGGATGCCTCCCAGGCAGTGGGGAAAATTCCAGTAAACGTCAATGAGCTGGGCGTGGATTTGCTCACGGTGGCGGGGCACAAACTTTATGCGCCAAAGGGAGTTGGAGCACTGTACATTCGCCGCGGCACGCGTTTGGAACGGCTTATTCACGGGGCCGACCACGAGCAGGGTAGGCGGGCCGGAACTGAAAATGTTCTGGAAATTGTTGGATTGGGAAAGGCGGCTGAAATGGCGAAGAGCGATCTGCAAAAAAATATGACCCACTACAAACGCCTGAGGGATCGCCTCTGGGAGGGACTCAAGGAACACGTTCCGGATTTGCAGCTCAATGGACATCCGGAAAAGCGCCTTCCAAACACGTTGAATGTTACCTTTCCCGGAATTGATTCTAACACCCTGCTTTCGGAATTGGATGATGTGGCGGCTTCCGCAGGCGCAGCCTGCCACACAGACGTCACCGTGCCTTCGGCTGTGTTAGTAGCCATGCACGTGCCGGTTGAGGCCGCTCTGGGCACAATCCGTTTTTCTGTGGGAAAATGGAATACGGAAGAAGAAATCGATCGCGCCGTGCAGATCATTGCCGATGCCGTAGAACGGCTGCGGCCGGTGGAGAAAGAATCCGAGGAAATTGAAATTCCCATTACAACGGACATAAAAGAAATCAAACTGACTCATTTTACTCACGGCCTGGGGTGTGCTTGTAAGTTGCGTCCACAAAATCTCGAAAAAGTTCTTCAATCGCTTCCAAAAGTGGTCGACCCCAATGTCATTGTGGGAACGGAAACAGCCGACGACGCAGCCGTTTATCGACTAAAAAATGGAACCGTGCTGGTGCAAACAGTGGATTTTTTTACGCCGATTGTGGACGATCCCTACCAATTTGGCGCTATTGCTGCAACCAATTCTCTGAGCGATATTTACGCCATGGGCGGGCGGCCCCTGTTCGGATTAAATATTGTAGGCTTTCCCGAAAAACGTCTGCCGCTAACGGTTTTGGAAAAAATACTCCGCGGGGCTCAGGACAAGGCAGCGGAGGCAGAAATTGCCATTCTTGGAGGGCACACGGTTGAAGATTCCGAACCCAAATTTGGCCTGGCCGTTACCGGCGTAATTGAATCGGGAAAGGTGTACACGAATGCCGGTGCCTTGCCGGGAGATGCGCTCATTTTAACAAAACCCATTGGCGTGGGAATTATTTCAACGGCTATCAAGAGGGGGATTGTGGAAAACGCGTTAAAAGAGAAAGCTGTTTCGATTATGGCTAATTTGAACCGCGCCGCTGCAGAGGCAATGGTTGAAGTAGGCGCAAACGCCTGTACCGATGTGACCGGTTTCGGGCTTCTGGGCCACCTGAAAGAAATGACAATCGGCAGTTATGTGGATGCTGAAATTTTTGCGTCACATGTTCCCATTATTGATGAGGCTTACACCCTGGCCAATGCGAATGTGGTTCCGGGAGGGACTGTTTCCAATCTGGATTACGTGAAGGAAGTGGTGGAATGGGATGATCGAATTCCTTATGTTAGTCGATTACTTCTTTGTGATGCACAGACATCCGGAGGGTTGATTATTGCGATTTCTCCGGAGAAAAAACAAGCCCTGATTAACAGACTGAATGATAAGGGCACTCTGGTGGCCGCCCATATTGGGAATATTTTAGGGCCCGGAGCCGGAAAGATTTTGGTCAAACCCTAACCCTTACCACAAAG
>CAZMRE010000363.1:0-2445 GCA_964568545.1 uncultured Deferribacteres bacterium | reverse complement strand
TCCGTCTCGGAAACGGTACGTTTTTCACACTAACACAGGAGGTGTCATGATTAAGGAGATGTTTTCACACAAGGGAAAGCTGGCTCACATGATTCCAGCTCACCAATTGCAAGCTTACAAAAACCTGCACCAATTTTTGCGAAAGAAACAAGCCACACACGAAATACCGGTACATCCTACAGATTATTTGGGTGGAAATGAGCTCGCAAAAAGCATTTATCAACAAAAATATTTTTTGAAGGATTTGAAGGGGAATTTTATTGAAACTCGCCCGGAGGATACCTTTTTGCGCATTTCGGCAGCTATTGCTGCGGTTGAGCCGGATGAAGAACGACAGAAGAAGTGGGCCATTACCTTTTACAACGACCTGTACGATGCTGTTTTTGTACCCGGGGGACGTGTGATCGCAGGTGCCGGAGATCTTTACCGGCTTAAAACGCTTGCCAATTGTTTTGCCACTGTTATTGAGGGCGACAACATCGAATCCATTTACAATTCCGCCTACGAATGTGCCCGTACCTACTCCTTTGGCGGCGGAATTGGTGTGGATATTTCTGTTCTTAGGCCGAAGGATTCAGTTGTTCACAATGCCTCCGATCGTTCCACCGGCGCCGTTTCGTTTATGGAATTGTATTCGATGACCACCGGTCTAATTGGCCAGAGCGGCCGCCGCGGGGCACTGATGCTGACCCTCGATGTCAAACATCCGGATGTTCTGGATTTTATCCAGGTGAAGAAAAAAGCAAATTGGACCAGCCAGCAGATTATTAATCAATTAAAATGGTCTAACAAGTTCGACGAGAGACAACTAAAGGAAGTTGAACAGCAGGTTGTTGAAAACACACAGGTGCGTTTTGCCAATATCAGCATTAAAGTGACGGATGAATTTATGCAGGCGGTGGACGAACAGAATCAATATGGGAAAAATAAAATCTTGCTTTACAGGAAAAATAATAAGGAAATTACCCGCACCGCCTATCTGGAGGATGTGACACACTACTCCATTGGGATGCCGGCAAAAGATATTTCTCACTATGAATTGCTTCAGACATTTGACACCTTTGAACAAGCCGAAAAATATTTAAGCGACACATTTAACATTTCCGTTTCGGAAGCCTCCTTGAAGGACAAAAATCAGCGGGATGTTTACGGCGATCTGGTTCTTCCACTGAAAGACGAGCCCTTTGACCTGGCACTGCGCTATTCCGGCGATTACATGCTCTATTTTGCTTCCAAACCCACCGGAGAAATTCGAAAATTGGTGAAAGCACGTACGGTTTGGGATCAATTTATAGAAGGCAATTACAAAACGGCGGAGCCGGGTTTGATCTTTTGGTCGCGCATGGCAAACTATTCGCCCTCTAATTATGTGGGACGTCCCATTAGCGCCACCAATCCCTGTGCCGAGGTTCCTCTGGAAGACGGCGGTGCCTGTAACCTGGGATCCGTCAATTTGCCCCGCCTGGTTGAAAACGGGTTTACCGCAAAAGCTCGCATTAACTGGAAGCGCCTGGACGAAACGGTTGCCCATGTGGTTCGCTTTCTGGACAACGTGGTTACCTGGAACGAGGAATTGAATCCTCTGGAAAAACAACGCAAGGCTGCCAGCGAAACCCGGCGTTTGGGAATTGGGGTGATGGGAATTGCGGACATGTTGAATCAATTGGGAATTTCCTACGACAGCGAAAAGGGGATAGAATTGATGGGCAAGGTCATGGCGCGTGTGGCGGAAGCCGCCTATCAGGCATCGGCGGAGCTGGCCGCCGAGAAGGGGCCGTCGCCGGTTTTTGATTACGACGCCTATTCAAAAAACCCCTTCTTTCAGGAAAGTTTAAGCGAGAAAACGAAGCAAATCGTTAAGAAAAATGGACTTCGGAATATTGCACTGCTCTCGATTGCTCCCACGGGAACGATTTCAAATATTGTGGTCAGTTACGTTCGAGGTGAGAAAAATTACATCGGTGTTTCCAGTGGCGTCGAGCCCATCTTTGCTCTTTTCTACACCCGCCGGGCAGAATCCTTCGGTAATCAGCTTTTCAAAGTATTCCATTCCAGTGTTCAGGCCTATCTCGACGAGAACGGCTTATCCAAAGAAGCGGAACAGGCAAAAACTCTGGACGATTTACGGGAGATTTTGCCCGAATACTTTTTCCGCACGGCGCACGCGATCGATCCCTTTAAGCGGGTTGAAATTCAGAGTATTTGCCAAAAATATGTGGATCACAGCATTTCATCGACGGTCAATCTCCCAGAGGATATCGAACCGGAAGTGATTTCAAACATTTACCTTCATGCCTGGAAAAATCATTTAAAGGGCATTACCATTTATCGGGACGGCAGCCGGTATCCGATTTTGGTGGCCGATGAAATGGCGAAAACGGAATTCCAACAGATGAAAGAGAGAGAATTCCGCTACGGCAAGAATGGGGACAGCGTTGTCCTGCG
>CAZMRE010000362.1:0-2446 GCA_964568545.1 uncultured Deferribacteres bacterium | reverse complement strand
ATAATGCGTTCAGGTTAAGCGTTTATTTTAGAAATTTTTCAAACCAATTTAGCACCAAATCTCCTAATTCTTTTCCATTTGACGACCAGAACATATTCAAGCCATGTCCGGCATTCAAGAATAACTTCACCTGACTTTTGGGATTTTCCATCGTTCCCCGCAACGGAGCTGCATTTTTAATCGCAATCTTGTCGTCATAGCTGGCCACAATGAGTGTCGGTGGAAATTTGGCTGATTTAAGCAAGCTTGTTGCTGTTGAATCATATTGGCCGGAAAGAAGCACAACAGCTCTTACGCGAGTATCGTGATCAATCGCATGAACAGCCTCATTGCAAACGGTACTGGCTGCAAGAATACCCAATTTACTTCCATCTGTTTCTTTCCGCGACGCCAAAAATTCCATCGCTGCCCGAACATCATTGTCCATTCCTTTTAAATTGGGAATGTTGTCCGGATTGTTCTTTTGCCGACTTTCACCCATTCCCCTCAAATCCACGGTTAGAACGGCATATCCTCTCTTTTGAAAAAATGGAGCGGTTTTTTCATATGCCGTTCGGTTTCCACCAAATGCCGGAAGCAGCAGCAAACCCGGGGCATTTTTTACCCGTGGAATCGGAGGGTAATAATCGCCTTTAAGCTCCCAATTGTCAGATGATTGAATCGTAACTGAGCTTACATTTGACCGTCCTTTTTTTACAAAATTCCATGAATGGGAAAACGCCCACACCAAAAAAGCAAACAAAAGTACACCCAAAACTACCCGGTAAATTCGCATTGTTTTCTCCCAATTCAATATTCAAAACAGCCACGGTTCTCATAATTAATTCCTGCAATTTGTGGCTATTTCCCATAAAATCCAATTTCGTACGCTTTTTTGTATGCGGCTTCAACGACCGAAAGTGGCGTGTCGCCCTGAATCATGTGAGATCCGGAAAAAATATATCCGCCGCCAGGTTTTAAAATTCCAAAAATCCGTTCCACTTCTTCCTGAATCTCCTGCTCATTTTTGAAGGGAAGCGCCATCGCCGTATCCAGTCCGCCCATGACACTCAATTTGCCTGCGTACGTTTCTTTAATCATTTTCAAATCCATTCCGGCGGATTCCTGTACGGGGTGCAAAGCGTCCACGCCCATTTCCACCACGCCGTCCAGAACCTGCGTGATGTCACCATCGCTGTGAAGCAGAACGGGAAGCCCCCTCTTTTTCGCTGCCTGAACAATCCGCTTTTCAGCCGGGTAAATCATGTTCCACCAATCTTTGGGATTAAACAGCAGCACATTATTCTGTCCCCAATCATCAGATAGCTCAATCACGTCCACACCAGCCTCAATGGCTTTTTCTGCCGTCTTGGCCGACCACTCGGCCATTCGCAGAAATAGCCTGCTCATTTTTTCTTTTTCGAGCGCCAACTGTACCAGCACTTCTTCCATTCCCAAATGGAACTGCACCAGTTCAAACACGCCCCACACATGGGCAAACACGGCCTTTTTGCCCTTGTAGCGTTCCACTGCTTCCTCAATCGTTAGAAAGAGTTCGGAGTCGGCAGAAGTTTCTAGGATTTCATCACTTAGGGGATCGATCAGTGGAATTTCCAGCAAATCGTCGATGTCAATGGTGTTTTTGGCGGGTTCCGTCCAGGGAAAATTTGGCACCACGCCGGTGTAGATGTCAATGTGAAGCATTTCGGAAAACGCCTCCACCGAACCGTAAGCTGCCTCCACTTTTTCTCGAACATCGGGATTCCAGCCTGCAAAAAAATTCAGGGGAACGCGATCGGGGGTGCCATGTGCCAGTACCGTCTTCACACGTTCAAGAGAGGTCATCGTTTCTTTCATGTCCACTTTCCTTCTGTTTCCACAATCTTTTTCACCAACTGCACATTTTCCGGGGGCGTGTCAAAAGGGACAATGCCCGTTCCCATCATGAATCGGCGGTGCTGAAGTCCCGTTGCCACTACTTTTCGGGCGGCTTTCTCAATTTCATCAGGAGTCCCCTGACTCAAAACAAAGGGATCGAGATTCGCCCGAAGCACCACATTTGAGTCGGCCACGGTTTGGAAGGCTTCCTCCAGATCAACGGTAAAATCCGCAAGCAAAATATTGGCTCCGGTTTCAACTAGGAAAGGATTCAGAGATAGCGTGTCACCCCCAATAATGAGTGCACGAACCGTTTCACCTCGTTCTTTAAGATGTGTCATGAGTTTCCGGTGAAAGGGAAAAACGGTGTTCCGGTACATGTCCGGGGAAATGAGAGGCGGCGCACAGCGCGAATCAAACGAAACCACGCCCACACCCCGATCCAGAAAAGCATCGGCATAAGCCAGAAGGGTTTCTGTAGCGAAATCCAGCAATTTTACAACGGAATCGGGATCGCTGAAGGTCTCAATCAAGAGTTTCTCCATCCCCAGCAATTCCGAGGCAAGCGAAAATGGTCCCGAAAGCGCCC
>CAZMRE010000361.1:0-2487 GCA_964568545.1 uncultured Deferribacteres bacterium | reverse complement strand
TCCAATATCCAACAAGGAATTTCTTTCCGGTCGTTTCGATACAGCCGCCTAAAGCGGCCACTCAACGACCGATTCCGCGAACCAATGAACGAGCGAACCAACGAACAAACGAACCGTTTTTAAAACTGAGCAACCGAGTAACTGACAACTGACCAACCAATTAACAATCACGTTTCATTTATGCAACCGGCAGGTACACAATAATGGACGTGCCCACGCCCTCCTCGGAATCGATTTCGATGTGTGCGCCATGACTGTCGACGATTTTTTTGACAATGGTTAATCCCAATCCCGTGCCTAAATGCGTGCCGGTGGCAAAAGGACGGAATATTTTCTTTCGTAGATTGGGCGGAATACCCCTGCCGGTGTCCAGAATTTCCAGCGCCACAAAATCCCTTGAATATCGTTCTGAATCGCTAAAGTGCAAATTCGGTGCCAGATTTGTGGCTATTGTAATCACACCGCCTTCGGGCATGGCGTTGATGGCGTTGCTGATCAGATTTTCCAAGAGCGTCTGCAACTGTTCCTGATCGACAAGAACAGGAGGGAGGTCCGACTCCAGTTTTTCTTCGAGCCGAATATCGGTGGGCCACTCAATCACTCGGGAGGATAAAAAATCGCGGATGAATTGATTCAGGTCGGTTGGCTGGGGATTGATTTTTTCCACATTGACGAATTTCATGAACTCGCGGGTCATCCGGCGGAGGGCCTCAATGCGATTCAGAATGCGTTCGGTGTAGGGTTCGTAAAGGGCGGCATGTTCGGGATCGCGTTTTTTGTATTCCCTCTGAAGCCGCTGCTGGGTCAGCAAAATGCTGGTCAGGGGATTTTTGATGTCGTGAGCAATCCGCTGGGCCATGGCTGCCCAGGCTTTGGCGTCCTGGAGCTGATTTTCGAGAGAAAGGTCGAATAGAAAAACAAGCCAATAGGGATGCTTTTTCCCCGGATATAAAATGGGTTCGGCAGCTGCTCGAAATCGCCCCTGAGATTTGGGCAGGGAAAAGGTTGTTTCCTGGTGAATGGCTTCCTCTTTTGGCAGCTCGCTGAGAAATTTTTTGAATGGCTGCCAGATTGTAGCAAGCTTGGCCACGTCGAACGGAAGAAGGTTCCCATCAAATTCGAGAACCTGTTGCGCCCTGAAATTGGAACGAATAATCTGTTCCCTGTTATTCACGAGCAGGACTGGATTTTGGCGGAACCCGATTTCCTTTTCGATTAATTTTTCGTTGAAGCGGCGTTTCCGATCGATTTTTGCAGTCAACAAAAGCAGACCCAAAATTAAAAGTCCCAGAGATGTAAACAGAAGGGGTTTGCCGTAGGCCAGGGCAAAATAATGAGGATTTCGCACCAGCCGAACCAATTGGCCATTTTGATTCTTCCCCGAAAAAAGTGCAAGCAGGGGCTGCCGACCGTGGGCGTGGTAAATCTGCGGAGAAGCAACAAAATTAAGGTTCGGCCGAATGGATAGCTCGGTTTTGGCACGAATTCTTAAATCTTTTCCAAGCCAGTAATAATTCCCATTTGATTGAATGAAAATTTCATCCAGGCCGTCATTGTCCAAATCCTCACAGGTATGAATGGTGGGGTCAAAGAGGCCGGTTTTCCTTTCCCGCCATTGCTCAAAATGGCTGTTGAGCAGTATTATCTGGCCGCTTTTATTGGAGATAACGAATTCCATGTCGGGATTTCGATCCAACTGTGCCAGGGCGAAATCCCACGAAAAGGGGTTTGCGTAAGGAAAGTTGCGTTTGGCTAAAATCTGGCCCGTCGCCGGGTCAATGATTTCCAGTCTGGGCTTGGCTTTATCAGAATAGCCTCTAAAATTTGCCAAAAGCACCTCTTTTTTGCCGTCTCCGTTAATGTCCACATAGTGACTTTCAACACGGGTAAATTTTCCACCACGCTGTTTGGCCCAGACCAACTGTCCTTTGCAATCCAGCAAAAAAACGTACGAGTGGTCGTCGTCCATTCCATTCAGGCTGTAGCCGTTACACGGAGCGGAGGTGGTCACGAGAATTTCACGTTTTCCATCGTGGTTGACATCCAAAATAATGGGATCTGTGGCTGTGGCGGAGCCTATTTCGTACTTCCATTTGAGAGCAAGGGACTTCCCATCGTAGACGAAAACGCCCCGCGGCGCTCTGGCAAATCCCTCACTGGGGAAAACGAGAATCTCCTTTGCTCCGTCGCCGTCAATATCCGCGTAGCGAATGGCGATAATATTGCCCACCCAATGGTGGATCACATTTTTCCAAATCAGCGTCTTCCCCGAAAAGAGAAATCCTTCTTTTAATATCGTTGCGTGAATATCCACCAGACGCAGAAATGAGCTGTCGTTGCGGGTGTAGGCAACGGCAATTTCGTCAACGCCGTTGTTTGTCCAGTCAAAATGGGTGACGAACTGAATCTTGCCGGTAAAATTGACCTGGTCAATGATTTCAAAATCATTGTTTTGCAAAATGAATTGTGAGTGGTTAATACTTGGAT
>CAZMRE010000360.1:0-2492 GCA_964568545.1 uncultured Deferribacteres bacterium | reverse complement strand
AGCTTTGATGATACGACATCCAGAGGAAAATTACTTTACAATGTCTGGGATGCCACGGATAAAAAATGGGCGCTGAAAGGTGCAGATGAAACACAGGGACAGGAAGGTCCATTTTTTGACGGATTACAATTGACGGTTGTCAATTATTCGGCGGTTAATATTATGGCTGATTCTTCCGGATGGATAACGGCAACAGGTGATTCTTCGAATGTTACCTGGAAGTACTCAGCAAATGGATTTAGCAATCCCCACAATTATGAGGTGCGCTTCACGGACAAAGGCGATACCAGTGTTTTTGTGCCGCCTCTGATTCGGGTACCGTTTGAAATTTGGGATGCGACAACCAATCAGAAATTGGAATTTTTGAGTTTCCCTGCTAAAACGGATACCACCGACGAAATGAAAAATACATGGACAAACAACGATGCCTTTGTAGCGCGGGAAGAAGTGAAAGGCCATGTTCGCAGTACCTTCAGTTTTCAGTTAGATGGAACCCCCGATACAGTCATAACTCAGATCGATACAACAATCAACGGAAAGGATACAACAATTGTGGACACCACGGTTGTTCCGAGAATCGCACCCAAAACAGGCGATATTTTGCGCATTGTAACGACAAAGCCTTTTAGGAGGGATCGGGATGTTTTTGTCGTCGAAACCTCCAAATATCAATTGGAGAAAAGGGTTGAACCCAAGGAATTAAAGAAGATTCGAGTGGTGCCCAATCCCTACATTGTTTCCGCGGAATGGGATCGGAATCCCAATATTCGGCATATTCAATTTCGAAACCTGCCGAATAAATGTATTATTCGAATATTTACGGTGACGGGCGACAGAGTGGAAACCATCCACCATGACAGCGCCACCCAGGGCTGGGAATTTTGGAATATGCAAACCTACAACGATCAGGAAATAGCCTATGGTTTGTATCTTTACATTGTGGAAACACCCGATGGAAAAACACAGATGGGCAAGTTTGCTGTAATCAAATAATAATGATATCGTTGAAACGCTATATTTGGAGGAAAATAAATGAAACGGATTATTCTTTCACTTACTCTCATCCTGTGTCTGATGGCAGGTCTCTCCCAGGCTCAGGAAATGAGTCGTGTAGCAACAGCCGGAGCTCAGTTTCTGAAATTTGGTGTAGGCGCCCGAGCATTGGCCCTTGGAAGCGCGTATGTGGCATTTGAAAACGACCCTTTTGGCTTATACTGGAATCCTGCCAGTGTAGCCTCTGTGCAGGGAACGGCATTCGGGATTTCAAGAAGTAATTATTACGGAGCTATCAATCACAATTATTTGAGTGCCGTTTTTGGAATGGGCGAGAGTGCTCTGGGATTGAGTATAACTTATATGGGAACCGATAAAATTGAGGTGACTACGCTCACGTCGCCTGATGGAACGGGCACCTACTTTGATGTGGGTAACATGGCCTTTGGTTTGAGTTACGCGCGAAATGTTACCAATGTGCTGAAAATGGGAATTACTGCTAAATGGATTCGGGAGCGCATTTATCGTGAAACCGCCAATGCTGTGGCTCTTGATTTTGGATCGGTCATTAATACGGGGTTGGCCGGTGTAAGATTGGCCATGTCCCTGACCAATATAGGGCAGGCTATGCAGCTTCGAGGGCCAGACCTTCGCGTTTCCCACGATCGCTTTCCTAATAATCCGGCAGAGGCAAATGTAAAGGCGGATCTTTTTACAGATAAGTGGCCGCTGCCGATGGTGTACACGATCGGATTGCGAACAGATATTATTGGCGGCGATGGAGAAAACATCCCCAGTCAAACACAACGACTCACGTTCGCTTTTGCTGCGAATGATGCCTGGGATGCTGTTCTGCGCGGCAACTACGGCCTGGAGTACGAATGGCGGAATCTGATTTCATTCCGCGTTGGATTCCTTCAGAAATATGATACCGCCCGGTTTACCCTGGGCGGCGGCTTGAGATATCAACTGGGTCGAACTCTGATTCAGGTGGATTACGCCTATGTAAATTATAATTATTTAGGTAATACAAATCATTTTTCTCTGGAATTTTATTATTAAATTGTTTATATTAGCTTTGTTAAATAATATTGGTTTTTCCAAAAAAATTACTTTCCTGCTTATTAGGGGCTGATTTACGTAAATTCTTTGTTCATAATGTTCCAAATCATTTATCCAATAAGAATAAAGAATTTACTTCCAATAATCAAACAAAGCTAATATCTTTCATTTCTCAGTTTTAAAAGTTGCTTTTGAACCAAACTTCTGAAAGGAGGTGAGGGCGCTTTTACAATATTTTCTTTATTATCATCGTAACTCAAACAATAGAAAGGAGGTGGTAGTGTCGATCTATTGAGTGATCTATTCGATAAGCAATTCTATTGTGAAACCAAAACGACTTAAGGAGGATCAGAAATGAAGAAGAAATTTTGGGTAGTGTTTTTTAGTTTGTTTTTAGTAGTGGCATTTTCCCTAACCGCGATGGCGAATAATGCCAA
>CAZMRE010000359.1:0-2503 GCA_964568545.1 uncultured Deferribacteres bacterium | reverse complement strand
CCAGAGTAAATAACGAGGATAGCTATTGAGATTGATCCCTTTTTGCCACAAAGACACTTCGAGATTTTGTTGCTATATAATTACAAAGGCGGGTGAGAACCCGCCTTTATCTGTTTACGCTAACTTCCAAAACGACTAAAGCACCTGATCGCGGTAATCCTTAATTTTGGCTTCTGCTTTTAATTGATTGTACCACTCTGTAAATGCCTGTTGGCGTTTCTTTTGAAGAAGCTGCTGACGAATCAAATCTTTTTGCAAGGCGAGCTGCTTTTCATCAAAAGGAGTTTTTTCCAGCAATTTAATCAGATAGTAGCCTTTCACTGTTTCAACGGGTTGAGAAATTTCATTGACGGTCAGATGAAAAGCAGCTCCCTTAAAGTTGGGATCATTTCCGACGCCTGAAACGAAATCTTCCATGCTGAACGGACCAGCTTCCTTAACTTTTAAGGAATCCTTTGCTGCCACCAATTCGAAATCCTCCGGCTTTTTCATTTTGGCTCGTTCTGCTGCAGCCCATTGTCGAGCCTTCTCTTTGCGTTTTTCACCCAGAACAATATTTTTGATTTGATTTTTTACTTCCTCTAATGGCTTGATATGTTCCTTTTTAATGTCAGTTAACTCAACCACAACATATCCCTGACTGGTTTCGAAAGGCGTTTCGCTAATGGCTTTTGGCTTATTTTTAAATACGAATTTGGCAATATCCTGATTAAAACCAATGCCAGGAATAAATCCACCTCGCCTAAAATACGGACTTTCCTTCACGTGAATGGTTGTGTCCATTTTGGCGGCCTGGTCAAATCC
Source organism: uncultured Deferribacteres bacterium (assembly GCA_964568545.1). Lineage (GTDB taxonomy): Bacteria > Zhuqueibacterota > JdFR-76 > JdFR-76 > BMS3Abin05 > BMS3Abin05. The sequence continues at coordinate 1,699 of CAZMRE010000359.1, read as the reverse complement.
CTCTTCTTTGGCATTTGAAGCAAAATAGGCAGCTTTTCCTTTAATGGAATCCTTTGTTTCTTCGCTGGGTTCAAATTTCAGTAAAATATGGCGTGCTCGAACTTTCAATTTGCCATTTTCGTATTTTCTGTCCTCCACCTTAATGATGTGCAACCCAAAGCTACTTTTAATGGGGCCGACAATCTGCCCAACTTTTGCGGAAAAGGCAGCTTTCTCAAACTCCTTAACCATGACGCCTTTTCCAAAGTAACCCAGGTCGCCGCCCTTTTGGGCTGATCCCGGATCGTCCGAATACGTTGAAGCCAACTCCGCAAAATCCGCTCCATTTTTCAATTTTTTGAGGATTCGATTGGCTTCTGCGTAAATAGCTGCCGTGTCGCTTGCAGTGGATTTCACAGGAAAGATCACGTATTTGATTTTCCGCGTTTCGGGTTCTTTGTAATCCTCTTTGTGCTTATCGTAATACTCTTTGATCTCATTATCTGTGATAGTAAAAGGCGTATCAATGAATTTAGTGGGGCTGAAATAAATGTATTTGATCTTTGCCTTTTCATTTTTCTTGATGAATTCCCACCGCACCTCTTCGTCGGAAACGATGACGGAAGATGAGATAATATCCTGCAATTTTTGATAGGGTAGGTAATTTCTCAGGTAATCTTCAACGCCCATCCAAAATTGATCGTTCTGTGGATTTTGCATGGCCTGGTAGTACTTCTTCATGTCGAACTTGCCATTGGTCTGGAAACTCTTATTCTGGCGCAATTGCTGCGGTGGGTTATGTTGAAGATTATAAATAATCTCCTGATCTGTTACAGTAATGCCGCGTTTTTTGATTTCTTCGCCTAGAAGAATCTGCTGGACCATAGTTTGCCATGTTTGATCTTGAAGCTGCTTGAGCTGGGCATCTGTTAATTCCTTGTTTGTACGTTGTCTATAAGAATCAATTCTATTTTGAAGTGCTTTGTAGTATTGCTGAATGCGAATCTCTTTTCCGGCAACTTCACCAAGGACATTCGGACGGTGCTTAATTCCCGTCACATCCATTCCCCAACTAAAAATAATTGTTCCAATAAATGCAAGTACGAGAAATATCAAAAAAGCTTTAGTGTGTTCTCGCATTCTCTTCATTACCATAAAGATACTCCTTTCATCATCCGTTTAAGGCTTGCCACTAAAATTAAAATGGTATTATTTAAGTCGCATGTTATCATAAAACAAATAAAAATTTAATATTTAAATTCAGAAAAAGCAAGTTATTTTTGTGAAATATTCCGCTTGCTTTGGGGGAAATTTTCATTGAAAAGGCCTATTTTCCTGTCTATATTTAAAAATGAAATATGAGAAAAATTTCATTCGATCGTCAGAGGATAAACCTCCGGTTTAAAAAAAGGCATTTTCAACTTGGCGAAATTTCATCTGAAAAGTTCGTACAGCCCCCAAGGCGATCAGCCGAAGGCAATTGAAGAACTCACGCGAGGAATCCTTCGCGGCGATCGCTATCAAACCCTGCTGGGCGTGACCGGTTCAGGCAAGACCTTTACGATGGCTCATGTGATTGCCAATGTGGGGAAGCCCACGCTTGTGATTTCCCACAACAAGACCCTGGCAGCTCAATTGTACGGCGAGTTTAAAAATCTCTTCCCTGACAACGCTGTTGAGTATTTTATCAGTTACTACGATTATTACCAGCCCGAGGCGT
>CAZMRE010000358.1:0-2504 GCA_964568545.1 uncultured Deferribacteres bacterium | reverse complement strand
TTTTTTCTTTTGAGTATTCTTATCTTTGGGGGAAGTTTTCTGCTGCAAGCGCAGGAAACAACCCAAAACGGCATCCCTGTTTACGAGAAAACCCCGCCCGGCGATTTTTTCAGGGAATGGCTGGTGTGCGGGCCGTTTCCTAATCCCCTGCCGCCAGGGATTACGCAATACCGGCATGATTCCACTTCGCTGGGATTTTACAGGGACTATCTCAAGGATTTTGGCGGCGAAACAGGCATTCAGCCGCGTGAAGGTCTGCAAATACCCCGCCCCGACGGCAGGATTGTTGCCTGGCGGCGAATCCGATCCTATTTCCCGGAAGTGGTTCTCGATTCTTATATGAACCCTCCGGACAGTTCGGTTGCCTACGCCGCGGCCATTGTGCGTGTGACCAGCGACCGGGACGTCATGGCAAAAATCTCCTCCAATGATGGCATTCGGGTGTGGCTTAATGGAGAAATGATCCTCGATCACAACACGCCCGGCACGGACACCCCCGACCGCGATTTCGTGCCCGTGCATTTGAAGACCGGTGACAATCTTTTCCTGCTGAAAATTTCCGAGGGATTCGGGCGCTGGGGGTTTACCTTTCGCCTGTCCGGTATTGAAGAAGCACAGAATGAAATTCTTCAGCAATTGCCCTATCTCATTCGCCCGACAATCGAAAAGATTCCCGAGGGTTGGTCAATTTTTGCGGGACAAAAATACCGGGTGGAGCTCTTGCCGGAAGAGAAACCCTGTACGCTGACCATCCTGGCGCCCGACGGCCACACGCCTGAAATTACATTCAAGGCCATTCTGGGATCGTCTGTTTTTCTCTCAAAAGGTGATCCTCGTCTCATGCCCGGCGGCCATCTGGTTAACTGCCGAATTTTTCTGGACAATGGCCGGGCAGTATCCGAAAATGCCTGGCTGTGCAATCGGGAACCGGAGACAATTCAGGCGATCTGGAAAGATTTTAAATCGGTTCCCCCACCTGATTCCACCACTTTTGAGGGATGGGCGCATAAATCCATTCAGGATTGTTTTCGCTCACAAATTGGCGATGAAATGAAAAACGGCAATGTTCCTGCTTTCCGCCGCTACCGTCTTTCCGATGTGGTGCATCGCTACCGGAAATGGGAAAAGAGAATGAAGACAGAAACCTGCCTTTACAAGCACATTTTCCCTTTGCCGAAGCAGATTATTCCACAGGAAGGCCAACCGTTCAAACTGGCCGAAACGCTTTTTCTGATCGATTTAACAAAGGGATCGTGTCAGGCGGATGTCGGGCGACTGTCTGAAAGTTTATTTTCGAATTGGAATGTCTCAGTTTCTCCTGCAGAAACAGGCTTGTCAAATGCGGTTTTGATTCTGGGAACACTGAAGCAGGCGCAAGAACTTCAGGCACACGGCGTTTCTTTGCCGCAGACTTTTCCGAATGCAGAAGCCTATTTTTTGAAAATCTCGGATTCGCAAATAACGGTGGTCGGTGCTTCTGATCAGGGTTTGCACAATGGCTTGATTACGCTAAAGCAGCTTTTTGATCGCTGGAACACGCTTCCGCCGGTGGAAATAAATGACTGGCCGGCGTTTCCGCTTCGAACGGCCTACATTTACACAAGCGGGGCTCTCAACGATTCCGCCAAATCCCGGCTTTTTCAGTTTATCGATCTGAAATACAACCAACTTGTGCTGCCCACGTTTGGCTACTTTCATCTGGATAATTTTCAGGAGAGGGCACGCGTCCAGGCCTATTTTAATTTTCTCAGAAGCTTTCATGTTGAGCCGGTGCCTTACATTGCCCTGCCCGGTTCAGAGGATTGGAATGAAGCCGTCTATCTGAGAGACGAACCGCTTGTTTTTCAAAGCGATTCAGCTAAATTTGCCGTGAAGCATTTGCTAAATTTGCCGGATTCCCGTCCGCTTTTGGCCTCGGCGCGAACCGCAATTGAGGGCCGGAAGATTTTCCGGGAAGGGGAGGACTACGAAATTGTGTCCACCGATCCGCCGGTTTTTCACCGCTTGCCCGGATCACAAATTGTCAATGGCGACACGGTGTTTTTTACGGGTGATATTTATGATCCCCGGGAGGCACGCTATCACAAGCCATGTCCCTCCGAGCCGCTGGTATACGGCAGTCACGCGGATGCTGTTCAGGCCGTAGTAAATTTGCTTCATCCGAAAACAATTCACATTGGTCATGACGAAGTGGGTTTGGTTGATTCGGACAGCCGCTGCCGGAAACGTAATCTCCCTGGCTATGAGCTGTTTGCCGATCAGTTAAATCATGCATTCAGAAATGTCAGGCAAGCCGATCCAAACATCGATGTGCAGCTCTGGGCAGATTCGGTCAATCCTTATCACAACGCTGCGGGGATTCATCTTGAAAAAACTGCCGATTTTTTAACACGCAAATTGATCATGGATCACTGGTTTTACGATGTAAATGGTCCCGGTGAATTAGACCTTTTGCACAAAGGAACAGCGTTTTTTCTGGAAAGAGGGTTTCGCCTGCTGGCGTG
>CAZMRE010000357.1:0-2505 GCA_964568545.1 uncultured Deferribacteres bacterium | reverse complement strand
AAGGTTTTGTGCCTGTGAAGGCAGTCAAAAATGAGGCAGTTACACAAGTCGATAAAATTTTGTTGATTTTGTCTTTCGAAGTGCCTAATAATTTCTGTGGGAGACCAAATCCAGAAACCGCTCCAAATTTTTTGTGCCTTCTGTATTTGGCAAAAGGGAAAGTTGTTCTCTAGCTTTTTGGAAATGATCCTGAATACGCTCTTTGGCGGCGCGCAGAGTTCCGGTTTCTTCAAATAATTCCGCAACACGTGCCACATCCTTTGGGGCAATTTCCGGCTGGTCCAATATTTTGTGGATTTCCTTCTTAATTGCGGGAGTGCCTTCCTCAAGGGAATGGATCAGAAGAAAGGTTTTCTTTCTCTGCAAGATATCACTTCCCCAATCTTTTCCAAGCACTTTTTCGTCCGCGGTCACATCAAGGAGGTCATCCTGAATTTGAAAGGCCATTCCCATGTTCAGCCCGTATTCCCACAGGCTCTGAATGTGTTTCTCCGAGCCATTCCCAAAAATACCGCCAATCTGTGTGCAAAGTGCAATCAGAACGGCCGTCTTTTTTCGAATCATCGTAAAATAATCGTTAATGGTTACATCCCAGCGGCTTTCAAATTCCTTGTCCAGCGCCTGCCCCTCGCACAGTTCCCGTAAAGCATCAGAGAACAACCTTCCGATTTCTGCAATGCGGGGGTGGTTGCAGTTCATCAGGTACCGATACGATAATGCCACCAGTCCGTCGCCCGAAAGAATCGCCACATTGACATCCCATTTTTTGTGAACGGTTTCCTGACCCCGCCGAATATCATCCTGATCCATTACATCATCGTGGATCAGCGTAAAATTGTGGAGCATTTCCACGGCGACGGCAGCATCCAGGCAGTCTTCCACGCGTCCGCCAACCGCCTCGCTGGACAGCAGGAGAAGCACTGGTCGAAGGCGTTTTCCACCCCCGTCGATGATGTATTTCATTGGTTCATAGAGCGTGGCAGGTTCTTTTTGTTCAAAAACGGATTGAATACGCCTGTTCACAAGAGTCCGAAGATCCGTTAATTTTTTTTCAAATTCAGTCAATTAAAAATCCCGCATATTAAATTCAGCGCCATAATGAATTACGGTGATTGTAAAAGGAAAACATAAGAGCAGCTATCCCGCAATTAAAAAATATTGATGCCACTAATTCACAAATTTTATTCGAATAAAAAATGTAACTCGTGCATTTTTGGCTAATTTGTTTGCAAAAAAACAAATACTTTTGTTGTAATACCATAATTTATAATTATTCGTACCGCAGTGCTTCAATTGGATTCAATTTTGCCGCTTTGGAAGCCGGGTAAATCCCAAAAAAGAGCCCTACAAAGGATGAAAATACAACGGCCACCAGAACAGCCCAGATAGGAACGGCCGAGGGCATCTTTAGGGCCATTCCAAGGATTTTACCGCCGCCAACCCCAAAAACAACCCCGATAATTCCTCCGATTTCGCTCAAAATAACGGCTTCAACAATAAACTGCCAGAGGATGTCCCTCTTTTTAGCGCCGATTGCTTTTCGAATACCGATTTCGCGGGTGCGTTCGGTTACCGATACCAACATGATGTTCATGATTCCGATGCCGCCCACAATGAGTGACATGGCCGCAATTGCCGTGGCAACAATTGAGATGTAGCCGCTGATTTTGTTCCACGTGTCCAGCAACGATTCCCGTGTTACAATTTCAAAATCACTTGGCTTCCCTGGAGGAACCTTCCGTACCGAACGGAGAATACCCGTCACTTCGTCAATGGCAGGGGCAATGAGATCGGGGCGATCGGCCTGCAAAGCGATTGAAATTGAGCGCCGGGCTCCAAAATATCTAAAAAAGGTGGAAATTGGCATAAAAACAACATTATCCTGACTGAAGCCAAAAATCTTTCCCTTTTCCTCGAAAACGCCAATAACCCTCATTTTATGGCCGTTCACCAATGCAAATTTTCCAATCGGGTCTTCAAAAGGGAAAAGCTTGTCAACAACATCCATTCCCAGAATGCAAACATTTCGTGTGCTGTGGACGTCATCCTTCGTAATAAAACGCCCCTCTTTCAGCATGTACCCACTGACAAGCGCCCAGAACTGATTTCCGCCTTTTGCAAGAACCGTTGGATTGGTGTGGTGTTCCTTGTATTTTACCGTAATTCCAAACTGATCGTCATCAGGGGAAACCAGTTTAATGAGCGTGGCGCGTTCTTCAATGGCCTGAACCTCTCGCATTGTAATATCTTTTCGATTGCGAATATCGCTGCTGGGACGACCGGTTTGAATAGCCGGATATTTTTGCACATAAAATGTACTGCTTCCGATAATGGACAGCTCTTTGCCCACTTTGTTATTGAATCCCTGTACCAGAGTTTGCATAGCAATGATTGCCAGTACTCCGAAAACAATGCCAATGGTGGTGAGAATGGCCCGGGCTTTGTTTGCTCGAATCGATTCAATGGCCATCCACAAGCTTTCATGTAAATCCATTTGCGCACCTC
>CAZMRE010000356.1:0-2506 GCA_964568545.1 uncultured Deferribacteres bacterium | reverse complement strand
TGGTGCTTCACCCGCTTGAAAAAGAAGGGGTCGATTTCTGGTGGCTGGACTGGCAGCAGTGGAGCACCACAAAAATTCCGGGAGTCAATCCCACATTTTATCTGAATTACGTATTCTTTTCCGACATGGCCCGTCAGGGCACAAAACGGCCTCTGATTTTTCACCGTTACGGCGGGTTGGGCAATCACCGCTATCAGATTGGTTTTTCGGGAGATACGCAAATCTCGTGGAAATCGCTAGATTTTCAGCCTTATTTTACAACGACCGCCGCCAATGTTGGATTTGGTTACTGGAGTCACGACATCGGCGGCCACATGCGGGGCGAGAGTCCCCCGGAACTGTACACACGCTGGATTCAATGGGGCGCATTTAGTCCGATTTTCCGAACCCACTGCACCAAAAGCGCCAAAATTGAGCGGCGCATCTGGGCGTACCCGCTCAAGTATTACTACCCGATGCGAAATGCCGAACTTCTGCGTCACAGTCTGATTCCCTACATCTATTCGTACGCCCGAAAAACCTATGAAACCGGCATCTCCCTTTGCCACCCGATCTACTACGAATTCCCGAAACGCACAGAGGCGTACCAGTTCAAAGACGAATATTATTTCGGAGATGATCTAATCGTGACACCGGTCACGCATCCTATCGGGAAAGACAGCCTGTTTACCTACCAGGCTCTCTGGCTGCCGCCCGGAAAATGGATGGAATGGGCTACGGGCACGGTGTTAGACGGAAATCGCACTATTAAGCGGGCTTTTACACTGGACGAGATTCCCGTTTACGTGCGTGCCGGAGCGATTCTTCCGCAAGAATCACCGCTTCAACCCGCCCAAAAAAATGTCGTGGACCCGCTTACGCTGGCGATCTTTCCGGGTGATTCGGGGCGAACAGTTTACTACGAAGACGAGGGCAACACAAACAATTACCGAAAGGGCGTGTTTGCCAAAACGTCCATTCATTTTACCCACACAAATGCTCAAACACTCAAGTTGGTTGTCGGGCCGGTGGAAGGAAGTTTTCCCGGCATGGCTTCGGAAAGAGCATATGTATTTCGGTTTCCAAACACGCTTCCTCCCAAAAGCGTGCGGGTGAATGGACAGGTGTTGTCGCACAGCCGCTACGATCAGGCCGGCCATTGGACGTACAGTGACAGCGATTTTGGCGTGCAAATTCACACGAAGGAATTTCCCGTAAATCAGAAGGTAATTGTGGAAATTGACTTTCCAAAGAATGGCGCGGAGATGCTTTCCGGCGTGAAGGGAAAAGTCAATTGCTTGATGAAACTGACCCGATTTATTGCGAAGCGGGGAAACTGGGATCGTTCAAAATACCCAAAAACCATCGTAGTGCGCCCGGCGCAGTTGGGGCTGATTTTGGCTCAAAACCCCCTAAATGCTCAAACAGAGGTGGAAAATTTTCCACAGACTTTCGAAAAAATAAAAGCCGTTGTGGCAGAATTTTCTCAGGAAAGGCCACAACTAAAGCCTTACATAGAACTGCTGCAGAACACGAATCCGTAGACTAAAAGTAACCTTGCGAAGGTTTAAAACCTTCGCAAGGTTTTTTTAGCGCTATTTCATCTTCTGACTTCCTCCACCCAACGTAATCATAAAATAAGGCCCGGAGAAAACTGTTTTAGGAGCATTTAAAACGCTTACATCCGACAATTTCCAATTCTGACTAAAGGGAGCAACCAAATATCCCAATCGAAATCCAACAAGAAAACCGCCAACTCTTCCTTTCTTCTCTTTTACCCCCAAAAGGCAGTGACCACCAAGCCCCAGGTCCATCAGAAATGCTGCTGAACTGAACTGCACGTTTCCGGTCGGATCTTTCAGAAGTTCGGAAAAACTAGCAGACAGATTTTGCTCTGTGATGGTTAAATTCAGTCCGCCACCACCAATTCCAAGAAGCGGGTAAAGACTTGCTTTCTTTGTTTTAAACAGCATGTAGCCCATTTCAAATATCCCATAGCCACCGCTCAAGGAGATTTTGTTTCCATTGCCCGTTACGCTGGAATTAAACAAGCCGCTGCCCTCACCGCCGATGACAAGATTACCCACAAACGACAATCCGCCACCGCCCATCGAGAGAAATCGCCCGGACAATTTCGGGTAACCGGCTGTGCGAAGGGCGGCATTCAAATCGGACAAATCAACGGAGGCGGTTCCGATCATAAAGTAGCCGATTCCCGGGCCTTTTTCCGGCTTTTTGCATTTTGTGTAACCAGGCGACCAAATGACGCTCAAAAAAAATAAACTTACCAGAATTCCAACTGTGTGTGTTTGTTTCATCGCTTGTTCCCTCCAATTTTGGAATTTGCTTTTGTTGACTAACCTTAATTTTCTCCCAAATGAATAATCTTTTCTAGATCGCTAACGTATTTCGCAAAGCGCTCTCTTCCCTCCGGAGTAATTGAAAATGCGGTATGCGGCTTTTTGCCTCGAAATGATTTCTCCACGGAAATGAGCCCGGCTCCTTCCAGTTTGGAAAGGTGCGTGCT
>CAZMRE010000355.1:0-2509 GCA_964568545.1 uncultured Deferribacteres bacterium | reverse complement strand
TTAATATCCTGTTTATCTTGTCGAATTTCTTGAGACCAAAATAATCCCCAAAAGCGATTTTCGAATGATCAATGTTCTTTTAACCATCCTGTTGTCTGTTAGTGTTGCGGCCATTCTCAAGATAACGGAACTGAAACATGTTAATCGAATGGTTATGATTGGTACCAATTATATCGTGGCCACGATTATTCTGGCGGTTATTTTAGTTTTGAAGCAAAACTTTTTGTTTTCTCGTAATACGCTTCTTCTGGGACTGGCTGGCGGCATCACGTTTCCATTGGGGTTTTATTTGATTACCCGGGCAATTGGTGAAATGGGGATTTCGGTTTCTGTTTCCATTATGCGATTATCTGTGGTTATTCCTACATTCGGATCCATTTTTGTCTGGAGCGAAATTCCCAACACATACCAGGATTTCGGAATTGCCCTGACTCTGATCGCCATTGTGCTCCTGTCCAATTTTTCGTTTATTCGGGATAAAAGAAGTGCCCACTGGATTTTGGCCGTATCGGTCTTTTTTGTGCTTGGATTTAATGATTTTTTGATGAAGATTTTCGATTCACTCCAGCCTTTGAGCGAAAAAAATCCGTTTATGTTTGTTTTATTTGGATTTTCCGGCGTGATGAGTTGGCTGTTTATTCTGCAACAGAAAATTCCGGTTCACCCGCCTGAAATTGGTTGGGGAAGCCTGCTCGGAATCCCGAATCTTTTCACAACATTCTTTTTCATTCTGGCGTTGACTCAATTGCCGGGTGTTGAAGTCTTCCCGATGGTGAATATCGGGATTATTTCTCTCTCGTTGCTATTGGGAACGTTTATCTGGCACGAAAAACTGAGCCCTCGTGAATGGACCGGATTTTTTCTGGCACTGATTGCGGTTACCTTGCTGAATATGAAATGAGGGCGTATCGGGTCAATCGAGTTTTGTTTTAAGATTTGCCCTTGCCCCTCCGAATCTTACAGTACCGAAATCTTAGAAAAATGAAAAAAACTATTGATTTAATGACCCAATTAATATAAATTTAGTCAATAGAATGACGGAATTATTAAAATGCTGATAAAAAGAGAACAGATCAAAAATATTCATAAGTTTTTACAACCCAACAAAGTGGTGCTTCTCTTGGGTGCCCGACGAGTTGGGAAAACAACTTTGCTGCATCAGTTTCTTGATGAAGTGAGTGGAAAAAAGTTTCCGGTCGATTCCATCCTTTTCCTAAATGGAGATGATATTTATACCAAACAATTTTTGGAAAGCCAATCTATCGTTCGGCTAAAAGAGTTTATAGGACAAAAAAAATTGATTATTGTTGATGAAGCGCAATACATCGAACAAATTGGCCTAAATCTGAAGTTGATTGTTGATCATATTCCTGGAGTTTACATATTGGCTTCTGGATCTTCTTCCATTCAATTGGAAGGTGTGACCGGTTCACCTTTGACCGGCCGAAAATATGAATTGCATTTGTTTCCCTTTTCGCAGAGCGAATTAATGACAATGGAAACCATTGTGGAAACCACGGCCAATTTAGAGGCGCGTTTAATCTATGGCAGTTATCCTGAAGTTGTTCTTGCTAATGATCATGAAAGGCGAAAGGCCTATCTGAATGAGATAATTAATTCTTATCTTTTAAAGGATGTGCTAAGCTTTGAAGGCATTAAAAAGTCAAAAAAGATTATTCAACTCCTTCAACTAGTGGCATTTCAAACCGGAAATCTGATATCATATTCAGAATTGGCAACCCAATTGGGAATGAGTAAGAATACGGTTGGCCGCTATCTTGATTTGCTCGAAAAAGCATATGTTATTTTCTCCCTCAGCGGATTTAGCCGAAATCTTCGAAAGGAAATTTGCAAAAATCCAAAATTCTATTTCTGGGATTGCGGCATACGCAATGCCCTTATTGGTAACTTCACTCCCTTATCGCTGCGCAATGACATTGGTCAATTATGGGAAAATTATTTGATTTCAGAACGGGTGAAACTTGCAGAATATAGACGGTTTTATGGCAAATTTTATTTTTGGCGGACTTATGATCGACAAGAGATAGATCTTGTCGAAGAGCGGGAAGGAAAACTTTTTGGCTATGAATTTAAGTGGAGTTTGCGGAAGCCAAAGCCTCCCGCCGCATGGAGAAAAGCCTATCCCGATGCGCAGTTTCAGGTAATTAATCAGTCCAATTATCTTCAGTTCATTTCCCCAAAAAATGAAAGCGCTTAATTGTTGTTATTTTTTAAAATAGCTCTAGGCATAGAGCAGCTAATCGCCCAGATAAAGAAATTGATTGCGATAAAATAGAATTCTCGGCGAGAATGCGTTTTTTGGGGCCATTTTTCCAAAAGTGATTCCAGTTTCCGCTCTGCTAAAAAAGACAAGCAGGGATGCTTGTCTGTTTGATAAGCACCTCTTTTTTGACGTGTGTCACTGAATTGTTCGACAAGCATCCTTGCTTGTCGATCTCTAATTAGGGATGAAAATGCCGGAATTGTCCCTTTTTTCTGCGAAGTGTTC
>CAZMRE010000354.1:0-2509 GCA_964568545.1 uncultured Deferribacteres bacterium | reverse complement strand
ACAGGAATTGCGCAGATCGCCGAAATTGTGACACAGCTTCGCGGCGCGGCCGGTGATCGTCAGGTAAAAAATGCCCGGATCGGATTAACCCAGAATATGGGTGGTTCCGGAGGAAGTTGCACAGTTCATATTTTGGAGGCCATGTGATGAAAAGTATTATTCCACGATATACGAGAGAAATTCCTCAGCGCGCCCGTTTAGAGGCTGCCAAATGTACGAAGTGCGGCCACATTGAATTTCCCCCGCGCCTGGTGTGTTCAAAGTGCGGTAATCGGGAATTTGAGCCGGTTACGCTTCAAAAAACCGGAACGCTGTTGACGTACACGATTATCTACACGCCGTCCGAAAATTTTTTGATGCAGGCGCCCTATGCTCTGGGAATTGTTGAATTGGATGACGGCGTACGGCTGACTACGCAGATTGTCGACACGCCTTTTGATGAGTTGGAAATCGGGAAGCGTGTGGAAATAATTTTCCGCCGCGTTCAAAAGGAAGGACACGCTGGTATTCTGGAGTACGGTTACAAGGCGGTGTTGTTAAACTGATGGACGCAGGTGCTCTGTTTGAGTGGATTTCCTGTTCACTCAGCGATGGAATTGCGGTTCTTTCCTTAAATCGGCCGCCGGTAAATGCCCTGAATCGGGTAATGGTAGGCGAGATTTCACGATGGCTAAATCGCGCCTCCGAGCAGGTGGATGCGGGGGAGCTTCGCGTGGTGGTTTTGCGTGCCGAGGGCAAGCATTTTTGTGCCGGGGCCGATTTAAAGGAGCGCCGAAATATTCCGGAGGAAGAGGTCGAAGCCATCGTTTCGTCCATTCGAAATACGTTTCAAAAGTTGGCGGAGCTTCCGGTACCGGTCATCGCGGCTATTCACGGTGCCGCTTTGGGCGGTGGATTGGAGCTGGCTTTGGCGGCCGATTTTCGGATTCTCTCGGAAGGCGCTCGAATGGGACTTCCGGAAACAAGCCTGGCTATTATTCCTGGTGCCGGCGGTACACAGCGACTGGGACGGCTGATCGGCTACAGTAACGCCCTTTACTGGATTGCCACGGCCAGAGTCTTTTCGGCCAAGGAAGCGCAAAAATTTGGCGTGGCCAACTGGGTGGTTCCGAAAAATGATCTTCTCCCTATGGCCATGAATCTTGCCGAGGAAATTGCCAAAAATGGCCCCGTCGCAGTTCGGGCAGCCAAAAAGGCGTTACAAGAAGGGCTTGAGGTTCCGCTGAAAGAGGGGCTTGAAGTAGAAAGAAAATACTACGCAAAAACAATTTTTACTGAAGATCGATTAGAGGGCATCAGGGCGTTTCTGGAAAAACGCCCTCCTCGATACGAGGGGAAATGAAAATTCTAACGATTCAGCCACGAAGTCACCAATTTAGAAAGGTTGATTTTTCAGCAATTTATTTTGGAAGAGATAAATTCTAACTGACTTGCCACGAGCTTTAGCTCGTGGATAGAAGGAAATAAAAAGAATCTGGGCTTCAGCCCAAAAAGGCGATTATCGCGAATGCCATTATTGGGCTAAAGCCCGGGAGCCGGACGGGTAATCTCGGTAACCCCCGATTTAAAAATCGGGGCAAGTCAAAAAGGAAGCGAGTGGCTTTTGAAGAATAAAAAAATAGGATGTTATCTTTGGCAGATGAGAGAATTTATTCAGTAAACTTGGGGTTTTTGTGTCTTAGTGGCCGAAGAATGCAATAGAAAAATCGGGCGTCAGTCCCATGAATTTAAAGAACCTAATTCAATTCAATCCGCGAATAAACGGCTTAAAATTAGGAGTGCCACATGGAACTTTCTGAAGAACATCAAATGCTGCAAAAAATGGTGCGGGATTTTGCGAAGAATGAAATTGAACCGGTTGCTTCCGATTTGAGCGAATCCGGGGAGTTCCCCTGGGACATTCTTCACAAAATGGCGGATCTTGGTTTAATGGGAATTCCCTACCCTGAAAAATATGGCGGTGCCGGAATGGATACCCTGGCCCTCGCTATTGCCATTGAGGAAATTGGGCGCGTATGCGCCTCTACCGGAATCACACTTGCGGCTCACACCTCGTTGGGAAGTTACCCGATTTACGAATTTGGCAGCGAAGAACAGAAACAAAAATATCTTCGTCCTCTTGCGGAAGGGAAATCCATTGGTGCATTTGGTCTTACGGAACCGGAGGCCGGATCGGATGCTGCCGGCGTAAAAACCCTGGCTAAAAAAGTCGGCGATAAATACATTTTAAACGGGACAAAATTTTTCTGCACAAACGGCGGTAAATCGGATTTTATTATCGTGTCGGCTCGAACGGATCCCGAGGCTGAACGCCACAAGGGAATGAGTACGTTTATTGTTGAGAAGAATTTTCCGGGATTCAAATTGGGTAAAGCAGAAAACAAAATGGGATTGCGCGCTTCCAATACTCAGGAATTGATTTTTGAGGATTGTGAAGTTCCAGCGGAAAATTTAATCGGCAATGAGGGCGATGGGTTTAAATTGGCCGTTATGACATTGGACGAAGGCC
>CAZMRE010000353.1:0-2510 GCA_964568545.1 uncultured Deferribacteres bacterium | reverse complement strand
GTGACGAAGCCGCTGCTATTTTTCAAAAAGAGTTTGGGAAGGCTTTTATCCGTGCCGGCGCCGGCACCCATCTTTCCTGGACATTCTCCCGAGAATAAATTCCTAACCCATTCTTGGCAATAGGTGTTAACCCAAAAAAGGGGGAGACTAAGGGATTTTTGGACTCATATTTTTTCCAACCGAATATTTTTTATTTACTTTTCCAAAAATAATTTCTATTTTATTGTGGATAAAGAATTAATGGGGTTAGGGAAAAATTCATTGATTAGAAGAATCAAAATAAATGGAAGAACACTCGACAATGGCAAGTGAAATGGTAATCAAAATTCTGGTTGAAGAAACCGTTCGGCGGGCGAATTTGTTGGCAGAACACGGGATTTCTGTTTTTGTTGAGTTTGCAGGCAAACAATTTTTATTTGACACCGGACAGATGACAGCGCTAACCTGGAACGCACCCAGGTTGGGCGTGGATTTGAAGGCAATTGATGCTGTGATTTTGAGTCACGGGCACTACGACCACACCGGCGGTCTGCTGGAATTGCTAAAACAGCGGGGTGCCGTGCCTATTTTTGGACACCCGGACATTTTTCTGAGGCGCTTCCATGTAACGGAAAATGGCCCGCGGGATGTCGGAAACCCCTGGGATCGTGAGACTCTGGAGCGAGCTGGCGCTCAATTTCATCTCAATCGAAAATTTACTGAAATTTTTCCCAATGTGTTCACGACAGGGGAAATTCCCAGAGAAAATGACTTTGAGACAATTGAAAGAGGCTTCCAGATTCAAAAGGAAGGACGTTTTGTCCATGACGATATTGGGGACGATCAGGCATTGGTTCTTAACACAAAAAAGGGGCTTGTGGTGATTTTTGGATGCGGTCATTCCGGGCTTGCAAATACGCTGGTGGCTATCAGTAAGTTTTTTGGTACAAAAACAGTTTATGCCATTTTGGGCGGATTCCATTTGGTTCAGGCTTCGGAACAGCGGATTCAGAAAACAATAGAGGCGTTGAGAGAATTTTCGTTTGAAATTATTTCTCCGATGCACTGCACGGGTTTCCCGGCCAGCGCGGAAATTTACAGGGCCTTCCCTGTGCAGTTTAGGGATTGGCATGTGGGTGATGTCTGGTCTCTTATTTAAAAATTGTCATATTTGAATTTTGGATTTGTTTCGTATTTTGACATTCGGATTTCGTATTTATTTTCGTTCATTAAAAAGCCTATTGACAAAAAAATGGGCAACGGAATTTACGAAATGGGGCAACCAGTCTTGTTTTTAATAAATGAGGAGAGACAATGGAGTTGGTCTGGCACACATTTGTTCACGCCATCAAGATTTCACTTTTCGTTTTCTTAATGATGATCCTGATTGATTATTTGAATGTCAAAACGCACGGGCATTTGAGGGAATTGGTTAGGGGACGAAAATGGCGACAGTACAGCCTTTCTTCATTTTTGGCGGCCACGCCGGGATGTTTGGGTGCGTTTATGGATGTGTCGCTGTATGTTCATGGCCTCATTTCGTTCGGTGCTCTGACCGGGGCAATGGTTGCTACATCCGGCGATGAGGCATTTGTGATGCTGGCCATGTTCCCTGAAAAGGCCATTTTGCTTTTTACGGGCCTCTTTATTCTTGGAATTGTTCTAGGTGGGGTAACGGACGCCTTGAAAAAGCTGGCGCATATTTCCACCTGTGAAGCCTGCCATTTGCAAAAATATCATCCGCAACAAAATAGTCTGCGCCATTATTTGACGGTACATATCTGGAGGCATATTTTCAAAAAACATATTATTCGTGTATTTCTCTGGACCTTTGGGGCTCTTCTGGTGGTTAATTTGGGATTGAGCTACTGGAATCTGGAATCGTTCGTCAAAGAAAATGTTGTCTGGATAGGTCTCATTAGCGTTTTGGTGGGAATTATTCCGGAGTCCGGTCCCAATTTAATTTTCATTACCCTTTATGCGAAGGGATTAATTCCGATTTCGGTACTCATTGCTAATTCTATTGTTCAAGATGGCCACGGAATGCTGCCAATGCTTTCGTACAGCGTTAAAGATTCGATCAGAATTAAAATATTCAATATGACCTACGGAGTTCTGATTGGGGGCGCAATTTATCTCTTTGGGCATTAGCATGGTCCCTGTGAAAAAATAGTTCTGCGCAAGAATGCGTACTTTTTTCAACTCTCTTGAATTCTAAATTTTATTCACTGGAGTGGAATTCTTCGTGTATCTGAAAAAAAAGGAAATAACACAGAGAACCGCAGAGACAATATAGAAGCACGGAGAAAAGGATTTTGGATTTTTCTCTGTGGTTCTCTGAGTTTCTCCGTGGCTCTCTGTGTAACTGATAAAAAGAAGCAAAGCAAAAAAATTGCAAAAGTTAAAAGGGGCTTAAATTGTGATTTTAATTTTTTCAATTTGATTCTAATTGCGATCGGGATTGTTTCCAAAATCAATTAAATGGTTTGCATTTTTCTGAAGAACGGTATTTTATTCTTCAAAATCCTGAA
>CAZMRE010000352.1:0-2523 GCA_964568545.1 uncultured Deferribacteres bacterium | reverse complement strand
TACGAATCCCGGCTGATGTCCTTTTACGGGCCGTACATGGGTGATTATTTTGAAGAGCTCTCCCGGCGTCTGATGCGAGTGGCCTGGAAACACATTCAGCCGTAATTTAAGCTGAATAATTTATTAGCCACGAAGACACAAAAGCACAAAGATTTAATAAAAAATAAATAATGTTTCAAAAAATGAAAGGACAAGTTAAATGACTGTTCAAGAAGCATTTAACCAAATTCACACCATCATTATCCCCGAAAACAGCCTGCCGGTTTTTCACACGATTGCTCAGGAAATTCAGGAAGAAATGACCGATTCCCCCAAAATCGAGGAGCGCAATAATGTTCAGTCGCCGCAGGCAGGGGAACTGGTACTTTTCGTCAAAGATAAAAATAAGAAAGCGGACGAGGGACACGAAATCTATTTTCAACTGAATGAAAGTGGTGCCGGGATTCTGCAGGCTTCCTGGACGTCACTTCTGTACGCCCTCTGGCGGCGGGTGCGAGAGGAATTGTGGGAGAAAAACGTGATTGAATTTTCCGCAGGCAAAACCTGGCAGGTTCCTTTCCGTTGGGTGCGGGCTGAGTACGATTTGTTAATCACGCAAACCTCTCGTACGGTGGCCGGTGTAGATCGCGAATCCTATTTTAGGGAAATGGCGAGACTGGGTTACACCCACGCGGAGGTGAACGCTCTGGCCGGGCCGGTGCCGGCGGAAACCGGCGTTCCGGGTGAAAATTACCCCCGCTTTTACACCTATTGTGCCGGTTTAGACCAGTTTGTAGAAAGCCGCTGGAGCAAGGGCACGTACGAACAGGATTACCTGGACGCCAATCTGCAGACCCTGAAACGCTACGCCCGTTACGCCTTGAAGTACGGACTTCACCCCGGGATTCTTTCCTTTGAACCCAGAACCGTTCCCGAAACCCTGCTGGAGCGCTATCCGATGATTCGCGGCCCGCGGGTGGATCACCCGTTTCGTAGCTTTAAACCGCGCTACACCCTGAGTACAGCGCACCCGCTGACGCGCGCCCATTACGCCGAATTGATGCAGAATCTTTTAAAAGAAGTACCCGAGCTTTCGTACATGGCCATCTGGACAAACGACAGCGGGGCGGGGATGGAACACACCAATTCCCTGTACGTGGGGCGAAACGGAGGGGCGTTTTTGATTCGCGAGTGGCGCACACACGAGGATATTGCCCGAGCCGCCGGTGAAAATGTGGTGCGTTATCTGAAAACGCTGCGAGACGCAGCGGCAAAAATCAACCCGGAATTCCGGGTGATTTTACGGATTGATCCTTTAAGTGCCGAAAAATCAGCTATCTTGAGCAAGTTGGAAACAGGACTGGAGTTGGAAAGCGCAACATTCCTCATGGAGAATTGGGAACAACCTTACCGCCATGTTTCGTACGAAGACGTGAAGGGAGTTGGCGAAACGCCCTATTTGGTTGATTTCCGAGCGGAGGAGAAGGAAGAAATTGAGAAGTTCCGTCAGAAAGGAAGCGACGGGCAGATTGTTGTCGCTCTTGGGCATGCCAATACGTTTGAGCCCCTGTTGGGCATTCCGTTTCCCTGGCTGATGGCTGAAAAACTGCAAAATCTCGCAAAGGGCGAAGTAAGAAAACTGGCGGCTCGCGGGGGAATTGTTCCCGGGAGCCTGACCCCGTGGAATATCAACCAGGAGTTTTTGCGCCGAATTCAACTGGGAGACACACATCCCACCGACGAAATTGTGGCCGAAATTGCAGTAAACTGGGTTGGGAAATGGAGCCCGGATCTGGTGTCAGTTTGGCGAGAAACAGACACGGCCATCCGCTTTTTCCCGATTC
Organism: uncultured Deferribacteres bacterium; assembly: GCA_964568545.1. GTDB lineage: Bacteria > Zhuqueibacterota > JdFR-76 > JdFR-76 > BMS3Abin05 > BMS3Abin05. Next base: position 700 of record CAZMRE010000352.1, on the reverse strand, counting down.
CGGTTGCTCTCTACGCTGTTTGGGGATTTCCGTGGTACCGATTTTTCGTGCGTCCGTTTGTACCCAATTTCGAGGCCATCCCGGAAAAGGATCGCGAGTACTACGAGAAATTTTCATTGGTTACACCACACAATCCCGCTCGGGTGGATTTTGCTCAGGATGTCCTGTTCAAACTGTGTGACCAGCCAACCGCGGTTAAGGCAGTGGATCGAATGAATAAGAATCTTTTCCCACACATGGAAAAGGCTTTGAATCTGGCTAATCAGGCCATTGAAAAACTTTCGTTGGAAGATCCCGCCAGGGAGGTATTTGTGGATCAACGGGATCGGCTGCGTGCATTGAAAATTTGGTTCCGTACCCAGAAAAATATTTCCGCCTGGATTGCCGGGGTTCACGGGTACCTGGAAACAAGCGACCCGGAAGAAAAAGCCCGCTGGAAGCAGGTCACTCACGACATGGTTCTGGATGAAATGGAAAATGCCCGCGACTTGCTCGATTTGTGGGAGACCTCCCAAACCAAATTTATGGCTGTTTCGGCAGTCGGAGAAACCACCTTCATTTATGGAGAAAATTTGGGAGAATTGATTCGACGGAAGCTGGAACTCATGGCAGGCCACGAGGACGACGAGCCTTACATCGATCCGAATTTCATGTGGCGGATTCCAGGCGTAAATTTTGATGAATACAAAGACTTTTTGTA
>CAZMRE010000351.1:0-2535 GCA_964568545.1 uncultured Deferribacteres bacterium | reverse complement strand
GTAACTATTCAGCCACGAAGTCCCCAAGATACGAAGATACACAAAGAAAAAGAAACGAGTCAAATGATCAACTGTGTTCATTTATCTGAATTTTAATTCAGGGAGCTCACGTGGAAGAAGAAAATTATACCGATAAAAAATCAAAACAAATCGTACTAAAAAAACTGCTCCTCTGGTCAGCTTTTGCTTTTATCGGGTTGATTGTTTTTGTGATTACGTGCGATCAGGTGATTATGCCGCTGTATGTTAAGCACGGAAAAGATGTCGTGTTGCCTCAGGTTGTCGGGATGCAATTTTTAAAAGCGGATAGCCTTTTGAAGAAGCAAGGTTTTAAATCGATACTAGACAAGGAAGTCTACAGCTCCAACTATCCAAAAGGAACGGTTACGTTTCAAAACCCCTTTCCGGAGTCTATTGTCAAAAAAGGTCGGCGTGTATACCTAACCGTTAGCAAGGGCGAAAAGCGTGTGTCTGTTCCAAAGCTTGTTGGGGGGTCGGAACGGGATGCCGAATTAAAGCTTCGCAGGCTGGCCCTGAAGGTAGGCAAAAAGAATTATGAATTTTCTAGCTATTTTCCAAAAGGCGTTGTGGTGAGTCAATCCGTGCCTCCAAACGACACCCTGCAGGTGGGACAAAGTGTAGATTTTACAATCAGTCTTGGAAACATCCCGGAGCACTTTATTGTTCCCAACCTGGTAGGCAAGAGTTTGGATGAGGCAACCTACATTCTGCTGCATTCAGGATTAAAGGTTGGCGTGGTTTCAAAGGAAGTCAATGATGATCTCCTGCCAAACACGGTTATTCGGCAGTCGATGCCTGCTGGTACGGAGGTTGAAATGGGACAGGCCATTGATTTGGTAGTTAGTGAATTTGATTCGGAAGGAGGTAATTCTGCTACCCCCAAAAATTAAACTGGCGCCGTCCATTTTGTCGGCCGATTTTGCTCATCTGGCCGAACAAATTAAACTGGTAGAAGATTCTGGAGCGGATTTCATCCACATGGATGTGATGGATGGTCATTTTGTTCCGAATATTTCGTTCGGGCCGGTCGTTATTCAAAATCTTCGAAAAGAAACAACACTTCGCTTTGATGTCCATTTAATGATTACAGATCCGGACCGCTACCTGGAAGATTTCAAAAATGCGGGTGCAGACATTCTGACAGTACATCAGGAAGCCTGTACACACTTGCACCGAACCGTTCAAAAAATTAAGAGACTGGGAATGAAAGCAGGTGTGGCACTAAATCCGGCAACTCCCCTTGGAATGATTGAAGAAATTCTTCCAGACATCGATCTTTTACTAATCATGACTGTGAATCCCGGATTTGGAGGACAGGCGTTCATTGAAACGATGATCTCAAAAATTGAACGGGCTGCGCAACTGATTAGAGGCACGAATCAACCTGTGGAATTGGAAATAGATGGCGGAATTGATCCATTAACGGCCGAATGGGTGACACGGGCTGGGGCAACGATACTGGTTTCAGGGTCAGCCATCTTTCGAAGCAAGGATATTCCGAGCGCGGTACGTGAGATTTTGGCGCGTGCACGGGCGAGCAAACGCACAAATTAAATTGATACCTAACTTGAATTCCGGCAAGCAAAAATCCCTCTGGAAGGAAACTCTGCGCAAAACAATCCATATTATGGGGATTCTTATCCCCGTGTTTTATTGGTATCTGCCGGAGTATTGGGTAGTTTTTCTCCTTTCGGCGGCCTTGTTAGTAGCCGCTTTTGTGGAAGTTCTTCGATTTCAGAATCAGACATTCCGAAAGGCCTTTAATCGCTATCTTGGATTTTTACTTCGACAGGAAGAACACTCGTCCATTACGGGAGCCACGTATTGGATTGTTGGCGCACTTGTTACCATTTTAATTTATCCAAAGCCAATTGCCATTTTTGCAATTAGTATGCTTGCTGTTTCAGATGCTCTTGCGGCATGGATTGGCAAAGGGATTGGCATGATACGTATTCGATCGAATAAAACTCTGGAAGGCAGCCTGGCATTTTTTATATCGGCATTTTTGATTGCCAGAATTATCCTGCATTGGTCTGCAACACTGTCCTTGGTGGGGGCATTGGTCGGAACCATTCTTGAGTGGGGTATTATTCCCTTTAATGATAATCTCACTGTTCCAATTGGCAGCGGATTATTTATGGTTATTTTAAAGGCAATTTTTTGAGGATTTTTGCCATCATTCATCGGGATAATGGCGCAAGTCATTGCAGGAACGCAAAATATGTGGATTAATTTTAAAAAATATCATTTTTTTGAAAATTTTTCTTGACAATCACTGAACTAATCATTACATTCAATATGTATTGTTTCGTACGTCTTGTGGAAAATCAATTTTTAATTCACTGGATTTTTCACGGGCGGTTTTTAGTATTATTAAGGAGGTTTTTTAATGACTCACGGTAAAGTAAAATGGTTCAATGAAAACAAAGGTTACGGATTCATTGAACAGGAAGATGGGCCAGATGTCTTCGTGCATTACACATCAATTGAAGGCGATGGCTATCGTTCGTTGGC
>CAZMRE010000350.1:0-2535 GCA_964568545.1 uncultured Deferribacteres bacterium | reverse complement strand
TGGGATCCTACCTGGACACGCCGCTCGCTTATGGAAGCCCAGTACAGCGAGGCCTACCGGCCAAATGTACCGGCGGCACTTCTAGAATTGCTTTCCCACCAGAACTTCTGGGATGCCCGTTTTGAGTTGGATCCGCGCTTTCGGTTTGATGCGGCACGAGCCATTTACAAAGCCATGTTGAAATTTCTGGCCACGGAAAACCGCAGGAATTATGTGGTGGAACCCCTTCCGGTGAGCCATTTTGCGGCGGTTTTTTCGGATACCCAAACCGTCGTGCTTTCCTGGCAGCCCATGTTCGACCCTCTGGAGCCAAGTGCTGTGCCCGAAAAATACGCCGTGTACACGCGCATCGACAGCGGCGGATTTGACAACGGACAGATTGTACAGGACACGATGGTTGCCTTTTCAAATTTACAGCCGGGCACCATTTACAGTTACAAGGTTACCGCCATCAACCGCGGTGGCGAAAGTTTTCCCTCGGAAATCCTTTCCGTTTGCTGGCAGAATCCTGAAAAGCCGCCTGTTCTGATTGTAAACGGCTTCGAGCGGGTTTCGGCCCCTTCAAGTGTCCAATCCCCTGTTTTTGCAGGATTTTTAAATAATGTTGATCCGGGGGTACCCGATCGATTTGATCTGAATTTTACCGGCAGGCAGTACAATTTTTCTCCCCAAAATACCTATCGCAACAACGACGGCCCCGGATTTGGCGCCAGTCAGGCGAACTTTGAAACCAAAATTCTTCCGGGCAACACATTCGATTTCCCCTACCGCCACGGCCGTTCCATTCAGGCCGCCGGCTACTCCTTTGTTTCCGCCAGTCAAAAGGCTGTAGAATCCGGAGCTGTTCGCCTGGCAAACTACCGGCTGGTTGATCTCATTTTGGGCAAAGAGCGGGAAACGCCCTGGCAGCGGCCGGTTCTGGATTCGCTCAAAGGCGAACCCTTTCAAGCCTTTCCAGAGGCTTTTCAAAAAAAGATTAGTTCGTTCTGCGGCAGCGGCGGGCGCCTTTTCATTTCAGGCGCCTACGTGGGAAGCGATTTGTTCAACGGTAAAGATGCCAAATCGCCTGATATTCAATTTGCCAAAAACACCCTTCATTTTACGTGGGATACTGACCACGCTGCACGGGAAGGAAAGGTTTTTTCAACGAGCCCGAATTTTTGGCCGCCCGCTGAGCTGATTTCGTTCAACACCGGCTTTAATCCGACTATTTATACGGTGGAAGCGCCCGATGCCATTTTACCAGTGAAGGGGGCTGAAACCATTCTTCGCTACGCCGAAAACCAATTTAGCGCAGGAATTGCATTTAAAGGAAGCTACCGGCTGGTAATTTTGGGGTTTCCGTTTGAAACGATTCTTTCTGCGACGCAACGAAACCAATTTATGAAAATGGTTTTACAATTTCTGGATTCAAAATAAATGCCAGGGATTCACAAATTTGAAATCAAATGAACCCTTTAGGGGCAATTCATGAATTTTCCCTACCAACGGCTCAATTATTTTAGAACAACCAAAAAGAGGACATCTAATGGACGGCTTAACAATTGTTGGACACCCTTTGGTTCAGCACAAATTAGCCTTGCTGCGGGACAATCGAACGGATCACTTCACCTTTCGACGGCTCACTAAAGAATTGACCGGCTTCATGTTGTACGAGGTGATGGCCGACTACCCTCTTCGAGAGGTGGAGGTGGAAACCCCCTTAATGAAAACCAAAGCCAAGCAATTGGCTCGCGAGATTTCGTTTGTGCTGATTTTGCGCGCAGGTTTGGGAATGTTAGAAGGCCTGCTGGAAATGGTCCCCACCGCGCGGGTAGGACACGTTGGGCTCTACCGAAACGAAAAAACCCTTCAGCCTGTGGAATATTACAAAAAATTCCCGGACAACATTGCCGAAACCGATGTAGTGTTAGTCGATCCGATGCTGGCCACGGGAGGCTCAGCCGTGGCAGCGGTGAATTTACTCAAAAATGCTGGCGTAAAGGAAATCAAATTTGTGTGCATGGTGGCGGCGCCTGAAGGCGTGGAAAAATTGCACACGGCCCACCCGGACGTGCGCATCTACGCCGCCGCTCTGGATGACCGATTGAATGAAAACGGCTACATTTTACCCGGTCTGGGCGACGCCGGAGACCGGCTCTTTGGTACAAAATAAAGAAAATCCTGAAAAATAGTTCCCAAAAAATGCTGGCTTTTTCTTTGGATTGCTGTGATTGTGCCGTTAAGTTTGAATGCCCAAAATTTTGGGGAAATTCACGCTTGGGCCTATCAGCTTGACAATATAAGCGCTTCAAAAATTTCTACAAATTCCAGTTTTCAAATGATTGTCATGGATTATTCTTAAAACGGAACAGATAGTTACAGATTCTCTGCCGATCAAATCGCCCAAATCAAAAGCAGAAGAAGATCACGTTTCCCAGCGCCTACGAGAAGCTTTATGGAAAACCATTGACGGCATCAGCGTGGAGGATGTTTTCTGTCCGGGCGACCACATTGGCGTCAACCTATGATGAATTGCCACGAGCTTCAGCTCGT
>CAZMRE010000349.1:0-2548 GCA_964568545.1 uncultured Deferribacteres bacterium | reverse complement strand
ATTTTTCAAGTCGCTGTTCGGATATTCCTTAATGATTCGCACCCACAATTCATAGCTTTTTTCGGGATTTCCAATTTTTCGGTACACACGAGCGGCAAGCATGAGAGCTTTGGGAGCCAGTGAGCTTCCGGGATAATAAAGCGGCAAGTTCTCGTATGATTCCGCCGCTTTTTTGTACAATTGAAGTTTATTGTATGCCTCGGCAATTCCCAATTGCGCTTCGTCCAAGCGTTGAAATTGAGAGTAGCGAAGAATAAGGGATTGAAATGCCTGAATGGCTTTGTGGTAATTTCCTTCATTCATGAAACATTGGGCTGCCAGAAACTGCGCCTCAGCCGCCCTGGGGCTGCCCGGATATTTTTGCACATAATCCAAAAATTGGCCTGCCGCCAGATCGTACATTTTGTCAGACATTAGTCGATTGGCGTAAATGAATGCCCGTTTTTCACCAGTTTCCTGCGCCAATACTTGAACTGCAAATCCAAAAAGAAGAACCGCACTTATTAAAAGCAGCGTCTTCCGAGAGAGATTTTTCATGAAAGAATCTCCAGATTTGAATACTTGTAAATCAATTTTTTCTGTTCCTCAATGTCGTTGAAGAAAACGGTTAGTTTGGCATCCGGACCCTGTCCCTCAATCTGTAACACAATGCCCGCCCCAAATTTGGGATGCTTCACGTGAACCCCAACATAAATTGACGGAGTTTCCTGACTAAAATCTTCGTAAGCAGGCATGGGCTGTTCGTCATGGTGCTTCACCTTTCGAGGTGCGTGAGCGCCAGAAGCCGCAGAACCCCACCTTCTGCTATAACTCCCACTGGCATCGTAAATTTCCAGTAAATCAGCAGGAATCTGTTTCACAAATTGGGACATGGTCTTCACCTGTCCATTATTTCTAATAAATTGACGGCGATTCCTGGCCCAACTGAGGTACACCTTATCCTTTGCGCGTGTAACAGCCACGTAGAAAAGCCGACGCTCTTCCTCCAATTCTTCAACAGAATCATACGCCCGAAACAGTGGGAAAAGTCCGTCTTCCAATCCCGAAATAAAAACAACCGGAAACTCCAATCCCTTGGCGCTGTGAACCGTCATCAAGGTGACGGCATTTGAGGAATCGTCCCAATTGTCGATATCAGACACCAGTGCCACATCTTCCAAAAAGGCATCCAGCGATGCATTTTCACGCGTTTTTGAAAACTCTGCAATAGCCGAAAGTAATTCAATTATATTATCATACCTGTTCAGTGCTTCCTCAGTTCCTTCTTCCCTGTAGGTCTCTTTAAAACCGACCTCTTTTTCCAGAACACTTGCCAATTCCCCTACGGAGAGTTTGTCTTTCAAATCAATATATTTTTGAAAAAGCTGATAAACTTCGATAACGCGGGTTTGCATCGGTTTTGAAATGGACGAAATCTCCCGGGCACGTCCGAGAGCCTCTAAAAGAGAAATTTGTTGCTCCTCGGCAAACTGTTTCAGCCTGAGCAGGGTTGTGTTTCCAATGCTTCGTCGGGGAAAGTTAATGATCCGTTCCAGGCTAATGCTGTCATTAGGATTGGCAATAACCCGCAAATAAGCCAGAAAATCTTTGATTTCCTTCCTCTCGTAAAAACGAAATCCCCCGACGATATCGTAGGTAATCGTGTTCCTTCGCAGGGCATCTTCAATCGCCCGGGATTGTGCATTGGTGCGATACAGAATTACAAAATCCTTGAAATTACGTTTATTTCTAACAATCTCAGTGCGAATGGCATCGACAATGAGCCTGGCCTCAACGCTTTCATCATCGGCAATTAGAAGCGTAATTTTATCGCCATTTTCCCGGTCTGTCCACAATCGCTTTTGTTTCCGAACAACGTTATTTTTCACCACAGAATACGCCGCATCCACAATTGTGCGAGTCGATCGATAATTCTGCTCCAGGCGAAAAACCTGACAGTCAGGGAATTGATTTTCAAATTCGAGAATATTGCGGATTTCAGCGCCACGCCATCGGTAAATAGATTGATCATCATCGCCGACAACAAAGACATTTCGGTAGCGATTTCCCAGATCAAGCACAAGTTTATTTTGAGCCAGATTGGTGTCCTGGTACTCATCAACAAGAAAGTATTTGAAGCGTTCCTGGTATTTTTGAAGGACTTTTGGGTAAGCGCGAAAAAGCTCCACCGGAAGTTTAATGAGATCATCAAAATCCATGGCATTATTCGCACGCAGAAAACCGGAATAATGGCGGTAAATCAATGCCACAACCTCATCTTCATCCGTTTTGATCTGATCCCGAAATTCATCCGGCTCAATCATCTTATTTTTGAGGCCGCTAATTTTGCGATGAACATCCGCCACCGAAAAATCTTTAAGAGAAATATGATGATCAAGCATTAGATTCTTAATGGCTTTCTTTTGATCTTCCACATCATAAATAACGAAGTTCCTCGTGTAGCCAAGATAAGGCGCCTCCGCACGCAAGATTCGCGCAAAAACAGAGTGAAAGGTGCCTACCCACAGGTTTCCGAAATCCTTTTGAACCAGCTTTTGAATTCGGCGTT
>CAZMRE010000348.1:0-2568 GCA_964568545.1 uncultured Deferribacteres bacterium | reverse complement strand
GAAATTGTTAAACAGCTTTTGAAAAATGGAAAGCCCCCGCAAACACCCGCCGCACTAGTTCGAAGAGGCACATTCTCCGACCAAATGGTTGTGGAGGGAACGTTGGAAGGCATTGTTGAAAAAGCACGGGAAGCAAAGATGACGCCGCCCGCCCTTATTGTAGTGGGAGAGGTTGTTCGCCTGCGATCAAAGCTGGCCTGGTTTGAGCGGCTGCCGCTAGCGGGCACGCGGATTGTCGTCACGCGGGCTAGGCACCAGGCGAGCGCATTGGGCAATCTGCTGCGGGAAAATGGCGCAGAAGTTCACATTCTGCCCACTATCAAGATTTCAGATCCCGACTCCTGGCTCCCGGTTGATCAGGTGTTTCGAAATGCCGACAAACCGGATTGGCTTGTTTTTACCAGCGAAAATGGCGTTCGCCGTTGGATGAAACGGCTTTTTTTTAATGGTAAGGATGTGCGCTGGCTGGGGCCGGTAAAAATCGCCAGCATTGGATCTGGAACCAGTGCTGCGCTGAAAGATTTTGGAATCTCTCCGGATTTAGAGCCGAAAGTATTTGTCGCTGAGGGACTGGTGGAGGCGTTTCGATCCGTCTCTCTAAAAGACAAAAAAGTGGTTTTGGCCCGAGCCGCAGACGTTCGGGATGTTTTGCCACAGGCATTAAAAAGAATGGGGGCAAATGTCACAGAAATTGCAGTTTACAAAACGTTACCAGATGAACAGTCGCGGGAACGTGCCAATGAATTGTTCCGGGAATCTGAAAATTTTCCAGATTGGATTACCTTTACAAGTTCGTCCACTGTGGAAAATTTTGTGCGTTTGGTCGGAGAAGAAATTGCCTCTGAAATTGCAGACCGAATCAAGGTGGCAAGCATTGGCCCCATTACTACGCGAACTGCCAAAAAATTTGGGTTTAAAGTTACCGTAGAGCCAAAACGATTTACCATTCGTGATCTTGTGGAAGCAATTAATGAATTTGAGAGGATAAACAAATCATAATCAAAATTAGAAGGGAAATTAGATGATTGGAATTTCAAAGCTTTACTGTGGAACGGTTGAGCCCTCCGATCCGTTACGGTACGGGCGCAAATCAAAAAATCTCCCGGCGCATCTGTTGCAATTTTCCCTGGATAAAAAACCAATTGTGGTCTGGAATGTCACCCGGCGCTGTAATTTGCACTGCATTCACTGCTACTCACAATCGCAGGATATCGATTATCCCGGGGAGATGACCACCGAACAGGGCAAGGCATTCATTGACGATCTGGCGGGTTTTGGTGTGCCCGTTCTGTTATTCTCCGGTGGCGAACCCTTCCGTAGGAAAGATATTTTTGAACTGGTGGCTTACTCCATCGGAAAGGGGATTCGAACGGTTTTTTCAACTAATGGAACACTGATTACACGGGAAATCGCGCATCGCCTTAAAGATATGGGGGTGTCGTATGTGGGAATTAGCCTGGACGGGATGCGAGAGACTAACGACCGATTTCGCGGAATGAGAGGCGCATTCGATTTGGCCATGCAGGGAATTAAGAATTGCCAGGAAGCCGGTGTTAAAGTGGGATTGCGCTTTACAATGAATAAAATTAATGTTCAGGATTTGCCGCAGATTTTTGATTTAATCGAAGAACGCCGAATAACACGGGCCTGCTTTTATCACCTGGTGTACACTGGCAGGGGAACCAAGCTCGTTAAAGATGATCTGTCCCACGAAGAAACGCGAAAGGCCGTGGATTATATCATGGATCGGACCAAAGAAATGCACGAGAAGGGCTTTCCGGCGGAGATTTTAACCGTGGACAACCACGCCGACGGCCCGTATTTGTATCTGCGATTGCTTCGAGAAGATCCCCAGCGGGCAGCCAATGTTCTCGAGCTTCTTAAAATGAACGGTGGAAACAGTTCCGGCGTGGGTGTGGCAAGCGTCAGTTGGGATGGTGCCGTGTATCCCGATCAATTCTGGCGGGATAAGGTTCTTGGAAATGTGCTGGAGCGGCCCTTTAGTGAAATTTGGACCGACACGTCGAATGAATTCCTTAGGAAGCTTAAAACTAAAAAAGAGTACGTCACGGGACGCTGTGCTCAGTGCCAATGGCTTGACATCTGCGGCGGAAATTTGCGCGTGCGCGCAGAAGCCATTACGGGTGATATTTGGGCACCCGATCCGGCCTGCTATTTGACGGATGAGGAAATCGGACTCAAAACCAGCGCCGGGAAACAAGCGGCCACAGGCAGCTAAATGTGTGCGATTGCTTTATTCTTATTGGTACATTCGCAGCCGTAAAAACGTAAAACAGCCGATTACAATTTATGAGAAAGGGAATCAAAGATGGCATTTCCAATTAATCGCCCCAGACGCCTGCGGCGAATGGAAAACCTGCGGCGAATGGTACGGGAAACCCAGGTTTTGGTAGATGATTTTATTGCCCCGCTGTTTGTTTGCCCCGGAAAAGGCATTCGGCGGGAGGTATCGTCCATGCCGGATGTTTACCAGATGTCTGTTGACGAAACGGTAAAGGAGTGCCGTGTTTTGAATGAGCTGGGTGTTCCGGCCGTCATTTTGTTTGG
>CAZMRE010000347.1:0-2570 GCA_964568545.1 uncultured Deferribacteres bacterium | reverse complement strand
GCAGCTTTTTGTTAAGCGTAGTTTGGATATTATTTTATCATTGGTTGGAATTATTATCGCAGCACCTTTATTTTTCGTTATTTCCATTGGGATTAAATTGTCGTCACCTGGTCCGGTTTTCTTCAAGCAGGAGCGGATGGGCGTTAACGGCAGACGCTTTACTCTTTACAAGTTCAGGACGATGCGGGTAGGAGCCGATATAAAAAAGAAGGAACTTGAGCGACAGAATGAAATGAAAGGACCCGTGTTCAAAATCAAACACGATCCCCGTGTTCATCCATTTGGACGTTTTCTCCGAAAGACAAGTATGGACGAATTGCCTCAACTTTTCAATGTCCTAAAAGGGGATATGAGTATTGTTGGCCCGCGTCCGCCCTTGCCGGTCGAAGTTGAAATGTATGAGATTTGGCAGCGTCGCCGCTTGAGTCTTAAACCCGGATTGACATGCGTCTGGCAGGTGAGTGGAAGGAATGAAGTTGATTTTGATGAATGGATGCAGATGGATCTTCAATATATTGATAATTGGTCGCTATGGTTGGATGTAAAAATAATATTTAAAACATTTTTTGTTGTTTTATTCGGCTATGGCGCATATTAATAATGTTTTTGAAAAAGCGAATTAAGAACATGGAGGTTTAAACATGCATATTGCAATTGTTGGAACGGGTTACGTTGGTTTGGTTACAGGGACATGTTTTGCAGAATTTGGCAATGAAGTGACATGTGTCGATATGGATAAATCAAAAATCGACAAACTAAATAGTGGAGAAATCCCCATTTACGAGCCTGGTCTGGATATTATGGTTGCCAAAAATGTGAAGGAAGATCGCCTTCACTTCACAACGGATATCAAAGAGGCCATTGAAAAAGCGTTGGTAATTTTTATTGCGGTAGGTACTCCGCCAAAATCAGATGGATCGGCTGATCTTCAATATATTGAGGCCGTTGCAAAGGACATTGCAAAATACAAAAATGGCTACAAGGTTGTCGTCAACAAAAGTACGGCTCCCGTTGGCACGGGCAAGTGGATTAAGAGTGTTATTGAAAAGTACCAGAAGAATTCTATCCCGTTTGCAGTAGCATCCAATCCTGAATTCTTGCGGGAAGGGTCCGCTATTGATGATTTTATGCGGCCGGATCGAGTTGTGATTGGAGCCGAAACGGATGAAGCCATTGCAATTATGAAAGACCTTTATGCGCCTTTGTATCTTATTGAAACTCCCTTTGTGATTACAAATATTGAAAGCGCTGAGCTAATCAAATATGCTGCCAATGCATTCTTAGCTACGAAAATTTCTTACATTAATGAAATTGCCAATATCTGCGAAATTGTGGGCGCAGATGTTCATGATGTGGCAAAGGGCATGGGACTAGACAATCGCATTGGCCGCAAGTTTTTACACGCAGGCCCGGGCTATGGCGGCTCCTGCTTCCCAAAAGACACGTCAGCTATTTACCAATTGGCAAAACAAAAAGGCTATGAATTTAAAATTGTTGGTTCCGCCATTGAGGTTAATTACAGACAGCGGGAGCTCATGTTTGAAAAAATCCAACAGGCTATGGGAGATTTAAAGGGTAAAAAAATTGCCATCTTAGGCCTGGCATTTAAACCTAACACCGATGATATGAGAGATGCTCCGTCTATCGACATTGTAAAGAGTCTTTTAAAAGAAGGGGCGGAAGTTCACGCATTTGATCCGGTTGCTACAGAAAATTCCCGGAAACTTTTACCGGATGTGAAATATGCGAAGGATACATATGATTCCCTTGAAGGAGCAGATGCTCTGGTTTTTATGACGGAATGGAACCAATTCCGCAGTTTGGATCTGGATAAAATTAAATCACTTATGCGATCAAATTATATTTTTGATTTGCGGAATATCTATGAACCCGAAAAAATGAAAGAGAAGGGCTTTGCTTACTATAGTGTGGGGAGAGCTAAGAACAAGGTGACATCGTAAGATTAAAATTGTTTCATATTGGCATAAGGGAGTGTGGGCAGTAATCGATCAATGTTTCAAGATAGTACATCGTTTGCTCACGTCTTTTTTGCTTTTAACCAAAGGATTGGTATAACTTATTGAAAGTTAATAATAAAAAAAGAAATGCCAAAGTCTTGCTTTGGTATTTTTTTTGCCCTATTCCAAAGTCGACCAAAAAAAGAAAGTTCGACCTATGAAAATATTAATGATAGCACCACAACCTTTTTTTCAGCCCAGAGGAACGCCATTCAGCGTTCTTGGGCGGATAAAGGCTTTATCCGATTTGGGACATTCAGTTGATTTGGTAACCTATCACGTCGGGGAAGACAAGTGGTTTCCAAATGTACAGATTCACCGAATTCCAAAGCTGCCTATTAGGAAAGTAAAAGTAGGGCCATCCTTGGCAAAAATTCCAATGGATGTATCTCTATTTTTTAAAGCTTTTTCGCTAATGAGACGAAATAAATATGAAGTGCTTCACACTCACGAAGAAGCTGGGTTTATGGGAATTGTTCTGAAGAAAATTTTTAAGGTTCCCCATATTTACGATATGCATTCAAGTTTGCCGCAGCAGTTGCACAACTTTAG
>CAZMRE010000346.1:0-2576 GCA_964568545.1 uncultured Deferribacteres bacterium | reverse complement strand
CCGCGCGGCGAAACCCAAAACATTTAACACGAAGAACACCAAAAATCCACAAAGATCACCAAGAAAAATCCCGCTGCCGCGAATTTTGCAGCCATTTAATTTCAGAAAAAAACTTGCGTGCCCGCTCTGGTTGTCGTAAATTTAATTGAATTTAAATTTTACCAAAACTGTATTTCTCCCGTCCTTTAAATACGTTTTCTCACCACAAAATTGAGGAGGCAAAAATGAAAAAGTTTAATTTTTTCGTTTTCTTTGCTTTTTTCCCGCTGCTTCTTTTCGCCCAAAATAACATAACAATTCAGCAGTACTACGACTTCCAGCAAAGTCATCAGAACATAACAACCGATGAAATTCTGGCACAGTTTGCCCCGGAAAAAGCCTATTTTTCGGGAATACAATCGGATTCTTCTTTAAGACAGACGGCCTTTCTGGATTCCGTTGAGAAGAAATTTAAGTTAACTCCAGATGAGTGGACGCATTTAAAAAATTTCCGTTTCATGGTCACAGAACGGCTAAGTTACCCCTCATTTGGAGAAGCCTTTCATGATGTTTACCGGAAGGACCTGCCCGTTTTTATTACGACCGATGCCATTTTACATCCTCTGCATAAATCGTACGATGAAATTCTGAAGCTCATTGAATACGGGATGCTCCGGCCCCGTCTGGAAAAAGTGGTCAATCAGCTCTACAATGCCTTCCCGCAACTGGCCGATCGCTACAAAGCAGAAACAGCATTGGGTACCGCTCTGCAGGATGTAGACCTGTATGTAACCCTGGCAAAATCGCTGCTGGACAGCACGGAAACGGCGCCTCATGTCGTGTCTCAAGAGCAAGTGGATCGGCTTTGGAAAGCGGTTCAGGCGAAACAAATGACGGATATGTTCCTGTTTTCGGATAAGCTGCGCCACCTCGATTTTAGCCAGTTTGTGGTTCGCGGGCATTACAGCGGCGATTTTTGGTACCACGGCAAACGGGTGAATCTTCGGAATTATTTTCGAACCATGATGTGGCTGGGGAGAATTGATTTTTTTCTGACGCCGCCACCTAAAAATCAGTGGGAGGTGGATTGGACAAAAGAGGACATCCGGAGAATGGCACTTGGAGCTTATCTTCTGAATGAATTGCTGGGTATTGCGGATGTGAATCAGCCTCTCACGGAAATGGACACGTTTATTCGTTTTTTTGTGGGGAAAAGTGATAACCTCACGCCCGAAGCGTTCTCGACCATTCTTTCGGAGGTGGGCATTTCAACGCCGGAAGAACTGTTAAAAGATGCGCCATTTGATTCTCTGGAACATGTGCTTTTGACGTCTCCGGAAGCAGGGCAAAAAATTCTTTCCAGTATTTTGCTGATGGATTCCACCAGCTCAACACCCGATACATTGCCTGTTTCCTACAGAGTTTTCGGACAGCGCTTTATCATTGATTCTTACATTTTGGGGGATATTGTTTATCCTCACATTATTTACAATGAAAAAAAAGTTTTACGTCTCATGCCAGATCCTCTGGATGCCATGTTTGTGTTGGGCAATGACGATGCTCTGCCATTGCTGAAATCCGATCTTGAAAAATATCATTACTCCTCACAGGCCTGGGCGTTGCGCTACCTGGTGGACAGCTACACGCCGGATTTTTGGGGAAGGTCTCTGTACAACACCTGGCTTGAGGCAATTCGTCTGCTGAACCCGACGGGTGCCTCCGAACATGTGCCATTTTTCATGAAAACGACCGCCTGGCACCAGGAAAAGCTAAACACGCAGCTGGCGTCCTGGGCACAGTTGCGCCACGACAATTTGTTGTACGCCAAGCAATCCTACACCGGCGGAACAGGCTGTTCCTTTCCGCACAGTTTTGTGGAACCGTACCCGGAGTTTTACCGGCAGATTGCCCTCTTTGCTCAAAAAGCTGCCACCTTTCTTTCGGCCAATTGTGATCCCACGTTCGAACTTAAAGACCGGATTGTCAATTATTTTACACGGCTGCACGATGTAACAGATACCCTGACTGTGCTGGCGCAGAAGGAACTGGACAGGATTCCCTTTTCGGCAGACGAGCAAATCTTTTTGAAGGAAATGCTCTTTGAGAGCATGCAAAGCGGTCAACCGCCCTACACCGGCTGGTACGCCGATTTGTACTTCAACCCGTCTGAAGCGGCTTACCCGCCCGATTACATTGTGGCCGACGTGCACACCCAGCCAACCGATGCCGATGGAAATGTGGTAGGACGGATTCTGCATGTGGGCGTTGGAAAGATCAATCTTGGGGTTTTCCTCGCGCCTTCGCCGTCGGCCGATTTTGAACCGATGGCTTTTGTGGGTCCCGTTTTTTCGTACTACCAAGAAATTACCGAAAATTTCAAGCGCCTCACGGATGAAGAATGGCAATCCCTTGTGCAAAATGGCAGCCTTCCGCCCCGTCCGGATTGGGTGAATCTGTATCTCACGGATTTTGCCGGTAAGGCGCTCGCTCCGGGACGCGAACTTCCGGGCGTTCTTTACACTGGTGTAGGGGAACACTCGAATGTGCTGCCGCAAAAATTCGCCCTGTTTCAGAATTATCCGAACCCGTTTAATCCG
>CAZMRE010000345.1:0-2588 GCA_964568545.1 uncultured Deferribacteres bacterium | reverse complement strand
TTTTGTAACCATTGTATTTACAGATAATTATTTCGCATTTTGAATGTTTGCAAAAATGGCAATGATAGTGTTCGGTCGTTGAGTGATTCGCCGGCTGGCGAATCGTATCGAAACGACCGCTTTTAACCTGTGCCGCCTCGGCATCTTCGGATTGGAATCCTACGCCTAGCAACCCTAAAAATTGGAGGAATATTTTTATGAAAACCGCAGATTTCTTTCGTCAACGAAGTGCATTTATTCTGGTGGTTTTACTGATCTTTGGAATGATGGTTTTGCCCTTGCAAGGCAAAGCTATCCGGGACACAGAAACGGGAATTACCGTTGATGTTCAAACGGCCGGCGGACGGTACACGATTTCCAGCAAACCGTTCCACTGGACGTTTTCCGGGAGTGTGGGTGTGCCGCTTTTAAATCTCCAGAAAATGGACGGCCGCGATAATTTGGGGGCGTTTCAGGCGCTGGTATTTCAGTGGAAAGCAGCCGTGCCTCTGCAAGCAAGCATTCACCTGTACTACAACAAGCCTGTGATGCTTTTTCAACTCATCTATTTAAAAGAGGCCGCCAAACCTTCACGTCCCTTTCCAGATTTTTCTCAATTTCCCAGGCTTCAGCCGTTCAGCTTTGCTGATCGTTCCTTTTCGCCCCCGGACTTTAATCTTCAGGAAAATGGCACACCTTGGCTTTTTTTTGATAAAAAGGACCAGGCTTTTCTGATTTCCCCTGCCTCCAATTTCATGATTGCCAAAATGAGCGGCGTGAAGGAAGACCGTCTTGTCAGCGGATTGAATCAGGGTGTGCGTAATTTGCCAAAAGGATTTCGGGATGCAACCCTGCTGGTGCTGGGTAAAGGCATCAATCAGGTTTGGAACATCTGGGGGCACGCTTTGACCAGCCTTCAGGGAAAGAAACGTCCCGCGAATGATGAAGACGTCGGGCTGAAATACCTGGGCTACTGGACGGATAATGGCGCTGCGTACTACTACAATTACGATTTGCAAAAGGGCTACGAGAAAACACTGCTGGATTTGATGGCTTACTACCGAGAAAAAGGCCTGCCCTTCCATTACTTACAATTGGACAGTTGGTGGTACCCGAAGACATTTACCAATCCTTCCGGTCAGAAGCCCGAAAATCCCCATCCGAAAAATCCGAAAATGGCGGCCGGAAAGTGGAATCGCTACGGCGGGATGCTGGAATATGTGGCCGACCCGGGTGTTTTCCCGGATGGCCTGGGTGGGTTTCACGAAAAATTGGGATTGCCTCTCATTACACACAATCGATGGATTGATCCGGAAAGCCCGTACCGTCTAAATTACAAAATTTCGGGAGTCGGAGCGGTTGATCCCAAATGGTGGGACGATGTAATCGGGAAAATTGCTTCCTGGGGGGTAACCACTTACGAACAGGATTGGCTGAGCGCTATTTACAATCATTCCCCCGAGATGCAAACAACCGTCCGAGCCGGAGAAGATTTCATGACAAACATGGCGCGGGCCTGCGAGACGCATCACCTGACGATGCAGTACTGCATGGCCCAGCCCCGGCATTTTTTACAGGGTTCCAAATACAGCAATCTCACCACCATTCGCGTAAGCGGGGATCGGTTTAAAAAGAGGCACTGGTTTAATTTTCTGTTCACGTCCAGACTGGCCAGCGCTTTGGGGATTTACCCCTGGGTGGACGTGTTCCGAAGCTGGGAGGTGCCGAACACCCTGCTGGCAACTCTTTCTGCCGGCATGGTCGGGACGGGCGATCCTGTTGGAAAAGAGGACACCAAAAATATTTTTCGAGCCGTTCGCAGGGATGGGGTGATTGTAAAACCGGATGTCCCGCTGGTACCCACGGACGAAAGTTTTCTGCTACATGCAAAAGACAAGCAAGCCCCTGTGATCGGTTTTACGTACACGGATTTTGGCGGGAATAAAATTTACTACTTTTTTGGTTGGAATCCCGGGGGGAAAAGTCAGAAACTTGCCTTGCCTCCCAAATCACTGGGTGTAAAAAGGGATGTGGTTTTGTACGATTATTTTTCGGGGAAAATTCGGCTGCTCAAAAAGGGCAAGCGCGCAAAGGTGAAATTGGCTGCCCGATCAACCGAGGACAAGCTTGGGGCAAAGAAAACCGGCGATTGGGGCTACTGGGTGGCAAGTCCCGTTGGAAAATCCGGGATTGCCCTGATTGGGGATGTGGGAAAATTTGTGACGGCCGGGAAGAAACGCATCAATCGCGTGGATTCTTTTCCGAGTGAATTGAAGGCGGAAGTCATTTTCGCGAAGGGTGAGAATGAAATTGAATTGCTCGGATTTGCGAGGGAGAGGCCGGAAATTGTTGTGAAAAATGGCCGTGCTGGCACGGTTGCCTTTGATGGAAAAACGGGACTGTTTCGCGTTAAAATTTCACCGGATGCCAAGTCTCCCTGGCAGAAAACTCCCCGGGGCGTTCGGATAAAAACCGTAGCGCTGGAGATTGTTGCAGGGAAATAGAAATTTGCAAATTCTATTCCGTAGCAATAAGGCGATGTAGAACCTAACAGTGCAGTGGTTGAGCCGATGGTCATTTTATTTGGAATTCATGTCAAATTCAATCGT
>CAZMRE010000344.1:0-2601 GCA_964568545.1 uncultured Deferribacteres bacterium | reverse complement strand
AGTCAATTCCAGAAATCCCACACCAGACCGTAGCGGAAGCTGCGGCCGGGAGCACGGTAACCCGGCAGCAAGAAATACGTGTTGTCCAGAATATTTTCAAAGCTTACCCAAAATCGAACATCTCCCACATTAAAATAGCCGTACAGATGAAGTAAAAAAACGGGCTGGCGTACTCCAAAAACCGACCACGGAGAGATGCTTCCCACATTAAATTCCGTGCGCCCCAAAAATTGAAAGAAAAGCTTAACTGTGGCATCAAGATCGTTCTGAAAAAACAGATTGTGAAAACTCAGGCTTCCCCAGGAATCTACCGGCGGCACAGCAGACAAAATTTCTGCCCGACGCCCATTGGTCAGGCGCAAATTGCTTCCCCCTGCAAGTGTCCAATATTTCCAGAAGGCAGTACTTCCCCACAGGCTTACATTTCCGGCCATCACGCGGCTGGTGCTTTCAACCGCTACCGGCACTTGCATCCATTGAACCCCGGAAATCAGCGCCGAAATTTTTGCCGATTTTCTCGCAACAAGAGGCAGGATGATTCCTTCCTGAAAATTGGCACGCGGCCGTTCTCGCTCTTGCGGTGGAAATTGCCCCAAAAGCGGCAAAAACCGGAGCCACTCCCGATGGTAACTGCTGGAATCCCGTAAAACAGGCGCTAACAAACCGCCGGACTGATTAGTAAAATTCACAAAAAAATCAGGAGAGAATTTTCTGTTTTTCCGAACATGAAAGCCGATCTGCCGACCGGAAAACCCAAAGTTCCCCCCTGCAATGTTTAATCCGGCCACACCCTGCCAATCTTTAAAAAGCGGAAAACGATCGTTGAAAGCGGCGCTTACCCGGAAAACAGACTGTCTGTTATTTTTGTAAGACAGGCGATTCAAATTAAAACCGGAGACTGCGGAAATGTGGTGAGCTTTCCAATCGAAAGTACCTTTCCACTGAAACTGCCCGGCCCACTCGTCATTCAGGCTGTGAGAAAACGGCGACCGATTGGTCCACTCTTCACTCAAGTAGCGCACCTGCCACGCAAACACCTGATTCAGCCTGCCGATTTCCGGAAAAAGCAATTTGCCCTGGAGTAGAGATGTCCCCACTTTTCGCTTTAATCCCGGGTAAGGCACACGGCCAAAGGCATTTTCAGGTCCGGGAAAGCCGGCTTCGCCTGTGTAGGCGCTGTACGAAAGGAAAAGCTGTTTGCCGGAGGAGAGATTCTTTTCCACCTCGAATGTTTTCTTCTGAAAATGGTAGGCGGCATTTTGAGTGTACCCGCCGTAAGTGCCAAGTCCCCCGAGCCCCTGAAACCAGAGTCCCGGCCGGATTTGCTTGGCAAACAGGGCAAACACCTCGTCTCTGCCAAAATCTTTCGTTGAATAGCTCACGCGGCTAAACGGACGATTTTGTTTGATGAAAATCGGGTTAAAATTCAGGGCAAAGGCATTTTCAAAAACACCAGTGTGAGCCGGCGCAAGAGAAAGCGTTTGAAATTCCGGCCAGTGCATTCGCTGTGCATCAAAAAATGGGATCAAATAGGAACGGGATGAAAAATCGTTCCGGCGGAGGGAAATGCCCTGCAAATCTCCTGCGCCTGAAAGCAGAACCCCCGGCTGTCCGTAGCCGCCGGGCGACAAATAGATCAACGCAGGGGCAAAGCCCAATATTTCCGCCGTATTTCCGTGGGGAGAAAAAAGAAGCGTGCTGTCAGTAACATTCCAGTACGGAATTTGAAGCGAATCGAAAGGAGGACTGACAACTTCCATTGAGTCGGTTTCTTGTGCCAGCAATGACGTTGAGATCAGCAACAGCAACGTCAGAAAAGTGGCTATTCCTCTTGCAATCACGAATCCGTCCTTTCATTGGTCTGAAGTCCCGGGAAAAATCCCCGACCGTGTTTTTCCAGGAATTGAATTGAAAAGGGAACGACAATCAAAAAAATAATAAAATTGCTAACAATGTGCAACAGGTAGAATCCCAGTCCGTAAATCACACTCGCCAGAAAAGTCTTTTTATTCAATCCTGCAAAGGCCAAAAAACTAAGTGTTGTAAAAAGATCAAATAAAAATGTCAAAATCAGGCCGGAAAATCCAAAGAATGCGATTTTAAAAAAAGCGGGCAGACGCCGGATCCAGAGGCGGGAGACCCCACCCCAGAATGCCACCAGACTCATTGAGAAAATCTGCGCCGCCATTAGAGGCGGGGGCGCCGCTCCGAGGGGATTTAAAAGCGAATACAAGAACTCACCTGCAGCCGCCACAGTCACGCCCCGGACTGGGCCCAAAAAGTAGCCCGCAATAAAAAAGGTTGCTGTAATCAGCTCGATGTTCGGAATATACAGAAATGCCCAGCCAAGAGCAATGGCAAGCGCCACAAAAACAGCCATTTGAATCCATATGCGCAACCGATCGGACATATTTGACAAACCTTTCGTGTCTTCGAATCTTGGTATCCCAAACAGTAGCAGCCACCAAGACGCAAAGACTCCAAGAATTAATTTATCACTTCTAAAAAGCTTTAAAAATTGAAATCTCTTCGTGTCTTCGAGTCTTCGTGGCTCCAAAAAATCTTTACTAAATGTACAAATAATGTTTTTCAAAGACAAAT
>CAZMRE010000343.1:0-2617 GCA_964568545.1 uncultured Deferribacteres bacterium | reverse complement strand
CATCCTTTTCAAAGAACAAACGAACCAGCAAACGCACGAACCCAAGCCAACAAGGCATTTCCAAATTCCAACGAGGCAATGAATAAACCGCTGAATTCAGGACCTTAGTAGCCAGATGCCGTCTTCCCCGTCAATTTCTCTTACTCGCACCCGCACTTCCTCCCCAATAGAGGTCGGGACATTTTTCCCAACAAAATCTGACTTAATCGGAAGTTCCCGGTGCCCGCGATCGACCAGAACAGCCAGCTGAATGCGTGCCGGCCGCCCGTAGTCCATCAGCGCATTCAGAGCCGAACGAACAGTACGGCCGGTGTACAAAACATCGTCCACAAGCACAATATTTTTATTGTCAATTGAGAATGGAATATCGGTGACGCGCACCTGCGGCTGTTTGTATTTGAAATCATCCCGGTAAAGGCTTACATCCAGAATACCCACCGGCACATCCTTCCCTTCAATTTGGTGTATTTTCTTCGCCAGGCGTTGTGCCAACGGCATGCCGCGCGAGCGGATTCCCACCAGGACCAAATTTTCCACTCCCCGGTTTTTTTCGAGTATTTCATGCGCCAAGCGAGTGAGACTGCGATCCAAACCTTTTTCGTCCGCCAACTGCGCCTTCACGACTTTTCCCATAGCTCCCTCATCAAATTTTTGGCATAAAAAAACCTCCAGCTCTTTCGTGGGATCTGGAGGATAAAAAAAATCCTCGAACAATCCCTTGAAATCTCGCTGGATTTACTTAAAGGGTCATTTCGAGGAATAATATGTAAAAATTTCACCTAAGAAGCAAGAACTATTTTAAAGATTGAACATTTTTACGGCGAACCTATCTGACTGATTCCGGCCATTACAGACAACTCCGGAAGACTGGAATTTTGCAGTTCAAAACTAATCCGATAATGATAGGGCAGTTTGAATTCCATTCCCAAGGACAGAACCATTTGCACGGGAGATTCTTGAATCGACATTTCATCTTTTAAAAGCAAAACCGATCCGGGTGAAATCATCCAATCCTTTCGATTGGTTTTGTAGTGATGGTACCGGGCCAGCACACCCGCAAACAGATTCAGATGAGAAAGTGAAATGAGCGAGGAAATTCCAGATTGGGGAGCAAATCCTTCCAGCATTACAAAGCTGCGCCGTATTTTCCCGTAAGATTTCCCGGAAACAGCCACGTCAAATGAAGTCTGTGGGTTAAAATACATTCCGCCCGCCAGGGCTGTCAAAGAAAATAATTTGGATTCCGATTGAAACACCCGCAGCCGAAAACCGGCTCCGGCAACATAATCAAACGGGAATTGAACATTTTTCAGGCCAAGACCATTTTCGGTAAGCAGAAAATCCCTTCCTCCGCCCAAAAGACAAATATCCAGACCGTTGTCTACCCCAAAGGCGAGACGTGCCAGGGCTCCTTTTGACGTCAGAGAAACCGCCTCCCATTCCGATACGCTGTACGTGCCGGCCGCGCCAAGCGCAAATGTACCCCTTCCGGAAAAATCAATGGAATTGCCCAGAAATTGTGCGAAGGATCTTTGCGGAATCAATGCACAAACAAGACCAAGCCACACAAAAATTAAAACGGAGCGTTTCATTAATCCTCTCTAATTTAGATTTAATTGAATGGGAACGGTGGACTTCATCACATTTCCGTTCTTGCTTTCCACTTTGATTGTGACCGGTGTGGCCGTTGGTTTAGCGTCCGGATTGCCGGGATCCAAATTGTTTGTCAATTGTAATTGATAAGAAGTAACTCCCGGATCCGATGTTACCCAGGACGTCCACGAGAGCGCCCCTGCGGATGTTTCTGCCGAGAGTGTCGATCCACCCACAATCGGATTTCCATTTTCATCGTAGAGTTCAATATCAATTGTTGCACTTTGCCCCGGGGAAAGCGATGTATCCGACACGGTAAGGGTAAAATGGGCAATGGCCCCGGAAAAGACCACGCCGGTTACAGCCCATACCCGCGCCTTTTGCCCGCTGCTGGTTATGCCTTCCGTGACGGCCAAAATTCGGGCAATTCCATCATTTTCGCCCATGGTTCCAACGGAATTCATTACCCGGCTTCCTTCAAAATCGGGGATTGGACCCGGAATAATGCCATCCGGCTTTGTGAATTCCGGCTGTCCGAGATTGGGATCGAAAAAGGTCTGGTAAAATCGTGTAACCGTCGGGTAGGGCTGGCTGGTGTGAAGCGTCACCGTAGCCACACCTTCCGCATTGGTGTAGCCCGTGTAGGTGGAAATTACGCCGCCCGTCGTGGTAAAATAAACCGCCGTTCCTGCCGGCACCGGGTTGTTGTACTTGTCGCCAACAACAGCCACCACTTTTACCGTATTGTTGACGACATGCCATCCGTACACATTCACCGGATCTACCCCAACTGACAGGTGGCTTGTTCCCGGATCATTCACATTTTCAATAAACGGCGGGCCCGCGTAAATAATCAATTCTGTGGAAATCGCCCGCACCGCCGGTGACACAGGATTTCCCGACGCATCTGTAATTTCGGCCCGAATCCGAGCCGCTCCCGATCGAATGCCGCTTAAAAATGAAACTTCTGCCGCCCCGTTTACCGTGGGGATCGGATCCGTTGAGCTCAACCGTTCACCACCAC
>CAZMRE010000342.1:0-2621 GCA_964568545.1 uncultured Deferribacteres bacterium | reverse complement strand
TTCCGAAGTCACCTTCGCCGCAGCCGGTCGTGTGATCATCCAGAGCAAAACAACGAGCCCCAACACAAACAAAATCAGAAATGGAATCACCGATGACCACTGCCAGTGAACAGGCGTTCGCGAAAGGGGCACAATTTTTTCGATTTCTTCATACTGCACCCACTGGCGACTCACAGCATTCAGCCCCAACACCAGAAATTGAGAAATCGCCACAACAATGGCCTTTCCGGTGGTCAGTGAGCCTTTGAAAAACAGCAAGAGCAGCCATGTGACCACAAAAAATGCAGCGGTGAGACCCATAATCAACTTGGGCCAGCCCGTCGATTTCTGAAGCACATCGGTGGGAATCGTTCCAAAAATGTACCAGTAAGCAAAAACAGCCGCCCAGATGGAACCGAGCGTGTACAGAACAAATCCGAAATTCGCCGCATATTTTTGGTATTTCTCGCCGTATTTTTTGCTGAACCACGCACCGTCCGCGGCAATCCAAACACCTGTGGTTGTCATGGCAATTCCAAACATCATGAGCCAGCGCGACCACATCCCGCTGTCACCCGTGTTCAGCCCGATTCCCCTCACGGCTCCGGCCACGGCGGTTTTGTGAAAAATGCTCATCCAGGATTGGGTATTCACCATCAGACTAAAATTGTTGGCGAAAAAGAATCCCATCAAAAGAAAGAGAATGGCGCTGACCCAGCCCGCAACATAGCCGCTTGTTTTAAGATTGTCTTTTTTGATTTGAAGCTCGTAAATGTAAACGCCGTAATACGCAAAAAGCAGCAGAAAAATAATCGAAAACCAATACCATCCCATGAGGATGCCTGAGGTGTAATAAACTTCATTGTACATCGCCTGAGTAAACAAAAGCGGTACAATTCCCAAATTTACGCCCAGCGCCACAATAATGGGCATGGTAATCATCAGCCGTTTGGCCAGGGTTCGGCTTTGGCCTCTTGAAAATGTGGTCAATAAAACGGCCAGCGGGATACCTGCGTACCAGATGTTCATTGGAATGAGGTGAAGAGTAAAGCCGAGCACTTTAAAGAAGAGTAAAAATCCCACGGATGCCGGCAATCCAAAGGGATCAACGGGAGTTATGGGAACACCATTCATTCTGATCCTCCTTTCTGGCTTAGATTCGCAGGCATTGGTTTTTGAACGAATTTTAGATATTTTGCCAGTAGTTGCGCTTCTTCGCTTGTTCCGGCAAACTCAGGCATAAAAAAATGGATCTGATCCAGGGCTTCAACCCCGGATTCAATCATGTCGTAATCCCATCCGCGTGTTAAATTGGCGATGCCGTTAAATCCGTCCACGGAATGGCAGTCATTGCAGTGATGCATAAAAAGGACTCTCCCGAGTCTTACCTGATCGGATTCCGAAAGTTTCGGCAAAAGGGAATCAACCACCGCGTTTTGTTCATTCACAACCTGAGGAAAGTGCTCTTTTACGTAAAATTTCGCCCAGGTGGAGAGATTTAAAAAGCCATTGTCCTGCCCCTTTTCTACTTCCGATTGGAAAATCTGATTACCCAGAACATAATTATTGACAATGTAGGGTTTTCGAACGGCTTCTCGAGTAAACTCTCCGGCCGAAACCGTTGCTAAACCCAGCAGAAAAACCAGAATGGCAAAACCGGGTGTAAGCCACTGCGGATTTTTGTAGGGACCCACATAAGCCATGACCAGCACCACAATCGTAGCGATCATAATGATAAAAACCATTGCGTTCAATATGCTCGCCGTCGCCAATGCCGCCGCAGCGCTTTCTGTCAATTTCCATTTCCACAAAATGCCACCAATAATCAGGAAAATTGCTCCCCACATCACCCATTTAGCTGTTCGTTTTTCCACAAAATGCAGCAATTCGGTATTATTTTTTAGCTTAAAGGAAGCATGGAGATAAACATAGAGTGAAGCCAACACCAGAGCACCACCGGTGCGGGCGATGATTTGTGGAATTGCCTGCGGATTAAAAAAGGCCTTCCAGAAACCATCGGCAGGGACCCACCCGCCGGAATTCAACTGAAATGCCGTAATTGCGGTAATAAGAAAGAGGCTGGCCCAGGCGGAAAATCCGTAAATCCATCCGATTGTTGTGTGGGTTTTCGCATCCAAGCCATCCCAATAATAAAAGAAGATAAAGGCTGAGACAATCTCAAGGAGAAAAAAGACCCACTCCATCGCCCATCCGAACACAAAAATGTGGATCAGTGTCTCTGTTGCAAGAGGCGACGTAAGACCAATCGTCCACCAAATACCCACACCGGTAATCGCGCCATAAACAACGGTAAACAACACAAAAAACCACGCGTGACTTTTTAAATAATCCAGAAAATCTGTGTTCTTTGTACGATGCGCATATCCTGTTTCGACTGCCAGAAAAATGCCGCCTCCAACAGCATACAATGCGGAATACATATGAATGGTGGCAATAATGGCAATCAGCATGGGTGCCGTTAGATTGGGAACAAACCACCATGGATAATGCATAGCGTCCTCCTTTTTTTGATTTCCTCACCCTTTTTCAAGCAAACGCTCCGAGGGAGGTTCTTTTATTAAAATCGCACCTAAAACTGCGTGAAGCACTCCCTGAATCTGCCAAGGGGTAAGGGCGTTACT
>CAZMRE010000341.1:0-2625 GCA_964568545.1 uncultured Deferribacteres bacterium | reverse complement strand
AAACAGCAGTACCAGAAGGCGGTTCGATTGGATCCGCACTTTGAAAAGGCACAGATCGGATTGGAGAGCACAGAAATAAGTCTAGGAGAGGCAAATCCGATTCAGCAGGTGGAAAGTGAACTTTCCGAAGAAACTGCTCCCCCAACGGAAACGGCCGCCGCACCATCAACCGTCAAAAAGGTGGTCCCTGCCGTTGAAACGCCGGATATCGTTGTGGATCGGGTGACCCGAAGCGCAGAAAGTGTGGGCGTAGGATTTGTGCCGGGGGTGGAACAACGAAAACCCGTTCAGGAAAGCAGTGGAAGCGAACCCGATTTGGGCGCTGCAAAAGTGAAAATTCATGTTCCTGTTCCGGTTGAATAGCAAGAATTGTCTGTTGAAAAATATTTTCGCCACGGATTCACGAATTTTATTCGAATAAAAAAATATTAATGGGGCATTTGTTGTTAAGTCTTTTGCAAAAAGAACAAAAATTTTGGTTGTGATGCCATAAGTATAGGAGAATACAAATATGAAGCGATTGATTGCCTATTTGGGAGGGATGGTCCTCTGTTTTGTAAGCATTTTGCCGGTGTTCGGGCAAAGCCAGACGTCCCATTTCCTTCGTCAAAAAGTGTCCCTCGTTCAGGGGAATCTCCAAATCTGGCATTTTAAGGGAGCCCCGGGAACCTTTACCCAGTTTGCTCTTCCCGTAACCGTTATTTACCCGGTTCGTCAGGGATTGAGTCTGGACATGACGACTTCTCCGGCCGCGAACAGCTTTGCGGGAAACAGCCTGAGCGGCTTTTCGGATACCCGATTTCGGGCGTCGTACCTATTTTGGGACAGCCACGGAATGCTTACGCTGGGACTGAATACTCCCACCGGAAAAAGCACACTGACGCCGGAGCAGTGGGGTCTGTCGACTGTTACAGCCTTAAATGCCCTGAATTTTGCGGTACCTATTTTGGGAACCGGTCTAAATTTGAACGCCGGGTTCGTTTTCGCCCGGGAAGTAGGGCCGATTGTTTTGGGAGGGGGATTCAGCTATTTGAAAAAGGGAGCGTACCGCCCGTTTACCAGCGCAGATCTGAGTTACAATCCCGGAGATGAGGTAAGCCTCAATTTCGGTGCGGATTACGGCGAGGAATCCCGCTGGACCAGCGATGTGACGGTCACCTATTATGCCGCTGACAAGGTGAACGGACGGCAGGCGTTTCGATCGGGGGTGCGCGTGCTGATTGATTTTCGTCACTACAGACCGCTTCATCTGTGGGGAAAGGCCCCGACGCAGTTAGTTGTTTACTTAAGGAATCGAACCAAAGGGAAAAATGCCTACGCACTGGGCTCCGGACTGCAGTCGGAAAGTTTGAACAGCAACGGCAATCAATTGGAGATGGGGATGAAAACGTCGTCACATTTGGGTGCCAAAAAACAGGTTACCACTCAGATGGGTTTCCTGCTTTACAGCAACAACGCGTACCACACGGGCGGGGCCCGGGTTTTCCGAATCGGAGCCGGTGTTCCCCTGCAAATGGGGTCCCAATTGACGTTCAACAATCAAATCCTTTTTTCTGTGGGAAGTTTGACAATCGCGCAGAAATCCGTTTCCGTAACAGGGTTTTCACTCTTGGCGGGACTGGTTTATAAATTTTGATGCAAGGAGACTATTTTATGAGCAGAGGGAAAAATCTTTGGATTCTTGCAGGCCTCATTTTGAGCCTGTTTGCGCTTTCTTTTGGATGCAGCAAACAACCCCTGACGCCGAACACAGAGACACAGGTGCATTTTAATATCCGTTTTTTGCAAGCACCCGGACAGAAAAGCAATCCCGGAACCCGATTGGCTAAGGGGCTGAACGATCAAGGGATTAATGAAGTGAAGGTGGTTGTGCTGGATTTAACCAAATATGCGACGGAGGAAGAGTTCTATCAGGCAACGTACAATCCCGATCATCAGGCAGAGCTGCCCCTTTACCTTCAGAACCAAATCCCCTGGACTGACTGGATGGGCCAGCTAAAAGACGCAGCAGACGATTTGTATTCTTTTTATGGAGAGTTTGCACTGAGCCTGACCGATACATCAGCCGAAGGTGAGGTTCATGTCAATCCGGGATTGAATTTTTTTGGCCTGGCATTTTTGGAAGAAGGAGAGGTTAAGTTTCTGGGTACCACAATGGATTCCGTGGCGGAGGATCGGGACAACCCTGTGGAGATTTTCGTTCGTCAGGTGTTTAAGAAGGGATTTCCGTCTGTGGAAATTTACAGCCCCCAGTCCGGAACTGAATTCCCCGGCGGGGAACAAATCGCTTTTACCTGCAATGCCTGGGATGAACAGGACGGAGCGCTGCAGGATTCCAGTGTGCAGTGGATATCCAGTCTGGATGGCCCGTTGGGCGTGGGAACGCAGCTTTTCAGGAACGATCTTTCGGCGGGAACGCACATTATTCGTGCGCGGGCCACCGACCGGGACGGGCATACCTCCACAGCCGCCGTACGGATTTATGTGCGGTAGGGTTTTGGAAGGGTGCAATATGCAGAGGGTAAGCTTCAGGAAAATGATTTTAAACCTCTGCCGTTGCGAGTTTTATTTAACAGCTTGTTTTATAATGAACTATAATAAATCTAAAAAAATTAATTTTTTTGG
>CAZMRE010000340.1:0-2631 GCA_964568545.1 uncultured Deferribacteres bacterium | reverse complement strand
CTTTTTTCGACATTTCCCTCAAAAAAATGAACCTCCGTCGGGTCAAATGCCCGGTGCGATAGATTAATGTCTCCCCCCACATTTTGATCATCCGGATTAGCGCCGTGCTTCCAGTACTGAAACTCAAAGCCTGTGAGCATCCAGCGGGAAGACCGCCACGTAAGTGCCGCGTTGATTGTTTCCGAATTGGGGCCAGCCCAGTACCCCAGCGGCGTTGTGAAATGCTCGTACACATTGATCGGGTAGCGGTGCGTGTACACGTAGGGGCGAATTTTGGCAGCCTCGGCCCGAAAATCCAGATTGGGCACACCCAGCACATCCGCCCGAAAAAATCCGGCCAAAACCGCCCACTTGTTTCCGTACCAGCCGGTTCCGAGCCGCGAGGTTTTTAAATCATCCAAAAAGAGTTCCCCGTAAAATTTTGAGGAAAAGCCAGGCAAAACCTCAACCGTTGCACCGATGGTGCTGTTATCCTGATCCCCCAAATTGTGTTCTGCTGACCAGTAAAAATTAACCGGATTCAAATACGCCAGCTCAGGATTGCGTTCCCCGTAAATCAACACTTCCTGCAAACCCAGTTTAAGGAATCGAAACGGAGCCATTTCCAGCCGGTGGGCAGCCATGTACTTGTGCGCCCAGATGTTTCGCTGAAAATGACCCGTAAAATACGAATACGCTACCAGATCCGGGTAGGGCCTCAAAATACCTGCAATGGAGGTAAATTTGAACCTCCGAAATCGAAGCTGGAATTTCACCTGATCGTAAGAAGTTGGATTTGCCGACAAAGCCAAATTCCCCCAGTATCCCGGCCCCCAGGCATTGCGCTCTTTTCCAAGAGTGAGCTGCCAGTGCTTACTACCAACAATCATTCCGGCCTGCGTTTCGTCAAAGTAGGCATAGCTGCCGAAGCCCTCTGCGTAGCCGGTGCCGGGCAAACTCATGCTCAGGTTTAGCGGGTAGGTGGTGCTACCCCAGACTTTTGAATCCCTGAAATCGAAGTAAAACGACAGGTGGTTTCCCCAGCGCCCCCAGGCCGTGATGCCGTGGGACTCCCGAAAATCTCGGTGTGTGCTGGTGTCCGCTCTGGCAACAAATCCTTTCCAGTACAAAACGGGATCCAAAACCGCCGAAAATTTGTCCTCCGAATAAGAAAAAAGATTTCGCCCGTTCGTGTAAAGAGAATTTGGAAAGATTTTTCCAAGCAATCCCCACCGGCGAATTTTCATGAGGCGCGGCGCTTCTTTTTGAATTGGAACGGCCAGATTGCGAGGCAAATATTCTCTAAATTCGAGGGTTAAAGAGGCAAGCTGCTGTTTTTCAACGGAATTGAGGCGTTCGTATTTTGACGGATTTGAGAGAATTTCCTCAAGATAACCGGCGATTTCATCCCGACTCATGGGACGCGTGCCGTTAAAAATCGGGCGCACAAGCCCCTTAACCTCCATTCGCTCCAGGAAATCGTACGCCCAGTGGTTCATTGGGAATGAGGGGCTCTGAGGGTGCGCCATTCCAGCCAAAGTAAACAGAAACAAAATCGCCACGAGTCCAACTTTAACTCGTTTCAAGAGCTACCTCCAGAATGCTAACTATCTTTTCGCTGGCGTGGCCGTCGCCGTAGGAAAATCGGCGCGGAGTGGTTGGGTGAAAATCGGCAATCGCCTCCAAAATCTCGCCGTAGCGCGCCCCAACCAGGCGATTCCATCCCTCTTCAATCGTTTCTGTCCATTCCGTTTCCTCCCGCAGCGTAACACACGGCACGCCCCAGAGGTAGGCCTCTTTCTGCATGCCGCCGGAATCCGTCAAAATCTTTTTGGCGTGTTTTTCAAGAATAAGAATATCCAGGTAGCTCAACGGCTCGACCACCCGCAGATTTGCCGAAGCCTCAATTTTTTTGTCCAGGCCGTAATCGGCCAAAAATTTGCGGGTTCGGGGATGTACGGGGAAAATGATCGTTTCTCCGCTTTCGAGAAAGGCATTCACAATTGCGCT
Source organism: uncultured Deferribacteres bacterium (assembly GCA_964568545.1). Lineage (GTDB taxonomy): Bacteria > Zhuqueibacterota > JdFR-76 > JdFR-76 > BMS3Abin05 > BMS3Abin05. The sequence continues at coordinate 642 of CAZMRE010000340.1, read as the reverse complement.
GAGATTTTTGGGATCGTCCGTGTTGGCCGGACGGTGTACGGTCGCCAGGCAGTATGCTTTTTCGGAAAGCCCGAACCGCTGCAAAGGCGAGGGACGCGTTTCGGCAATCGCGCTAAAATGCAAGAGCGCATCGTACATCACGTCGCCGGTGAGAAAAACCCCTTCCGTTCTGCCCTCATTTTTCAGGTGATCAATTGCCGTCTGTGTCGGACAAAACAGCCAGCGGGAAATTCTGTCTGTCAGCACGCGGTTGATCTCCTCAGGCATGTCCCAGTTGAAGCTGCGCAGCCCGGCTTCCACGTGTGCCACAGGAATATGCAGTTTGGTTGCTGCAAGCGCCCCGGCGATGGTGGAATTGGTGTCACCGTAAACCAGAACCGCATCCGGTTTCTGTTCAAACAGCACCTGTTCCACACCCTCCAGCATCCGGGCGGTTTGAACCGCGTGCGATTCCGAACCGATCTCCAGATTGTAATCCGGCCGCGGGATGCCAAGATCGTCAAAGAAAATCCGGGACATGTTTTCGTCGTAGTGCTGCCCGGTGTGCAGCAAAATTTCCGTGTGTTTCTTGCGAATGGCCTGAGAAACGGGCGCCGCCTTCACAAATTGCGGTCGTGCCCCTACAATTGACAAGATTTTCAA
>CAZMRE010000339.1:0-2645 GCA_964568545.1 uncultured Deferribacteres bacterium | reverse complement strand
AAAAAAAATACCGAAAAAGTGGGAATTCCTCACAATGACATGAAAATTTTAGCAATATTCCGAATCTGAGTTCAAACAACTTGTGATAAATTAAATCTTTGTGAATTCTTTGTGTCCTTGTGACTTGGTGGTTATGCATGATTCAGGCTAAAACGGGTTAGGAGAAAATTCTATGAAAAATATATTTTTTAGAAGAGGATTGTTGATTCTGTTTGGGTTTTTCTTTGTAGCAGAGGTTTCTCTGCACGCACAAATCCCATCCAATCTAAAATCGATTCAGCCTGTAGTTCTAACCGGTGTGCAGTTCCCTGAATTTGCAGGCGTGCCCGTTGGGGAGATTTCCCTCTGGGCGTTTGATGTCTCCACCGGAAGCTGGAAAGCAGTCCCGTTTCAGATTGACGAGCGCGGTGCCTCCGGTTCGTATTTCAGTACCGATGACGGCGTTCTGGACGGGAATGACGAGCTCGTTTTCATGGTAAACAATTTTGGAGATGCCGCATCCGACACAAATTGGATCCCGGATGCGGCCAGTCGGAATTATCCGCGCTATGAAATTGTTGTGACTGATCCCGAACATCCGGATTCTCATTTGTACGGCTATTTGTACCGAGCCGTTCCGCCGTCTTTTCAATCCCTTGTTTCAATTGATCCCCAAACACAGGATATTTTTTCAGATCAGTACAGAATTGGCTTCGGACAAAACGGCCTGCCGAATAAAATAATCATCCCAAATTCGGCAGGTGGAAACGGTCGGGATTTTCTGGACCGGCTCAAGATTCACATTATTGCTCAAGTGCAGGGTTTCAGCGGTCCCACCCAAATTCAAATTACAGAAAACGGGATTCAAAAACAGGGAGTGAAATTCAAGGTGGGCCCGGTACGAATCATCCGAAGCATTATCTTTAAGATTGTAGTCGATCTGGGTGCTCTCGGGCAAATTGAATCTCCCGACACCTATTATTTCCCCATTTTTTTCTATCCGTACTCAATGGCGGTTCAAGCGGACAGCATCGACCTGAGCCTGACGAATCAATTGAATATTAAAATCTTGTCCGTGCGGTATTCGCTGGATCTAAATCCCAATGCCTCGGGAATGAAATTCTACAATCCGAATAATTCGGGGATTTTAATTAATGGCCAGCCCGATCAAATCAACAAGGAAATTCAACCCGGTTTGAATTACCAGATGGTGACGGGCAATCAGGGGACTCTGATCTCTTTGTTGGAAGTTCCGGCAATTGGAAGCCAGCAGCAGCTCTATTATTGTGAAAGCACCACCGGCAGCACCTGCGACGGTACATTGGACACAGGCGACAGCCTTTCTTACGGCGATGCCGGTTTTCGCGTGACGGGAACGGATATTCAAGGCGTGCTGCGCTTTTGGAGCACTCTCTACATGCTCCCGGGAAATCAACCGGCCGATACAGGCAGCAAATTGTTAGACGACACGCAAAACCCCTTTACCATTTCGCTTTCTATTCAAAATTCACGGGTGTCTGTTTCGGAGAATGAAAATTTTCAAGGGGAGCCTGCTACATTTCATGTGAACCCTGCTTACCCAAATCCTTTCAATTCTGCGGTGCCGGGCAGTCGCACATATTTTAGCTACACACTACCGCGGCCAACATCTGTTAAGATTGCAGTTTTCGATATTACCGGAAAAATGGTTCGCGAAATAAGTTTCCCGACGCAGGCTGCGGGTTTGCACGCTGTTTCCTGGAACGGAATGGATGTAAATGGATCGCTGTTACCGTCGGGCATTTATTTTTACCGGATTCAGGCAGGAAAGCATTGCGCCACCAAAAGAGTGCTTTTGATTCATTAAACCACTTTCGCAAATAAAAGGAGTTATTTGTCTATGGCAAAATTTTCAAGAATAATTGCTCTCATTGTGGTTTTATTCTTTTCTGTTTTTGTGTCCTGCAAAATCGACAAGGGACTCAGTCCCGATTTGGGCGTGATCAAGGGCAAGATTTTTTTCAATCACCGCACCTCTGAAATACTCCAAAAAACGGATGAAATCCGCGTGGCCGTGGCCAAATCCTTTCCACCGACGGAATTTACGGAACTCATTACCAGTCCGCCGCTGAACAAGTGGGCAGGCGATACGCTCGCCTACGAGCTTTATGTGCCGTTCGGTACGTACAACATTCTGGGCGTTGTCTGGAAGGGTAAGGGCAAGGCCTGGAATCTTTCAGACGTGATGGGCTACTATCATGATATCAACAGCTTTTTGCCCTCGCCGATTTCCGTGACGCGTGAAAAAATGGAGGTCGATTCCATTAATGTGTACGCCGATTTTGACTACGTGATTCGCGAGGCCACCATTTGCGGAACCATCACCTACAGCGGCACCTGGCCAAAGGACACGGAAATCATGGGAATCGGTGCCTTCAAAATCCCGCCTGATCCTAAAAATGTTTTTAGTCTCCTGAATGTTTCCTCCGCAAAGATTGGCATCCCGATTTTTGTGTCCACTTACCACTATTGTTTGCCGGTAAGTGCCGGAACGTACAAATATGTGGGGCTTTTCTGGAAGGCAAAAGGCACGCCGTTTACGGATATTCGCTATCTGGGATTTTACGCCGATCCCGATTCAGCTTCAAAGCCGGGAAAAGTTTCCGTCGTAAAGGGGGAAACTCGCG
>CAZMRE010000338.1:0-2649 GCA_964568545.1 uncultured Deferribacteres bacterium | reverse complement strand
CCTGAGGGCAGGCTCAATTTAGAGGGGATGGATATTTTTGCCACAGAGAACCCGGAGTTCTCAGAGGTGTTTTGTTTTTCATTTGCGCATTCGTGGCTATTGGAAACGAGGTCAAATTGGGCAGCATAGCAACCAGATTGTAATATATTTTTACTGGGGTTTTTAAAAATGAAGAAGGAAAAAACAAATGGACGCGATCATCGAGGAATGGAAAGGTATTACCAAGAATAGCAAGACAAAGGGAGATGCATTTTATCGGGAGAAAGTGCTGCCTCTGCTTATTGAAAAATTTAAGAACAATGAGGAATTCCGAAATAAATACGATTTTTTAATCAGCCTGGTAGGATTTTCGCCAGAGCCGATTATTCTTACTCTACATGCTCTGCATCCTAAAAAGACGTTATTTCTCTATACAGAAGAAGCAGAGAACTCGCTTGAAGTAATTTGGAAGTACTATAATTTTGACAGTCCAACGCAACATGATATAGAAAAGATCGACAGCTCACGCGTGGAAAGCGTTTACGAAAAAATCAAGGCCTTTCTCAAAGACAAAGACCCCAAAGAGGTAGCCGTGGATGTGACGGGAGGCAAGAAGGCCATGGTCAGTGGCGCTTCCGCCGCGGCGGCTCTGGCCGGATGCCGCATTTTGTACATGGATTATACTGATTACGATCCGGCGCTTCGCAAACCAATTCCCGGTACCGAATACATTAATGAATTAAAAAATCCCATTGAAATCTTTGGTGAAATTGACGCCGAAAAGGGTAAAGAGCTTTTTAATAAAGGGGATTTTTCAGCAGCCATCGAGGTTTTTGCACGCCTCGAAATCAAGGTGATGCATCCTGAGCGCTATACCATGCTCAAAATACTGGCCATGTTTTATAATTTGTGGCAAGAATATAATTTTGACAAAGCTTTCAAATATTTGCAACAACTGGAGCAGCTCCCCGAGAGATTCCGCCTATTCACTGAGTGGCTTCCTTCAATTCAACAATACAAGAAAATCCTTCCCTATCTCGTTGAAAAGGATGAGCGATATCTGGTTCTCAATCATTATTTTTTGGCATTGCGATACCAGAACCGCTCTCGGTCGGATTTTGCTTCCTTACTCCTGTACCGAACATTGGAAATGGCCATTGCATTTCATCTAACTGCAACCTACCATTTGACGCCGCGTGAACCGGATTACCGGCACTACCCCCAATTGGCAGACAAGTACGAAACTCTAATTCGATGGCTCTATGGAAAGCGGACTCAAAAAGTAACCCTGCCCTTTCGTATTGGGCTCATGGATGGATTGGTGTTGCTCAAAGCTCTGGATGACCCCATGATCCCCGATAAATCTATTCTTAAAAATATCAAAAAATTGGCCGATATTCGAAACGACAGTATTTTGGCCCACGGAACAAAAGAAGTGAGCAGCAAAAATGTTGAAAGGATGATTACCGCATTTCGCCCCTTGCTGGATTATTTTGTTCAACAGCATTTGGGAGAGGAAACGATCACAGATTTCAGTCAGCAATTTGAGGTCATCCGGCTATGAAAACAATTCTATTAGCCGTTCTTGGACGGTCGCCCCAAATTGTGACAGAAACGCTCTATTATCTGACGCAGATTCGCCGGGAATCAGTCGATGAAATTCAAATTCTAACCACTCAGGTGGGACGAGAAGAATTCATGACCAAATTGACCGACAACGGCAGGGGGCATTTTTACCGATTTTGCCAGGAATACGGATTGAATTCTATGGACCTCAATTTGCGCAAGCCCGCCATTTTGGTGGATCGGCAGGGCAAGGAGCTTTTGGATATTCGTTCAAATAGCGAAAACGAAGCAGCCGCCAATCAAATTATTGAGAAAATCAGAGAGGTGACAGCTTTATCTGACACCCGGCTTTTTTGTTCAATGGCCGGGGGACGAAAAACGATGGGCGTCTATGCCAGTTTTGCCATGCAGTTTTTTGGCCGCGATTTTGATCGTCTTTACCATGTTCTTATCTGGCCGCCTGAACTGGAAGGAGCCACTGATTTTTATTTTCCGCCGAAGCAGCCAGGTGAATATGTTTTCCATCGGGGAGAAGAAGAAATTCGCCTTCCCTCGGAAAACATCCGGATTGATCTGGCTGAAATTCCTTTTATTCGTCTGCGTGGCATTATCAGTGAAAAAATTAATTTGAATCTGCCGTTTGACCAATTGGTACACTATGCACAACGCGTGATTAACGAGAGTGAGAAACCCACCATGATTTTAAAACCCTCTCAAAGACAGTTGCTTCTCAAATTCTCCAATGATCAAACAATCACCGTTCATTTGAGGCCAAGGGAAATCGCCGTCCTGGCCTATTTGATGGAACAACGCAATCCCCTACTGATTAATGAATTTGATATGGAGAGAATCGGTGAAATATACGGACATTTTTTCCAGAGTAGAGAATATGATTTTAAGCGTGTAGCTGAAAACTTGAAAAAGGCTTCGTTTGAAATTATTCGGGAGCTTATTTCCCGCATTCGCTCGAGCATGCGCCAGCATCTACAACCCCATTTTGGTATTGAAAAATATGTTGCGTATTATCTTCCCCAAACATTTGGCCGCCAGGATCCCCGGTACTTTATTCCTTTACCAAAAGATCACCGTATCATTCAAGAATAG
>CAZMRE010000337.1:0-2650 GCA_964568545.1 uncultured Deferribacteres bacterium | reverse complement strand
GGCTTTCTCTTAAAAATGCTTCGCCCGGGCGATACCGAATTCTGGAGATAACGCCCAAAGCAATGAAATCGGCCGCCTTAAAAAATACTCCACTTGCCCGGGGTGACATTATCGAAATTCTCTTTTCTTCCAAACGACAAAATCCAACAGGCCCGTTAATTGTATCTGCGGCCAATAAAGAAGTAATCCTGGGACGGGGAATGGCCCAAACCGTACGTGTTCAATTGAAAGAAGAAACCCTCTTTTTAAATGAATTACTTCCCGGAGAATCGGGCACAATCATCGCAATTTTAGGTGGACGCAGCGTGTTTGAACTATTTGACGCTCTGGAAATTTCTATAGGACAGGAAGTGACTGTGAAGCGCTTTTTGCCCGATGATGCTCTTTATTTTAGAATTGACGGAAACGAGGTGGTTTTGGGATCAGGAGAAGTCTCAAAAATCCTTGTCCAGATTGATGGTAAAATCGTGCAGGCCAATTTTCTGGAACCAGGTCAAAACGCAACAATTGTCAATGTAATTGGGGGTGATTTGGTTCTCGCCGATTTGGCCAAAAAGGGTATTGTCCAGGGGAAAATAATCACGTTTCTCCGAAAAAGTCTTTCAGAAGACCTCCCATTTTACTACCGAAACTACGTGGGAATCATTTACAAGGGAAAAGAAATATATTTATGCGAACCGACCGCTGCCAGAATTTTTGTTGAAACGGCCAAATGATGGATGTTTGAAAAGAAGAAGGGTGATTCTTCCCGATTAAGCTGTAGAAAACCATTAACTCCTTAGGAGGTGCATCATGAAACGTTTTACCTTTTTTCTGGCAATTGTTTTGGTGTGGGGAAGCGTGGCTTTTGCAAAACCCGGAGATGTGGCTCAGGTATTTCCTTCACCATCAAAATATATGACCGGGTTGACATTTGACGGGAAATTCCTGTGGGCGGCCGATCGAAAAACAGATCTTCTTTACAAGATCGATCCGGCATCGGGGAAAGTATTGAAAAAAATTGAGTCGCCTGGCTACTGGCCCCTTGGTCTCGCCTGGGATGGGCAGCATCTATGGAATATCGACCGAGACGCCAAAAAAATATTTGAGATCGATCCGAAAAACGGCCGCATTTTGCACGAATTTGATTTTCCCACGCCTCATCCGCAGGGAATTACCTTTGACGGAAAACTACTCTGGATTTCCGACCAAAGCAGCCATTCTCTAAATCAAATCAGCCTGGACGACGGCACAACTATTCGTTCCATTCCTGCCCCGACGGCCCGCCCAAACGGACTTACATTCGACGGAAAATATCTCTGGGTGACCGATCGCCTGAAAAATGAAATTTACATGGTTTATCCAAAAACCGGGGATGTAATTATGGTTTTGCCCTCTCCGGGTCCCTACCCAAATGGCCTGGCCTGGGACGGTCATTCTCTCTGGAATGTGGATTACGAAACCAATAAAATCTACCGATTGAAAATTGACAACACGCCCTACAGTCTCCAGGCGGAACGGGATGCCACAATTACGCTGACTCACCTAATGCGAAATTCGGGACAGGGGACGATTCACAGCTTAAATGTCTTTTTGGCTATCCCGCAAAATCTTCCCCAGCAAAAAATTGAGGGGAAAATTGTTTTTGCTCCCAAACAGCCTAAAGTTGTTTCGGATCAATGGGGAGAAAAATTTGCGGAATTCGATTATAAAAACGTGCCGCCCCGGCACACGCAGGAAAGTGTAATGAAAGTGAAAGCGAAGATTTTTGACATTCGCTATTACATTTTCCCGGAAAAAGTGGGTTCCCTCCGGGATATTCCCAATACCATTCGAGAAAAATATCTGGCCGACGGAGAGAAGTACCAAATTCACAACCCCTATTTTCAGAAAATTGTTAAGAAGGTGGTTGGAAATGAAACCAATGCGTACTGGGTGGCTCGCAAAATTTTCCACTACGTGATTGACCACATGCACTACGAACTTTCCGGGGGGTGGAATGTGGCACCTACAGTTCTGGAACGCGGCTCCGGTTCGTGCTCGGAGTACACATTCGTGTATGTGGCCTTGTGCCGGGCCGCCGGATTGCCTGCGCGGTATCAGGGTTCCGTGGTGGTTCGCGGAGACAACACCTCATTCGATGATGTCTTTCACCGCTGGGCGGAAGTGTACCTGCCCAATTACGGCTGGATTCCTGTCGATCCCAGTGGCGGCGATCAACAGTGGGGACGCGATCAGGCCAATTTCTTTGGTCATTTGAGCAACCGCTTTTTGATCACGACTATTAACGGGGGTGGATCAAATTATATGGGTTGGACGTACAATGCCAACGAGCGCTGGACTGCCGATCCGAAAACAGAGGTTAAAATTGAAGCGATTGCGGATTGGGAATCAACGGTGAAGAAATAAGGTTGGGTGCATTATGACAACCACTAATTACTCGGTGCGGCGAAGGTGCAATTCCAAAATATTGACGCCACGGATTCACGAATTTTATTCGAATAAAAAATAGAATTTCAAACTATACCGTTGCGAGTTTTATTTATTTGCTTAATATTGCTGGAGTTACATTAGAAAGAAAATTTGCCACACGCGGTCGCCGAAGGCGGTTGCTGGGCGGAGTTCACACTGAGCGAAGTCGAAGTGTCGAAGCACGGTTGTATCGAGGCGA
>CAZMRE010000336.1:0-2657 GCA_964568545.1 uncultured Deferribacteres bacterium | reverse complement strand
GTTTAAGTTTCCCCGCTCTATCAGCACTCCAATCTGTTACCAAATCAGTCATATCGACAATATTCAACGTTATTCTATTTTCCATGAATTTGGCAAGAGCAACCAAATTGTCTGGAAGGGATTTCCAACCAATTTTTTCTCTTTTAATTTCCGTTAGGCGCAATATTTCTATAAACTGTCGTCGTTTCGTTGGTTATGCCCAAATACTCGATTCATTAAAAATGACCATGATTGGCCGCTTGACTCTGAATTGAGAGCTTCACAGACACATTATTAACTATATCAGACGTAATTTTTCCATTCGTACTCAGAACAACGGCACGTTCAATTACATTTTCCAATTCCCGCACATTCCCCGGCCAGCCGTAATTTTCCAACAGCTTCAAAACATCCGGGTTTATTTTGTAATCTACTCCACTACCATGTTTTCTGATAAAATGCTGAACAAGCGGTACAATATCTTCCTTTCTTTCACGTAACGGAGGGATAATCAAGGGCAATACGCGTAGACGATAATACAAATCCTCCCGAAACTTTCCATTTTTCATCATTTGCTCCAGATTTTTATTCGTCGCTGCAATAATTCGTACATCTACCGGAATCGATTTGTTTTCGCCCACTCGTTCAATTTCCCGCTCCTGCAACACACGAAGCAATTTTGCCTGGAGATCAAATTTCAAATCCCCTATTTCATCCAAAAATAATGTCCCTCCGTTGGCCATTTCAAACTTCCCCCGTCGATCCTTTACCGCTCCTGTAAAGGCTCCTTTCACATGTCCAAATAACTCACTCTCCAGCAATTGTTCAGGAATAGACGGACAATTTACGGTTACAAAGGGGCCTTCCCGCCGGCTGCTATTGGCATGGACTCCCCGAGCCAGTAATTCTTTCCCGGTACCGCTTTCTCCGAGGATCAAAACGGTAGAATCACTGGCAGCCATTCGAGAAGCCATTTGTACAAGAGCCTCCATTTTAGGGCTTCTTCCAATGAGTACATCGAATCCAAATTTTTGCGAAAGTTCAATTTTTAGCCTGCGATTTTCTTGACGGAGTTTCCGGAAACCAAGTGCTTTCTCAATGACAAATCGCATGGCCTCTTTCCCGAATGGTTTAATCAAATAATCGTCCGCCCCAAATTTAGAGGCTGCGACCGCATTTTCCACGGAGCCGTAGGCGGTAATCAAAATAAAAATCACTTCCTTATCGCGCTCCCGAACCCGCTGTAAAACCTCCATTCCACTTATTCCGGGCAAATTGATATCCGAAAGAATTACATCGTAGGTGTTCTTTTTAAATACCTCCAGTCCTTCTTCCCCGGTAAGAGCAACATCCACCTGAAAATCCATTTGCCTGAGTTGGTGTGCAATAACCCGGCAGAGACTTTCGTCATCATCAATAAGCAAGATTTTAATCATCGTACAGACCTCAAGAATCGATTACAAATTCTTCGAATGGTTCGCTGCAATTTTTGGCAAAATGATAATTGCTTGTGTCCCCTTTTGATTTTCGCTCTTAAGGAGCAATTTCCCGTCATGTCCCTCAATAATTCGCTTTGAAATTGGCAACCCCAATCCTGTCCCGGATTCCCGAGTGGTGTAAAAAACCCTAAAAATGTCCTTCATTTTATTTTCGGGGATACCAACGCCGGAATCCTTCAAACAAATTTCAACTATTTCTTCTTTCTCGCTTAAATTCACCTTCAGATCACCTCCATCCGGCATGGCATTAATGGCGTTCAAAATGAGATTCAAAAATGCCTGCCGCAACAAATGTTCATCCCCCAAAACAACAACGGGCGCTTCTGGGAAGTGAACTGACATCCTAATTCCGGAGTGATTTATTTTCACACGCACAAGCGCGAGAGTGGATTGTAAAACCTCAACCAGATTGGTAGGCTTTTTTTGAACACGGTTCGTTTTGGCAAAATTCAGATAATTTCCGACAACTTCATTCAACCGCGAAACTTCCATCTGCAAAATATCCACAAACTCCCTATTTTCCCCAGATTCTTCGTACTCCTCGGAGAGGATTTCAGCCACACCCTTAATGGATCCCAGGGGATTTCTTACTTCGTGGGCCAAACTGGCTGTTAATTCCCCCAAAGTGGAAAGCCTCTCAGTCTGACGAAGTTTTTCTTCAATCAGCCTGAACTGGTCAGACTGCTCCTTAAGCCGCTCGTAGGAATCGTCTAATTTCTCCGCTGCTTCCTTGTAACGTACCCGTTCCTGTTTCTCCCGCTGTGCTAGATATCCAGTAACCAATGCAATAATATTGTAGAGAAAAATCATCAGAATTCGGCTGCTGTTGTAGGAAAAACTTCCTCCCCACTGAAAAATAACATGCGGCAAGTAAACTAAACTAATAATAAGCGACGTCGCAAGCGCCTCCGCAAGATCAAACCAAAAGGCAGCTAAAATAATTGGAATAAAATAAAGGGTTTTATAAACTTCATGCCACTGAGGCACGGAGGTTTTGGTACTATAATGCAGAAACGTTACAATGGCTACCAAAATGGCCAAAACAGCTACTTTCATTACTTGACTTAATTTGACAATTAAGGCAGAGTATCTGGAAGTCATATTGTCCTCTTTTTTATTATAGAATATGGAATTTTAAAACCATTCGCAATTATTTTCAAATGCAGGTTACTCTAATTA
>CAZMRE010000335.1:0-2658 GCA_964568545.1 uncultured Deferribacteres bacterium | reverse complement strand
GGTGGGTACAAACAATTCATGAAAAACAAAGAACCGCGTTAGCGTGTTTGCAGAAACCTCCTCACCACCTCGCATGAATGTAAGGAGCCAATGTCCGATAAAGGGAAGCTGATTAACCAGGTTTGTTCCAACGGTTGTTGCCCAGTAAGAAAGTTGGTTATAGGTAAGAGAGTAACCAGTAAAACCCATTGTAAGGGTTGTTCCCAGAAGAAGGGTACCCAGAATCCAATTAATTTCTCGAGGCTTTCGGTAAGCTCGTGTAAAAAAAACACGAATCATGTGAAGGAAAACAGCAATAATCATCAGATTTGCACCCCAACGATGCAGTCCGCGAATCCAGAACCCCAGTGGAACGTCTTGCTGAATATGCCTCACACTTTCATAAGCCATGTCAGGGGAAGGAATAAAATAAAATGTCAGCAGCAGTCCGGTGGTTACTTGAAGCAAAAATAGAATCAGGGGCGTGGCCCCCATCGCATAATACCATTTTTTCATGTGTACGGGAATGGGTTCTTTGATCACAAGGTCGCGCACAACACCCATGGCCTTCTCGTAATCAATGGGGACCCTTTCCACCCACCAATCTTTTTTAAGTACGCTCATACAAGCCCTCCTGTGTATTTTTCTTTCATCCAGACATAGACCAGGCCGGTTTTGACCTCCACTCTAAAATGATCCAGGGGTCGAGGCGGAGGCCCGGAAATAACTGTTCCATCGGGACGATATCTCCCCTTGTGACAGGGACAAAAAAATTGCTGGTTTTCCTTTTGCCACTGAACAATACAACCCAAATGGGTACAAATGGCAGAAAGAACGCGATACTCTTCTTTTAAATGGACGACAAAAATCTTTTGTCCCGCCACTTCCATGGGCTTGGCATCGCCTACCTCAATTTCATCAAAATGAGCCACTAAAACTTCTTTCATTTTGGGCGGTTTTTTTTCGGGAATAACAAACCGAAAGAGACCGGCCGTAAATCCCCCAAGAGCGGCGAGAATTCCTCCGCTGTAAAGAAGAGATGCCAGAAAGTTCCGACGCCCTTCTTCAACCTTTTCTTTTTCTTCAGCCATCAGTTCCTCCATTTTTATGGATTTGATTAACGATATTGGTTGAGACCATCAACTTCTTCGCCATAATGAATTATGGTTTTACAAATGGAATAATGCGAATGGCAGGTGGCGATACCGGACAGGCATGTTCACAAATACCACAACCTGTGCAAGATTCCGCATCAATTTTTAAATGCATTCCGGGTTCAAATTTAATAGCTTCACCCGAAAATGGGCATTTCTGAAAACAGGAATCACACCAGCCACCATTATAATTTAAACAGCGTCTGGTGTCAATTTCGGCCACACCCATTTTTAGGAATTCTTTTGCCAGTGCACCCTCTTTGCAGGCCTCCACACACGGAAAATCGTCGCAATACAAGCAGGGCTGAATTCTTGGAATAACAGCAGGAGTGCCCTGATATTTTCCTGCGCGATGATCCAAAAGACGGATGGCCTCAAATTCACAGGCAACAACACAATCGCCGCAACTGGTACATTTCGCCGCCAGAATTTCTTCAGGAGCCGATCCCGGAGGGCGCAAAATAGGCCTTCGATTCTGCCGCTTCCGCAACGAACTTACAGTCGAGGCAATCGGGACCTTTTCTTTAAGCGTTCCAAATCCCAGCGTAAAAAATTCCCTGCGATTCAGTTGCGCTTGTTTTTTACTTTCGCTCATTTTTTTCAGATAAACCTATAGGTTTACCTTTCCAGCTAAATCGTAGCGCATCAAACGGACAAATATCGATACAATCCCCACAATTTGTGCAATAAATGGAAGATCCTTCCCCCAATTTAGGCATCAACCCCCATGTACAGATTTCATGATTGTCGCATATTTTGCAAATATCCAGGCATTTTGCGGGTTCAAGCTCAACCTTCAAAAGACGCTTTTCACCGAATAGAGAAAGCGTCGCTCCCAACGGACAAATATACCGGCAAAAGCCACGGCGGGCAACGAACAGTTCAAAAGTCAGGAAAATCAAAATAAAAATAATTTCCCCGCCAAAAATGTGAAAAAATGCCAGACGCATGGCTTCTCGTCCAATAACACCGGGGGGCGAATAAATAGAAAAAAGAGACGTCCCCACCATCATGGATGCAATGATTTCAATCGACAGAAGAATCCAGACAATCCATCGCGGAATCGGGAAAAGAGCCTCTGGCGGATGATGGTAGTGCGACCATTTGCGATATGCCCACTGACGTAAATCCGACACCCACTCTGATAAAAGACCAAACGGACAGAGCCAGCTACAAAACACCCGTCCCAGAATAAACGCCAGAAAAAAAGGCGTCAAGAACGACACAAAAAGTGTCAGGAAAAATGTCCGTGAAACCAAAAAACTTTCAAATGATTCTAGAGGAGAAGCAATAAACCAATACCCAACTCCTAATGATTGGTACCATCCATTAAAAAGGTGAAATCCAATCAAGTTTAAAAAGGGAACAACCAACAAAAATAAAAAACTTACAATCTGAATCGTACGACGATATTTAAAATAAATCCTTTTCTTTTTGGTTTTTTTTGCCAATTTTAGCCACTCCGTTTCAGATGATCCTCAAGTGGGTCCACATTCACAGCTCGTGGAATTTGAACGGGACAAGC
>CAZMRE010000334.1:0-2660 GCA_964568545.1 uncultured Deferribacteres bacterium | reverse complement strand
GTGCGGGTGTTTTTGATTTTTTATATCCTTCCTCCCGCATGGTTGGTGTTCCTTTTATAATATTATCCAACTCCTCCCGTATGGCTTCATAATTTACGCCGAAACTCATGAGAATTTGAGCGGCAACACCGTCACGCTCTTTGGAAAGAGCCAGGAGTAAATGTTCTGTACCAATAATATCCGATTTATACCGCTCCGCCTCCACATACGACATTTTAAGTACTTTTTCCGCACGTTTTGTGAATGGGATATTTCCCATCGTCACCGTTTCGCCAGAAGACTTAACGGTTTCTTCAATTGCCTTTTTTAGTTCATCTAAATCTATTCCTAAATTTTTCAAGATTTCAGCAGCAATTCCTTCTCCCTCGCGCAAGAGTCCCAATAGTAGATGTTCGGTTCCAATGTAATCGTGTCCCAAACGAATGGCCTCTTCACGGGAAAATTGAATAACCATTTGCACCCGGCTTGAAAAATTATTTCGCATCATTTAATTATCTCCGAATCTTGATTCCGTTAGTGCCTCCCCCATAAATCATTTTTTGTGCCTTGTATCTTTAAGAGGTTAATTTTTATTTCCAAGCAATCAAAAAAAGTAGTCAATATTAAAACTGATTAAGCGGCACTAAATGCGTCTTCGGTGGATTAGATTTTTTCTAACAAAGTCCGCTCGAAATATGTCTCGTTCCAAAGGTGTTAGCGATCTGCCTGCCATTCGTTGAATATGCATTGGCTGGCTCATCACCAGCAGATCGTTTAGCAATTGATGATCTATTTCCGGAAGCAGCCCCGTCACTATCCCTAATTTTAGTGAAGCAAACAACTCAATAAACTCCAGTGAGCTAATGATCTTTGCGTGTTCAATCACGCCAAGTGCCCGGAATACGCGGTCTTCAAGATGAACAGAATCATTTTCAATGACTTCCAGTCGCGCTAACCGCTCTTGCTCGATGATGTTTCTTGCAATCTCTTCAATATCTTCCAGAATTCGCCATTCCGTCCAGCCAAGCGTGAATTGGTTGGAAATCTGGTAAATATCCCCAATCACGTCTGATCCCTCACCGTAGAATCCACGGATAATCAGTCCCGAGGGCGGTTTCTTTTTCAGCACATTTTCAAGCCGCTCAGTTATCGAAAGCCCAGGCAGTTGCATAAACAAAGACACTCTCAGGCCTGTGCCCGTGTTTGTCGGACAGGCCGTCAGAAATCCGAATTCATCGGAAAAGGCATAATCAATTAGGTGACTCATTTGCCGGTCGATCTGTTCGGTCAATCCCCAGAGTTTCTCGGGCTGAAAGCCCGAATCCAACGCTTGCAACCGCAAATGATCTTCTTCATTAATCATAATGCTGAAATGGCCAGAGTCTCCTAAAATGAGTCCTTCCGGAATAGTCTTACCCACAAATTCCGGGCTGATCACGCGCCTTTCCGCAAGAATGTATTGCTCATCATTGGACAACTGCCCCATGTCGAAGAACATGGCCTTGCTCAGAAATTCAACGCTGGAATACGCCTCTTCCACTTGATCCAGCACCCCTTCCAATATTTCCGGCTTTGCGCGATTGGGAAAGGGCACATTCCTCAAATTCCTCGCCAATCGAACACGAGACGAAAGTACAACATCAGAATCAGGTGCATTACAATCCAACCAGGCAGGTGTTTCGTAAACAAGTGTGTCAAAATCCAGCGTCATTTCAGAAAGCCTTTATTATTTACTTCTTAAATTTACTCGAAAAAATAGGCTTTTGCAAATAAAAATTCGATTGAAATTTGCTGGCACTAATGGACACTCCCTTTCAACAATTATCGGTTTAAGTGTGGAAAATATGAGCCCTTTCGGGAATGCTTCTGTGGGATATTCGACAAAAAGACTGTTTTTGCTTTTTTGGAAGTTAAATGTTGCGGCTTTGGATCGACGAGCTTGATTGCTCTACGATTTTTGGAGCTCACGGAATTTTCTGCACTGTCTGAACGAAAACACTTCTTTTGGGTAAACAAATTAATCCTGCGTGATTTTCCCCTGTAACTCTCTAATTTGATCTCGAAGATGGGCGGCTTTTTCAAAGGCCTCTTCGGCGACGGCTTTTTTCAACTCTTCCTGCAACTTTTTCAAATTTTGAACCACCGGCGTTTTCTGCCCAGAGGGGCGACTTCCGATATGGTGCGTATTTCCGTGAATTTGCTTCAAAACTCCCTGCAATTGCGGATAAAAAGTTTCGTAGCACCTATCGCAACCAAGCAATCCGGTGCGTTTAAAATCGTCCCAGGTTGTTCCGCAATAGGGGCATTTCAAGGAAGCTGAATGTCGGGCGGGAAGAGACGGTTCTTCCTTGAAAACGTCGACCATCAAACTTTGAAAAAGCTCAGGCAATTGCTTAACGGTTTTTTGAATTCCCAATGAAAGAGCACATTTCTCGCACAAATACAACTCTTTCTCTTCCCCATTAATTATTTCTGTGATTTTGACAGTTGCTTTATTCTTAAAACATTTTTGGCACAGCATTTTTAACCCCGTCGATTTTGCTGCGTTTCCCTCTTTATGCGGCCATCAAATAATTCAATGACCCGATCAGCCATTTGCGCCAATTCCTGATTGTGCGTCACGATTACAATGGTTTGATTTTTCTCGCGACTCAGATTGTACAGAAGCTCGTGAAGCGAAC
>CAZMRE010000333.1:0-2660 GCA_964568545.1 uncultured Deferribacteres bacterium | reverse complement strand
GTCATGTCCGCCTGAAATGTCACGTTCGCTGTGGTGCCAAGAGTTGAGCGATCATTAAAATAAACCGTATCCAGAACCGCACCGCCAGTAGTCACCGTAAACGTTCGGTTACCAATACTTTCCCATGTATCCTGTCCCATGTGAACAATGACATACTTAAATTCATAACTTTTCCCTACAGCAGAATCAGGTAGATTAACCTGAAGCACGTAGACATCTGATGTACCGCTACTCGGCTGCATCAAAAAATCGTAGCCGGCCCAATCCGTCGCACCCACTAAGTGTTCAAAACCTCCGCGAATGACAACGCTATCTGTGGTAGAATCAAAATTTCCCAACTGCTTCTGAATACTCATGTCTACCTGAAATGTTACGGGGTTTTGAGCCAGTGCCAGGCCGGCTGTTAAAACAACAACCAGCGCAATGACCAAAACACTTGACAAACGCTTCATCATAAACCCTCCTTAATTTAATTCACACAAATAATATTACAACACTTTGCCTGCTCCAAAAATATAATTCTACCACCTCCTTTTTTAGAATCCCAATAAAACCGTAAATTTATTGACACTGGTTAACCGACCAAAGCTTTGATAGGCGTAATCAACTTGAAGATTCAGTGTCCCGACAATTTTCCTCTGAAAGCCAGCTCCAAACGTCAACCCCTGTTCACTATCCCGTGAGAACAGCTCCTTATAACCGGCACGCAAAGCCACCATATTGTGAAAAAGATACTCCGCACCAACATTCATGCTTTCCACATTGTCGCTCGGATGCAAGGCGTCCAACGCTAGAATCAGGCTGTGATTACTAAAATCCTGAAGCGCATCGTAGGAAATACCTACCCGAAACATGAGAGGCAAATCATAAGAGTCTGTTTGCAGATCGGCGTTTAAATTGGGATTGTTTCCATGACGGGTCGGATCGATATCGTGCTGAATGAGAAGATCCTGCCCCGTCATGTGCATTTTTGTACCGAAATTAGAAATACTCATTCCGATCATTAGATTCCGCCACTGCGTACGATACAGCGTTCCAATATCGATTGCCACGCCACTGGCACCCGAATTCATAATGTGCTCCCGGATATATTTCCCTGTAAATCCAATGGAAAACCGATCCGTTAACATTTTTCCGTAGGTAACACCTATCGCGTAGCTCCCGGCACTGAAGGTTTCTCCCGTGCCTTCCGGTTGAAGCTCTGTAGTTCGTTCCATGTCGCCCATACTTAGAACTGTTGCACTGGCTCCAATCCGACCCATTTCACCCAAATTCAGAACCACACCGGCAAAATCGAAATTAATTCCTGCCAGCCATTTTGAATGATTAAAAATTGCCTGGTTGTTCTTAATAATTGCTATGCCGCCGGGATTCCAATACAATCCGGAGGCATCGTTGGCAATAGCTACAAAAGCGCCGCCCATAGCAATGGCTCTGGAACCCACGCCGATATTCAAAAATGGGGCTGCAGTCGTTCCGACTTTTGTAACATTTTGCCCCCACGATATCGTCGTCAGGCAACTAATCATAAGCACTGAAAATAAAAGTTTTTTCATCTGTCAGTCCTCAAATCGATCAAATCTTGTATTAGATTCTTTTTAAAAATTTGCATTTCATCTTCAAACACGAGCCTTATTTTATAAAGTGATATTCTACCAAATCACGACCCTGGGAACGCCACTTTTTCAACGGAAACTATTTAATCACGGCAAACTTGCCGATTTTCTCACCGATTTTTTTACCTGATGCATCCCGGGCTTCGATGTAGTAAATGTAAACCCCATAGGCAATATCCAGATTATCCTTCGTTAACATATTCCAGATTGCTGTTCCATCGTAAATAGATGAATTGTGCTCAATTGTTGCCACCAAATCGCCGCGAACTGTGTAAATTCGAATGGTTGCCTCCGGCGGCAGATGGGTAAAATGAAGCTCACGTGGGCCGCGTCCACTGGAGTACGGATTAGGTGGCTCCCACGTAGCTCCCACAACGTAGGGGTTCGGAACCACTTTTATTCGATCTAGAGACGAGTCCATTGCCGCCACTTTGTAATTCACCTTTGGTGCCTGAGATTTCAGCACAAAAGAATCACCAGGCTGAAACGGCTTACTGGTTCGAATGCGAAGGGTATCGCCCGTTCCAGGAAGGTGAGCCGTGCTGTCATTCCCGGTAATCGAAAGGGACCAGGTAATAAATGTGGTATCCGGTGTTTGTTCAAAGAAAACAACATTATCAAGATTCGAAAAGTAACCTGCCGGAATAAATGATGGCCGGAACGGATTATCGATAAACGCATAATGTAACGTATCACCTGTGCCGGGATCCAGCGCAACAAAGTTTGTAGGCTGCGGCGGAATTTTAATGGGCACCCCATTCTGATAAACCGTTAAAGGATCCGACTTGCCAATAAGATCATCAGAAAAAATAAGTTCGTAATCCCGGGGATAATCGACCCCTCGCGGCTGAATTCCTGCAAACTCAAAGGGAGCAAATGTGATCACATAAGCGGTATCCGGATAAGGGAACCATCCAGAGTATTTCTTAATCTTCCGAACCTTCCAGCTATTTTTTACAGTAAGCTGAAATCCATCAAAGAAATCTCTACCCTCCAGATCCCGGGTTCGATCAACAATTGTATCACCATTCGTACTAACCACCA
>CAZMRE010000332.1:0-2692 GCA_964568545.1 uncultured Deferribacteres bacterium | reverse complement strand
CACAAGCAAAAAGCGGTGGAAAAATTGCCGAGAATTTGGACAAAAAATCCAAAAAAAATGGCAAAAAATGGACACTATATGGACACCAAAATGGGTTTGGTGAAAACGGGTGCTTCGTAAGTTATTGTAAATAAAGAGCGCCCCTGTAGCTCAGGTGGATAGAGCAGCGGTTTCCTAAACCGCGTGTCGGGTGTTCGAGTCACCCCAGGGGCACTAATATTGGAGATATTTTTCGGCTGGAAAAAGGTCATAACTTGCATAGATAATAATATGTTATAGTTTTATAGCCATATTTCAAAAATATATAGCATTTCGAATATATCTTGGCTTCTCATAATTTTTTATACCGAAGAGTTGCCACCTATATGCCACCTGAGAATGGCCAATTTTGATTGCATTTGATGGAAATATTATACTCCAATCTTTCCCAAATCAGGCTCAGAATAAATGGCAGAAATTATTTATGCGCACTTCTTTATTGCCTTATAGGATGAAGACGGAGATTAATTATGCCTAAGGAAAAAGCAACAAAAGTATATACAGTTTTTTTCGGACTTTCTGATAGTTCGGCTAAAATAATGAATCTTTTACGAGACAAATGTAAGGGAATAGATTTTCTCGGGGAGGCTCAGGTAGACTATGGCGGGAAAGATGCTCTGGATTATGCGCTGCAAACGAATCCCCAGGCATATGCCAATGATGATAGAAGCAATTCTGTTCTCAAAGAAATAGACGATTTAAAAGGCGATTTGGACGGATTGCTGCTATTTTTCGGAGGTTTTTGCGACAAGC
Source organism: uncultured Deferribacteres bacterium (assembly GCA_964568545.1). GTDB lineage: Bacteria > Zhuqueibacterota > JdFR-76 > JdFR-76 > BMS3Abin05 > BMS3Abin05. The sequence goes on along the minus strand of CAZMRE010000332.1, from coordinate 1,900 downwards.
GGTTTTTACTTAGCGGATTACCCACAATAATTGTGGACGTCAATCCTTTTCCCTCGCTTCAACTTGGATTTAAATGGGCGGTAGATGTTGCCAGGAAAAACGAAACGAATTTCCTAACCGCTTCTTACAGTGATTTTGATGCATCCCAATTTGTAGGCCAGTCAAGGATTCAGGATTTAGTTGAAAAAGTGGGACTGTTTAACGTCATTCGCGAGATGAAAAATACCCGAATATTAGATGTTCAGGTAAGGGGCTTTGGAACGGAACCTCACGAGCACTGGTGGAGATTGGATCAGGAATTGCTTTTAAACCGATTAAAACAATATTTGGGCATGGAAGCCGTAATATTGGACTATCGGGATTTTTTTAAGGAATATGAGAAAATTCCCCAGAGAGAAGCCACAGAAATCGCCCGAAAATGGATGGCGGAAGAAACGCCTACGAAAGCTGCAAAAAATAAAAGAAATATTGGGGGCGTAACCGAAAAGGATGTCATAGACGGGGCTAAAATATATCTGACTGCGGACAAAGTTATGAAGAAGTTTAATGCCAATGCTATAACCGTGGACAGTATGAGTTGGGCCCTTGTGGGTAATCAAAAAGGGAAGCAGTATCCTTCAATGTCGGCGGGAATTGCGGAATTTCAACGGAGGGGAATACCGGCTGTTTGCGAATCGGATATGGAAGGTGTGATCACCTCTGCCATCGGCCATTATCTTACGAAGGGGTATAATGGACTGATGGGTGATTTCATCATAGATGCATTCAATGATGCCGTGGAGGTTTGTCATTGTTCGGCGCCCATTAACCCTTACGGCGATGATTTCACCGCACCCTATACCATTGGCAGGGAAAAGGTTCGCTGGCCTCAGTTGTATGTGGATTTACCCGAAACAGGCACGGCCACTATACTGCGGGTAAATGTTCTCAAGAAGAAAGTATCCGTATTGACGGGAGAGGTCGTCTCCGGCGAGGCCATTTGGAAAAACTACAGGGATTATGCGTGCTGTACCAAAGTGACGGTTAAAACCAATGCCAAGCAGGTTTACCGGAATTTTGATTATCGCGCCTTTACCAACCACCAGGTGCTTTTTTATGGAGATCACAGGCAAAAGATTAAAGATTTAGCGAAATTGATTGGCTTTGAAGTGGTGGAACAGGATCAATAATCGGCAAGAAAATGTTTAATTTTGAACTCTGCCGTTTCGGGTTTCGCAAACATTTTCACCACGATAAATTGTGGTGATCGTACAATGCGATTGAATATGTTTAGTTAATTTTGAATTTGAAACATTTTTCTTGCATAATATCTTTTTTTTTCTTATATTAAACGTCGAAAGTGGGTTCAAAAGACCCACTTTTTTATTGTATGGGATTCTCAAGATGAAACAAAAAATTTCAGAAATTCTGATACCGGTGATCGAAAAAGAGGGAGCCGAACTTGTTGATTTCGCCCTGAAAGGAACAAAACGAAATCACATCCTTATTGTTTATGTCGACAAAATCGGGGGCGTCACTATTAGTGATTGTACCAGAATTTCCAAAAGGCTTATGCAGAAAACGGAATTAGATGATCTCCTTGGAAATAATTACCGTCTTGAGGTTTCCTCTCCTGGAATTGATCGTCCATTAGAAACAAAAAGGGATTTTGAGCGTCATATTGGACGATTTCTGGAAATTCAATTTCAGGATGAAAAAGGGCTTCATAAAATCAAAGGCAATCTCAAACAGGTTGGTGAAGAAACAATTATTATTTCAAATGATATGGGTGAGAAAAAAATCCCATTTAGGATTATTCTAAAAGCAATGCAACGCGTCAAATGGTAAAAAAGCTTGGAGGTTACATCGGTAATGAAAATTGAAATTGCCGAAGCCATTTCGGAACTTACAAAAGAGAAAA
>CAZMRE010000331.1:0-2746 GCA_964568545.1 uncultured Deferribacteres bacterium | reverse complement strand
GTCCTTACTGAAATCGGGCGCATTTATTCCGGAATTAATTGAGATTTCAAGCAATCAATTTGCCATTCGTTGGATTCCAGCTCTCCTGGATTCCTCGGTTCGGGAATTTTCCGAAAAATTAATGGAAGCTTTGCCTCCCGATTCGGTAGCTTTGATGAAAGAGGTTCCTGCCCTTACGCAGAGAAGAGGGCGAAAGCGAACGAGAAATTTTGTGCGGCTTTATCCGGAAAAAAAGGAGCAATTTTTATTTTTATCTTCTCTTTTTATCGATTATTTTGTGGGGAAATTTGCTGAGGATTTGGCATTCGGCAATCCTATTCGAGGCTTGTTCTTTAGGCATTCTGTCCTTACCGTTAAGAGTTTTGAAGATCAGGAAATTCCGGCTACAATTCAATTGTGGCTGAGCCGATTGACGCTTTCCGAGCGAACAATGGTGCCTGTGCTGAAAATCTCGGACACATTGGACGGCTTTGGTGTAGAGGTGCTGGTTGAAAATAGAAAGGATGTTATGAGCGAACCTTTTTCACTGAAAGAGGTTCTGGAGAGCGAAAACCACGCCGAAAATAGGGTTTCCGTTTTGAAAGACCTTTCGCTTTTGTCGGATTTTTTCCCGGAAATTCGAGAGGTCATTGCTTCGGCAGGGGCACATTCCATTTTGATTTCTCCTGCTGATTTCCCCCTTGTATTTTTCCAGATTTTGCCTGTTCTGCAACTTTTGGGAATTCGGGTGCTGCTTCCGAAAGCTCTCCAGCAACTGGTTCGTCCCAAGCTTTCTATTTCTCTGGAAAACAAGGGAATAAGTGCGGGGACGGTTACCTTCCTGTCGCTGAATGAGATGCTGCAATTCAATTGGAAAATTGCTCTGGGCGATGAATTGATTTCAGTGAAAGAATTTGAAGAGCTGGTCAAAAACAAATCCGGAATCGTGCGCATTCGTGACCAGTTTGTCTATCTTGATGAAAAAGACATTCGCGCTATTCTCAATCAGGCACAAAAGCAGCGGGAGCTGACTTCCGCCGAGCTTCTGAAAATAGGTCTGGAAGAAAAATTTGAAGGTGCCCGCATTAGAATCTCTCCGCAGAGCCAGAAGATTTTTCAGGCGCTGCTGAAAACACAATCCGTTGCACTGCCCAAAGGCTTGCGGGGCACCTTGCGTGAATACCAGAAGCGAGGCTACGAATGGATGGTGCGAAACGCAGCGGTAGGATTTGGCAGTATCATTGCCGATGATATGGGGCTTGGAAAAACTATTCAGGTGATTGCTGTTCTTTTGAAATTGAAAAACGAAAATCAGTTGGATAAAAAAGCGCTCATCATCGTGCCTACTACACTTCTAACTAATTGGAAAAAGGAAATAGAGAAATTTGCTCCTGATTTAAGAACAAGTATTTACCACGGAATAGCCCGGAAATTGGAAATTGATTCGTCGGATGTTGTTCTCACGACCTACGGAATTATTCGAAATGAAAATAAAAAATTTACACAGCGCCGGTGGAAAGCGGTTATCATTGACGAGGCACAGAACATTAAAAATCCCACTACCGGCCAGTCCCGGGCAGTTAAAAAAATCAAGTCGGATATCCGAATTGCCATGACCGGCACTCCCGTAGAAAACCGCCTGCTTGAGTATTGGAGCATTTTTGATTTCACTAACAAGGGCTACCTCGGCGGCATGAAATATTTTAAAGACCAATTTGCCGTTCCGATTGAAGTTTTCAGGGATCAGGAAAATCTGGATCGCCTTTTGAAGCTAACCAGCCCGTTTATTCTTCGCCGATTAAAAACCGACAAATCCATTATTCAGGATTTGCCCGAAAAACTGGAATTTGATAAATATTGTTCCCTGACAAAAGAACAAACGGCTCTTTACCAGAATGTGGTGAATGAGAATTTAAGCCAGATTGCGCACAGCGATGGAATTGCCCGCCGGGGAATGATTTTAAAGCTAATGACAGCTCTCAAGCAGATTTGCAACCATCCGGCACATTTTCTCAAGCAAAAGGAGATTAATCCTGAACTTTCGGGGAAAACGTCTTTGCTAATGGATTTACTGAAAAATTTTTACGAGAATGATGAAAAGGTTCTTATTTTTACGCAATACAGAGAAATGGGCCAGCTACTGTTTCAAATGATTCGGGAAGGGTTTGGGAAAGACGTGCCATTTTTACACGGCGGCATTCCCCGAAAAAAACGAGACGAAATGGTAGAGCTCTTTCAAAATGAAAAACGAATCCGAACCATGATTCTGTCGTTGAAAGCCGGGGGAACCGGTTTGAATTTAACGGCTGCCAAAAATGTGGTGCATTTCGATTTGTGGTGGAATCCCGCCGTAGAAACTCAGGCTACCGACCGTGCCTACCGCATTGGCCAAACCAAAGATGTTATGGTGTACCGATTTCTCACGCAGGGTACATTTGAGGAGAAAATTAACGACATGCTTCAAAAGAAAAAGGAATTAGCCGAATTGGCCATTTCCAAAGGCGAAAAATGGATTGGTGAGCTTTCCAACGACGAATTGGCGGATATTGTTCAATTGGAACAATAAATTTGAATCAAGCACCAGGTTTGGCTTTTCTGAAATTATCTTCTTATCCCAGGTTAAACAATATATAGCAAAAAATCATTATTTTGGTGGTGTCGATTTTCGTAACATATTGTTTATATGGCCTGTATACTTTCAGATGTGAATGTAGTGACCATCGTGGCACTTTTTCTGTTAACGCCCTTTCTTATTGTGCCTATTTTT
>CAZMRE010000330.1:0-2748 GCA_964568545.1 uncultured Deferribacteres bacterium | reverse complement strand
GAACCAAGTGTTGGGATAATCAATCGGCCTTCTGCCGTTACCGGAATCTGAAAAGATTTTTGAATATCACCCCAAATAACCACGGAGAAGATATCCCCGGGCCCAACAATATAGGTTTTCGGATCAATCGGCTTTTCAAAGGCCTGTTCCATTAATTTCAATTGGACTTCCTGAAATGAAAGCTCCTCTTTAGTTTTTTCAGGCATTTGCTGGGGTTGTTGAAAGGCATTTTTCTCCTGCTTTTTCGTGGGAGTAATTTGAGCCTGTGCAAAGGATGGCAGAATAAAAAATCCCAACAGAAAAACTGACCAAGCAAAATAGCTAATATTTTTATTCCTCATCTAATCTTAATCTCCATCGCCCAAAACACGACCGCTGCCCAATCGTACAATTTTCTCGCGTCCGTTTTTGACGTGCTTTGTGGCATTTCGGGTATCCACTACCAATTTGGCATGGTCTACAATAAAATCATAATCGTAATCCGAATGATCCGTAGCGATCACCACACAATCCACCAGACCTAGCAGATCAGCCGTCAATTTCTGAGAATGGTAGGCTTTGCCATTCATTTTCAGTTCCGGAACATACGGATCGTTGTACATGACGTAGTTCATGCCCTTGCTTTCCAAAATGTCAAAAATCTTCAGGGCGGGTGAATTTCGAATATCATTAACATTTTTTTTAAAAGCAACACCTAAAAGCAAAACCTTGGCATTGGTTAACGGAACGCCGTGTTCGCTCAATGCGTGAACGATCAGTCCGTAAACATAGTAAGGCATGCTTTCATTGGTTTCTGCAGCCAATTCAATAAAATTGGTATGAAAATCGAATTCGCGCGCTTTCCATGACAGATAATACGGATCGACCAGAATGCAGTGTCCACCAATTCCGGGGCCTGGGTAAAAGGGCATGAAGCCAAATGGTTTGGTGGCAGCCGCGTCAATGACTTCCCACATGTCTATATTGCCCATTCGGTCACAAAGCGTCGCCAATTCATTTACAAGCGCAATGTTTACACTTCGGAAAATATTTTCCAGCAGTTTGGTCATTTCTGCCGCTTTTGGTGAGGAAACCACGTGAATGTGTTTCGTCACCTGCCCGATAACGGCCCTGGCCATTTCGGTACATTTAGGTGTGACACCGCCCAGAACAATAGGTGTGTTCTCGGTGTTAAAATCGGTGCGCCCCGGGTCAATTCGCTCCGGAGAAAACGCCAGATAAAAATCCTTGCCAACCTTTAATCCGGTCGCTTCCAGAATGGGCTGAACCACTTTCTCCGTGGTTTCCGGGAACGTTGTGCTTTTTAAGATAACCACCTGTCCCTGGCGAAGATTAGGTTGAATCCCATTGGTAGCATCAACAATATAGGAAATATCCGGCTCCTTATTTCGATTGAAAGGAGTTGGTACGCAGATAAACATGGCATCCAATTCCCCCACCTGATCGTAGCTAGTGGTTGCCTTAAAAAATCCTTTCTCAACCACCCTTTTTAATCTTTGATCGCTGACATCGGCAATATAATTTTGACCTTTGTTAAGAAGATCCACTTTCGTAGGGTCGCTGTCAATTCCCAACACCTGAAATCCATGATCAGCAAAATCTGTTGCCAAAGGAAGCCCTACGTATCCCAATCCAATAATACCGATTTTGGCTTCCTTCTTTTCCAATTTTTCCTTAAGATCCATTTCCCTGACCCCTTTCAATCGTCAATTTTATAGTGATCTTTGTAAAACTCAAGATAGGCACCGCTTTTTAATTTTTCCCACCACCAGCGGTTTTGGACGTACCAGTCAATGGTTTTGTCCATGGCTTCTTCAAAAGAAACCAAAGGCTTCCATCCCAACTGTTTGATTTTATTCCAATTCAATGAGTACCTGCGATCATGTCCCAGGCGGTCGTCCACAAAAACCATCAAATTCTCGGGTTTCTCCAATTTTTTCAGAATATAGTCGGTAATTTCCAGATTATTTTTCTCGTTTCCTGCCCCGATGTTGTAGACTTCCCCGAGATTGCCCCTCTGCATAACCACATCGATGGCGCGGCAATGATCTTCCACGTAAATCCAATCGCGCACATTTTTACCATCCCCGTAAATCGGGAGTTTTTTATCTTCCATCGCGTTGGTTATAAAAAGCGGAATGAGTTTTTCGGGATATTGGTACGGCCCAAAATTATTGGAACAACGGGTAATCAGAACCGGCAAATCGTAGGTAACAAAATAGGAATATGCCAGACGATCGGCGCCGGCTTTGCTGGCCGAATACGGGCTGGAAGGCATGAGAGGATCGGTTTCTTTAAACGAGTTACGCAGGGTGCTTCCATAAACTTCATCGGTACTAATTTGAACAAATCGCTCGATTCCAAATTTCCGGGCAGCTTCCAGAAGCACAAAGGTACCAAAAACATCTGTTTGGATGAAATCGTCTGGCCTCCCGATGGAACGATCCACGTGGCTTTCGGCGGCAAAATTCACCACCACATCGCTTTCTCTCATTAAAGGTTCAACGACTTTGGCATCGCAAACATCCCCTTTTACAAATCGGTAGCGCGGATCATTTTCGATATCTTTCAGGTTATCCAGATTCCCGGCATACGTTAATTTGTCAATATTCGTAATTTCGATATCTGAATAATTTTCCAACAAATAATGAATGAAATTGCTTCCGATAAATCCCGCTCCCCCGGTTACCAAAAAATGTTTCATGAATAGAAAGCCTCCTTCTGGCGATTGGAGAATCGCCACATCCT
>CAZMRE010000329.1:0-2759 GCA_964568545.1 uncultured Deferribacteres bacterium | reverse complement strand
ATAACTCATAATTTTATTATCGCCAATTACTTAAAAATATGAAGCAAAAATATCCCGTCCACTGGGATGAATGTCTTTCTTAATACCCGCCTAAGCGAAAGCCGAGCCGTGCCCCAATTCCGGAAAAATCGACCTGCTCCCAGGTGGGCAATCCCTTGGAATCCTTGGATTTATTTCGGCTGGGCGTGGCATTGTTGTAGAAAATCTCGCCAAAAAACCAGGATCGACGCCCAATCCGGTACATGGCACCACCCTGCAATTGCCAGCCAAATCCATGATAAAATCGTTTTTCCGAAATATTTTCCTCGTAATTTGTTTCCTTATTTAAGAGCAACTCGTAACCGAGTCCGCCACCTATGAAAAAAGTAAACGGCATTCGCGAACTGAATTTAACCATAATATTGGCCATAATTGGGATGGCATTCGTAGAAAAATCCATGGTTTGCTGAACCGTTTTTTGGACAACGCCACCGGCAGAGACCTCCTCAGCCACCACTTGATTTTTCTTGTACGATCGGGAAAAATAGCCAATGGAAACACCGACATCCACATTTTCGTCAACGGCACTTCCCAGCATAAGCGATCCCATAAAACCCGGTTTGACATCTTTCGGCGCAAAATAGCCCAACTTAACAATGGTTACGCGCCCGTTGTCGTACCGTCCAAAAGCCGATGCTCCTTCCACCGAAGATATCAGAAAAACTGCCGCCAACAGAATACTCAGTCGTTTCATGACGCTTCTCCTTTGCTTCTCTTTGAAATTGCCGAATATATTAATACATTATCATTTTTTTGATTAAAAATCAAGCGGAATGTCCAAACAGTCGTATTTGTTTGATTTGATTTTGAAGGGCTGCCGATTTTGATTGTGGGATCAAAATTCACGATTTATTTTTCCAAGGGCGAAACCAACGGCGCTGAGGAAAAATCCGAAAAGGATATATCCCAAACCCGTGCCGGCCAGCCAACCGGGTTCAAACGCCTGCAAAAAATGAAATTTTTCCAAAAAATAGCCTCCCAGTGTTCCTAAAAACCCCAGACTAATGGAAAGATAAATCTGTAATTGGGTGGTATTTTTTAAGAATGCTCCGATTATAGGAAAGAAAATGGTTGTGGTTAACAATCCGGAAGATAGGTAAAAAATATCCCAGAGAGAATTCGTCAATAGAGCGTAGACGAACGCCAGCCCGATCGCAAGTACTGAAACCCACCGTGCCAGGCGATTCAGTTTTTGGGCAGACCATTTCCCTTGCAGAGCCGGTTCCAGCAAATCATAGGACAGTGAAAGTGCGACCACATTGCCGCAGGTGTCTACCGTAGACATTGCCGCAGCAATGAGGCCAATGCTGAGCACAAGGCTCAGCCAGACAGGTGCAAAATCCTGCAAAAGAACCGTAAAAATAAGGGCACCATCCTTAAGTTTATCCGGAATTTGCGAACCGAGGGGCGGGTACAAATAAAGGGCGGAAAGGCCAATTAGCAGCGGTAAAACTCCTACAAATAGAAATGAATTGAAGGCAGCTACACCGATTCCTTTTCGGGCTTCCTTGTTGCTGGAAGCCGCTTGCAGCCGAACCCACACATCGGTTTCCACCAACCAGCCCGGCAAATAGGCCAGAAAGGTCATTCCGATCAGCGCCAGCCCGGGTGAGATAATTTGAAGAAATTTCGGATCGGCTTTAGGCGGTGCCGGAACAGCCGATAAAAAGCCCAAAAAATTTCCGGCTTGTCGGGAGGCGGCATTCACGCCGACATAAGCGGCAGCCGCAATGAAAATTGCTACAATCGCAAATTGAATTTTATCCGTCGAAACAACGGCTTCAAATCCCCCTGCAAATGAATAAAGAGCCACCACAAAGGCGATGAGGAAAAGCATCCACGGAAGCGAAATTCCCAAAAAGGGCGCAATTAAAATTCCGGCTGCATAAATTTCCGCCCCTGCCCAGGTAATAAATACAAAAATGAGTACGGGAGCCAGTAATTGCCGGGCACGGGAGCCAAAGCGCCTCTCCAGAAGTTCCGGCTGAGAAAAAACACGCAATCGCCTGAAAAGAGGTGAAAAGAGATAAAAGCCTCCCATCGTAATCAGCCAGGGAATTGCCAACAGCCATAATCCCCCCCATCCGTACCAATAGAAAAGCTGTACATCGTACACACAGGACCAGCTAACGGACATCATGCTGGCAGAAATGGAAAGCCCGATCGAATATCCGGACAATTTTTGATTAGCCGTCCAGAAGGCTTGATTATCGTACTCCTGCCCGCTTCGTTTTTCCTTCCAATAAATAACGAATCCGACTACAACAACCAGAATGCTGTACCCCAAAAATCCGGCCCAATAATAAATGCGGTTTTCCACAATCCGATTCCTTTTTCTAAATGATTTAAAATGTAGAGAACTTCGGGTAAAACATCAAGGTTTTTTTGAGTCCGCCATGGTCACTTTTCTGCCAACAATTTTCTCGCTTCAAACCCGTACCCTCTTTCACCATGATAAATCATGCTGATTGTACAAGGATTGATTGGGTTTTGCCTACATCATTCATGAATCCTTGCCACAAAGACCGTAAGGCACGAAGATTATTTTAATTAAAACAGATAGTTAGTGTCTGAACGAAAAAACTTAAAAATGTAAGGCAAGTATCTTGCTTGCATTAATTGGTTATTAGAAACAAGAAATCTCTGCCTTTGCGAGTTTGGCATATACGGGATTGCCTTTATGGTCGTTGAGTGATTCGCCAACTGGCCTTCGACCGCGC
>CAZMRE010000328.1:1532-2765 GCA_964568545.1 uncultured Deferribacteres bacterium | reverse complement strand
CCATTTAGCGAACGAATCAATCCGGCCGGGCCAGAATCGCCACGCTGGCGACGGAGCCTGGGCCTCCCAGGTTATGGGCTAAACCCACGCGGGCGTTTTTCACCTGATGCTTACCCGCTTTTTCCCGCAATTGGATTACCAGTTCGTAGACCATTCGCACGCCGGTCGCTCCGATGGGGTGTCCGCTTGACTGCAATCCGCCACTAGGATTTACCGGCAATTCACCTTCCATAGACGAACGCCCTTCGTGCACAAATTTCCAGCCCTCGCCGCGGGGACAAAACTGGAGGTCTTCGTAATTGACAACCTCCGTAATCGTGAAGCAGTCGTGCACCTCGGCAAAATCGATTTCGTCATGAGGATTTTTGATCCCAGCCTCCTTGTACGCCATAATGCCTGCATTCTGTGTGGCTTTAAATCCCAGAAATTCGTTGTATTTATCGAATTGCGGGGTGTAACCGGCGTCGATGGAGAGGCTCATGGCTTTCACCAAAATGTAATCCTTTTTCAGACTTTTTGCAATTTCGGGCGTGGTAATAATGGCCGAAGCGGAGCCGTCGCTTACCGGCGTGCATTCGTAGAGGCTCAGCGGGTAAGCAATCATCGGCGCATTCAGAACGGCTTCAATGGTAACCGGACGACCGAAATGCGCCTTTGGGTTCAGGCTGCCGTTGTAGTGATTTTTGACCGAAATCTCAGCAAAGGGCGTGCGGTCCACTTTGTATTTGGCCATGTAGCGGGTTTCCAGCATGGCAAACATGCCCGGAGCCGTGGCGCCCTTTCCCACCACCGGATGGCCTGTTTTCACCACTTGAGAGATCAGGCTCTCCCGCGGGCCCACATCGCGCATTTTTTCCACACCGCCAATGTAGGCAAACCGCGCATTGCCGGAAGCCACGGCCATGGCTGCATTCCGGACGGCATCCATTCCCGTCGCGCAGTAATTGGTGACGTGCGTAACGGGACGACCGTAAAGATTCAACGGCTCGGCCAGAGAGCTTCCGCTGTTGCCCTCAAAATGCGCCATATCGGGAAAAGCCGTTGCCAGCCAGGCAGCGTCGATGTCCTTTGGCTCAATGCCGGCATCCTCCAGGGCTTCCGTGTAGGAATCAACCAGCATGTCTTTGTAATCAAGATTGAAATTCTCCCCGAATTTTGTACATCCAACGCCAATAATGGCGACCTTATCTTTCAAACTCATTTCTCACTCCTGAATGATTTTATTTGCAGCCA
>CAZMRE010000328.1:0-1432 GCA_964568545.1 uncultured Deferribacteres bacterium | reverse complement strand
ATTCGTGAATCCGTGGCTTCTACTTTTCAATGATCCGAAACTTCCAATAATAGTTGTGAAATCCGCCGGCATCGTGCAGTTTTCGGAACGTGCGGCGCACGCGCTGGCCTACCTCAATTTTGTCGTAATCCGAGTCGGTCACCTGTAAAAACAGGCGAACACCGGAATCCATATCTGCGCTGGCCGTCACCGCCACGCCCTCCGGCGACGGATACAAATATTCCTTCGTAAATGTAAAAATGGTTCCTTCTTGACTAATGGGCAGGTAGTCAAAGTTGTCCTTGGCATTGCATTTCCGGCAGATGCGATTGTGCGGATAGGTCACTTCGCCGCAATTCTTGCACCGCTGCGCCATCAGGGCATAGTTCTGCCGCTTTTCGCGAAAATTCATGACAGCCGACGTAAAGGGCTCCATCGGAGCAGCTTCAGACGCCACCAGATTCCTCAATCGCAAAAATTCATTGTAAGATTTTAAATAAATTTTATCGTTGATGGCTTTCTCTATTCGTGGGTTTTCAATTTCCTGCGTTTTCTGGAACAGGAGCGCATTGGCACCGTCGCTGTAATCCAGCCAAAGGATATTTTCGCCCACTTCTGCCGATTCCAACTCCGCCAGAAAATTGAGCAATCCGAAAGAAACACCCGTGTTCCCGATTTCCTGGTACAGCCGAAGAGTCAGAGTCGCCGGTTCAAGATTGATTTGCTTCAAAGTTCCGAGAAGAAGTTTCACATTGGGAGCATTAACGGCCACATGCTGAATGTCGCCCACTCCCATTCCGGATTGCTTCATAAATTGAGTAAACGTGCGTGTGATCACATCCGAGAAGCCGTATTTGAGCCGAAAATGCGGTTCCGTCATTTTCAAAAACTGATCCGTGTTTTTACGCCAGGTGTCCAGAATTTCCTGCGAGACAGATGTGGCAAATTTTAGTACGGCCAGGCTATCGGTATTAGAGGTGAGAACAATCGCCGCGGCACCGTCGCCAATGCCTCGTTCTTCTGCCGAATACACATCGGCCAATCGGATATCCGCGGCAGTCAGGGCGATTTTCGCTCCGTTTGCCTCACCAAAATTCTGCGCTAAAATGAGGGCATTGCTGGCGGCTCGGAGCGTGCCTGAAAAATCTACCGTGAAACCTGGAGGATTAAACGGGAGAGTTTCGGCAATCAAGGCGGCCGCTGATTTTTCCAGATAAGGAGGCGTCGTGCTGGCAAAAAAAAGCGCATTCAGCGAGTCCTCATTCAGAGCCCCCGCTTCATAGAGGGCGTTTACGCCCATTGTGAGGGAATCTTCATCGAAACTGGCTACCGCCTTTTCAGTCTTTCCCCTGCCCGGGCCACCGGCCGCCCGATCCATTTCTTCTATCTTCAAACGCTTCACGGGCAAATAAGCCCCGTATTTCGAAATGCCAATCATGTGATTTTTCCCTTC
>CAZMRE010000327.1:0-2770 GCA_964568545.1 uncultured Deferribacteres bacterium | reverse complement strand
AACCTGGTGGCAATTTGCCACAAACGCTGTTGCCGTCCGATTGTCTCAAAGAGCCGTGTCACCCTTTTCCGAATCCAATCAAAAATAACAAGAGGTTACAAACACACGGGGCGCTGCCAACAGAAATTTTTGCTCTTGTCCCGCCGATTTTCTGTCGATCCTTCTGAAATAATTTTTTCCACCAATGCAAATTGCCTCATTTTTTCTTTTTTGTAACAGGTAAAACATTTTTGTAACCTTTTGTTGTCCCTCTAACTTATTAAAAATCAAACTTCTCATTTTTTCCATCAAAGTGGCCGAAATTAATAAGTGGAACGCTATTTGTGATAAATAGGCGTCAGAAGGTCATTTGATTCATTCAAAAAACCTACCCGCCAAAAATAAGCGCTAATCAGTTAATTGTGAGGATAACAATGGTTCGCTATCAACCGGTGGTTGCAATTGTTGGAAATCAAAAAGAAGAATTGGAAAAAATTCAGTCGTTGCTGGGTACGTCCCGGTATCGGGTCTGGAAATTGACATCAGTGGAAGAATTGCTGAATGTGGCCCAAAATGAAGATGTGGATGTGGTCATCATGGACTATTTTTTAAGGGACATGAACGTGCCAATATCCATTGAAAAAATTAAAGATATTAACCCGAATATCCGAATTATTATAATGGCAGAAAATCCCTCTGAGCGCCTGGAGCGTTCTGCCAGAACCCAGGGAATTTCATTTTTTGCCATTAAGCCAAATGATCTGAAATATATTCGCGATGCCGTTCGCACAGCCATTTTAAGCCGTCAGCGGCAAACCATTTTTACCCAAATGCAGGAACAAAGGGTGGCCTGACATTGGAAATAGACTATGTGAAAAATATAAGGAATGATCTTAATGGAACTTTCCACTAAAAAGCAGGGAGTTCATACCACCGTTAGTATTGACGACACGCGAATTGATGTGCAAAATGCGGAGACATTTAAGACCTATCTGCTGAATTTAATTGCTGAGGGGAAACACAACCTGGTGGTTGACCTAAAGCAAGTCACGTTTATCGATAGTTCCGGTTTAGGGGCTCTGGTCTACGCTCTTCGGGAAGCGAAAATGAATGGCGGAGATGTCAAGATTGCTCATCTGAAATCACAAGTTCAATCAATTTTTAAGGTTACACGGCTGAATAAAATTTTTGAAATTGTCGATTTGCCTGAAGACTGAATAAGTGCGTGATGAAAAAGTTTAAAATAGACATGTCTTTTCCGGGCAAATTGGAAAACATTCGTATGGTTAGCCTTGGGGCGCATGGTTTGCTCAACCAGCTCTTGCCAAATCAAGAAAAAGTTATTCAAGATGTGGAGTTGTGTTTGATCGAGGGACTTTCCAACGCAGTAATTCATGGCCACGGGAATAATTCAAAAAAGGAAATTCGCGTTCAATTCTTTATTGATGATACTCAATTAATCGTTCGCATTTTTGATTCCGGCCCTGGGTTTGTACTTGATCCCAAAACCATTCACTTACCTGAGGCCCATAAAAATAACGGAAGGGGACTTTTTATTATTTCTCAATTAATGGATAATGTTTGTTATCAAAAAAATAAACACATGAATTATTTGCAAATGAAAAAACATCTGAACTAGAGATTTGAGAGAAAAAGATGGCTCTGGATTCCAAGACGGTTTTTGATGAAATTTTTAAGCAAAAAGAAGCGGTTCGAGCGTTAGATTCCATCTGTAAAATGAATCATCTATCCGCCAGGATCGTTGATCTGGATCAGTCATCCCTGTGGACGTATCCCGCCGGGGCGTTTAGAAGCAGCCAGGCAGCATATCCAATTTCCTATCAGGACGTTTCTCTGGGTGAACTGCAGTTGGGCTCACAAAATGGAAAAGCCGCCCAAAAAACGCTGCTGGATAAAACAGCAGAAGCCCTGCTCGGAATCCTGAAATTGTGCGTTGCCAATGAATACGAGCTGGAAAATTTATCAGAAGAAATTCTGGACAAATATGAAGAGATCAATCTTCTCTTTGATTTAAGCGAGTCGTTGGGAGCAATTTTTGAGGTTCAACTGATTTATGAAATCCTTTTGGATAAAATTGTTCAGGCATTGAATGTTAAAAAGGCCAGCATCCTCAGTTACGATGAGAACAACGATCGGCTGGTGCTGGAAGCGTCACGGGGATTGCCCGAAGAAATTATTAAAATTGTGGTGCCTATTGAGGGTACGGTCAGCGGCTATGTTCTCAGGCGGGGCAGCCCTCTTTTGATAGAGGATGTCAGCCATTTGCCGGAAGAAGTTCATGCAAATGTGGAAGGAAGATATTCCAGTTTCGGATTTATCTCGGTTCCTATGTTGTGTTCGCCGGTAAAGGTCAGAGACAAGCGGATAGGCGTCATTAATGTGACAGACCGAAAAGATGACCGTCCGTTTTCAACGAATGATCTAATGCTTTTGAACAGCATTTCCGCCATTGCCGCCATTTCCATTTACAATGCACATCTTATTGAAGAGCTAAAAGATACTGAGCGGGTTCAGCGCGAACTGGAAATTGCTGAGACCATTCAGATGAGTCTGCTGCCTTCCCAGCCGCCAACGGTTGCAGGACTGGATATTTTTGGAGATTGTAAAACGGCCAAAAATGTGGGAGGGGACTATTTTGATTATTTTAGAAATGAACAGGGGTTTATTGACATCATTATTGCCGATGTTTCCGGCCACAGCGTTGGGTCGGCTATTATGATGGCCATTTCCAGAAGCGTGATGCGTTCGGTGATTCAACAGGAAAATTCGG
>CAZMRE010000326.1:0-2773 GCA_964568545.1 uncultured Deferribacteres bacterium | reverse complement strand
CTTGTGGATGCCCCGTTACCTGCTCGTACAGGCTGGCAATTAAAGCCACCGTAAGCGCGGCACTCGAACCCAGCCCGAGCTTTGCCGAACGTTTCTGGTAAAAGAATTCAGATGTATCGAGCAAAATACTTGATGAGATCAGCGATTTCCCGTGTTTTTTTAACGAGTGCAAGGCATATTCAAAAATTGACAGAAAAAGCTGCATTTTTTGGGCTGTTTTTTTCAGGGGCTTCTTCAGGAAATGGATTTTCCCGCTGGCATCAATTAAAAATCTCATTCCGGGGATGTCAATTGCCGGCGCCTGCAAGAGAAATGTAGAATCCCCTGTGCTTTCAAGAGTTACCTGCGCAAACCGATTCACCGTAGCAACAAGCGCCGAAGCGCCTTCTAATACAGCGTATTCCCCCAACAAAATCAGCTTTCCGGGTACTTTCGTAACGACTTTCAATGGTTTTCCTCAATGATTTGCGCGCCGGGGCCCAGTGTGGTGTGAATGACACGCCGGACGCCTCTGACATTTTCGAGGGTCGATTTCACCTGTTCGGAATAATCGGGTTCACAAATGGCCTTTACCTGCGGGCCCGCATCAATTGTAAAAAACACTGGAATTCCATTTTTTCGCAAATCAACTACAGCATGAATAACTTCAATCGTGGCAGAATTCCAGTAAATTAGAGCCGGACGTGTGGCTAACATGAGTCCGTGCATTTTCAAACAACTGTGCTCGGCAATTTCACATAGATGATCAAAGTCACGATTATCAATGGCTTCCCGCATAGCTGCGACATCAGACTCGGAAGAATGAATCCAGGCATTGTAATAGGGAGATGTTTCTTCCGACAGCTTCATGCCCGCTGTGGAACTGATTGCCTTTTTCTTCTCCGTGGTAATTGCAATAATAACATCCAGCGGCCAGTAATTTTCATCGGCAATTTGAACAGCGAAACTGTCGGATCCATCTTCTTTTTCACCGCGAACCATTTCCACGAAGCCTCCCCAAATAGAACGCGCCGCAGAACCAGAACCCTTCCGTGCCAGAATTGACAATTCCCGAGGTGTGTAATTTAGATGCAGAGCGCGGGATGCAGCCAAAGCCAGCGCCGCAAAGGCCGAAGCCGAAGACGCAAGTCCGGCACCAGTTGGGAAATTGTTTTTGCTTTCGATAAATGCGAACGTAGTTTTATTTGAAGATCGACGCAGTTCGTCTAAAAAATTAGAAATTCTTGCGGTATCCACTTCGTTTGCAGAATAACCGTTCAGTAAGAATTTGTCCTTTTTCAGGGATTCATCAAAACGGACGGATGTTTGGGTAAACAAATCCCGAAGGGTAATCGAGATAGACCCAACCGCCGGAAGATTAAGCCGATCATCGCGTTTCCCCCAATATTTTACCAGTGCAATATTTGAATGAGCGATTGCTGTAACGGTCATTTAAATAACAATTATTTGATTTTAAAAGTACTCTCTTAACTTTTTAATCTACGTATAAAATATCAGGAAATCAATAAAAATTTGGCCGCATTAAAAGCCACCAAAACCCGAAGACTCAAAGAATTCACAAACATTTGTGCCCTGCTAAGTGGTCTATTTCTTTTTGAATTTTGGCCATTCGAATTTGATTCGGATTTCAAATTTCGTGCTTTGGATTTTAACCTATAACTATCCATTTTGGGAACGCACTAGCGCTTCCTGAAACGCCTGAATCATTTTTTTATTTCGATCGACCAGAAAAACACGTTTTAGAGATTTTGCTTCAAATGATAACAAGACCGAAACAATCGCCTTGGCGGCTGCATCGTAAGGAACTTTTCCCACACCGGTTCCCATTCCCGGAAATGCAAGTGACTCTAAATGTAAATGGTCTGCTACTGACAGGGCCGCATCAACCGCTCGTTTTACGTTTTCAACCGTTGTTCGTTGTGTGGGTTTTTCCATGGTTGGTGCGTGAATCACGTACTTGCTGGCAAGAGATCCGGCGGTTGTGGCTACGGCTTTTCCCACGGGAATGGGTGCCTGTGCAACAGCCCCTCTCTCAATTTCCACACCGCCCGCCCGCTTAATGGCTCCGGCCACGCCACCCCCCATTTTGCCAAACGAGTTTGCAGGATTAACAATGGCATCTGATTTTATTTGGGTTAAATCGCCCAACACAATTTGAATGGAATCTTTTTTCATTTTGACCACTCCCGCCTAAAAAAACAAGCTTTTGGGTACTATTGGTTTAAGCGTTTGCTGCCACCAAGGCACAAAGCCACAAAGAAATTAAAATGTTAAAACCGTGCCTCCAGAAAAGCAAAAAAGAGAACGACCCAGAAAAGGCATTATCTGTATCCCTTTGGATCTTCGTGTTTTGGTGGCTCTACTTAATTCAGATTAAATGGATTCAAATAAAATTATTCCCCCTGTTCTTTTGTTAAAATCACGTAGGAACGTACACCCTCTTTAATGAACAGATGAAAGAGGATTTCCAAACCGGTCGAATGCCCAATCTCGTAAAACAGATTGGATAATTTTTCGAACAAATTCAGATTCCAGGATTCAACTTTCGGATTTTTAAAAAAATGCCCGTTCATCCATCGAATGCTCCAAAGAATCAGCACGGGAATTTTGGTCGCGTACTTGATTTCCCATTCCAGGGTTCCCTGCTGCAACACGCGCAACCCGGCTTTTTCAGCCATCGCAGCCATTTCCTCCGGCCGATAGGCCGTGTGAAAATATTCATCTCCGTCAATTTGAAAATTTTTAAGCTCCCCGGTTTGAATCCATTCGGGCT
>CAZMRE010000325.1:0-2784 GCA_964568545.1 uncultured Deferribacteres bacterium | reverse complement strand
TGCTTTTTATTCTTGGCAATCGCTTGATTTTTGCCGATGTGGGGGATTGGAAAACCTTTACAAACAAATCGCATATTCGTGATCTAATCTCCTGGAATCAGTCCATCTGGTGTGCGACCAATGGCGGGGTGGTTGCCTTTTCGCAGAATGGCGCGGAAACCCTTTCGATGACAAATACAGAGGGACTAAGCTACAACGATGTGGCTCACATTGCTGTAGATCACAGAGGCAACCTCTGGTTCGGATTTACAAATGGACTCATTAATGTGTACAATCCCGTTGATAAAAGTATTCAGGTCATTGATGATTTTAGTCGCAATCAGATAAAGGATATTGTTCCTTTAGGAGATAGTGTCTTTATCGGACTCAATATCGGCGTCAGTTTATTCCTACTTGATAAGATGGAGGTGAAGGAAACCTACAAAAATCTCGGAAAATTTCCCATTGAAGCGGAAGTTAACGCTGTGGCTGTGGATTTCCCGTACATCTGGGTGGGCACGCCGGACGGCGTGGCCCGTGCCGATTTGCGGCAGGTCAATCTAAAAGCGCCTCAGAGTTGGGAGAACTTTACGACCAGCGAAGGATTGCCCTCAAATGGAATAACGGCGTTGTTTGCGAAAGGCCAGACTATTCTGGCTGGGACCGATTTCGGCGTGGCACAATTTGAGGAAGGGCGCTGGTTTCCCGCATCTCATGGACTGGGGAACGCTCAGGTGCAGCACTTTTATCAGAAAAATCAAATCGTTTACGCCATTACCCAAACGGGTATTTACAGCTATCAGCCATCGAGTGAATGGAAGTTAATCAAAGGGGGGTTTGATCGGGTCACATCTGTGGCAATTGATTCTACCGGAGATTTCTGGCTGGGTACCGATGGTGAGGGAGTTGCCCGGTTTGATCCGAAAACGGATTCAACAAAAGTCCTGATTCCAAACGGCCCCGGCGGAAATAATTTTAAGGCACTGACAATTGATCAGAATAATAATCTCTGGACGGGATCAGCCAATATTTACGGCTGGGGATTTGGCCGTTTCGACGGCCAAACCTGGACGGTTTTCAACCGACATAATTCAAAACTTCCCTCTGATAATGTGGAGGCATCCGCCGTTGATTTGGCAGGAAATGTGTGGATGGGCACCTGGGGCGGGGGGGTCTATTTGGTTAAGAATCATCATATTCAGATTTTTAATCCGTCTACTGGGTATTTGGCAGGCATTCCAAAAGATACAAGATACTCCGTCATTACGGACATTCAGGTCGAAAAGACGGGAACCGTTTGGATGCTCAATTATTATGCCTACAATCATCAGGTACTGGCTGCCATGACGCCCGATTCTCAATGGGTTTATTTCTCGGAATCGGAATTGGGGCTTTCGTCGGACAAAGTAACCTGCTTGTTTATTGATCATCGCGGTTGGAAATGGATTGGGACAGAAGGCAGTGGAATCAGTGTTTTTTCCGACAATGGTACCCCGCTGGATAAGTCGGACGACCAAATTATGGGCAATTTAACTACGGCCGACGGACTTGAGAGCAACGCCATTGCGGCCATTGCCGAAGACGATTTTGGAGCGCTCTGGATTGGCACCAAAGAGGGTCTGGATTTCTATCTGGATGGAAATGTCCAGCCCCGCTACGGACTGATTACAAATGACATTAATTCCATTACGATTGATCCCCGGAATAACAAATGGATTGGTACAAGTGCCGGTTTGAGTGTTCTGGATCCCGATGGTTACCGGTGGACGCACTACACGACGGAAAACAGTCCCATTGCTAGCAACAATGTCCAGGATGTGGCGTTCAATCCACGAACAGGGGAGGCCTTTATCGGCACGACGAAGGGGCTTTCACGGTTTGTGACGCCGTACACGGCACCCAAAAATGATTTATCCGAATTGCGTGTGTATCCGAACCCCTTTTTGATTGGAGCTGGCAATGAAAAACTTACCATTGACAATCTGGCAAAAGAGAGCAGTGTTTTTATTTTCACCGAATCAGGGAAACGGGTGAAATCATTTCCGGAAGACCAGGTTTTGGGTGCTCGAATATCATGGAACGGCAGAGATGAAAATGGTGCGCTTGTTTCCAGCGGAATTTATCTGGTGGTTGTGACCACAGCAGAGGGGAAATCTAAGGTGGCAAAATTGGCTGTGGTGAAAAAATAACCTGTGGAAAAGAATGGATTTTATTCTTTGAAAATTGAGAGTGAAAATTGATTAATCAGCAAAAAACGAGTCCCTTTACACCCGGCAGTCCTGCGCCGTATGATCTATTTGTCGGCAGGGAAAAGCAAGTAAATGAAATATTGCGTTTTGTTCGCCAAGCGGCAGATGGACGTCAGGAAAATATCTTTTTATCCGGCGAAAGGGGAATTGGAAAAAGCTCTCTCGGCGCATATATTGAAAGAATCGCCGTATCCCGTGAAAATTTTCTGGGTATTCACGTTTTTTTAGGAGGCGTTTTAGATATTCGGGAATTGGTGCGTCGGATTTTTGAGCAAATTTTAAAGGAATCCAATTCACAAAACTGGTTTAAAAAAATTTCCGGATTTTTTGGACAATATATCAAAGAAGTTGATCTTTTTGGGCTCACAGTCAGTTTTAATCCGCCTGAAGATCAATTGGAAGATCTATCAAGAAATTTTCCGGAAGCACTTGCGAATATTTATAAAAATATTTCGGATACAAAGAGAGGGCTTTTTATAATTCTTGATGACATTAATGGGCTTTCAAAAACCCCAAATTTTTCCAACTGGTACAAAAGTTTTGTTGATTATGTTTC